>NZ_JAQGPN010000002.1 GCF_028826155.1 Mesorhizobium shangrilense
ATGATGGATGAGATGCAGCACAGGCGGATTGCGGATGAGTTCAGCGAAGTCGTCGTTCACCTGAAGGGCGGGCCTTCGCTTCTCGGCCTGGTCGGGCTTTGGCGGGATGGTGATCTGTCGGATGGCGAGCTGGCCGATCTGCTGAACGTCTGGAACCAAGCCGTGCGGCGGCGTGATCCTGTGGCATGGATTAAATATGAGCGCGCCAAGGCGGTGTATTTTGAGCGGCGCGACTGGCACTCGGAATAGGGCGAGCATGCACGATTTTTCCGTTGCCCGAGATCATGTATCCGCTGGTCATCGATACGCTCGGCATACATCTGGCGCTTGGCTACGGCATTCACGCCTATTGTGAGACGCAGGGCGGCAGGCGCAATGCCAGGGTGAACCTCGTCCGCTTGGGGCGGCGGGTCGGGCGCGACTACGAGCTGAGCAGCGAGAATCTGCAGAAGCATCTGGCCTGCGCGGCGTGTCGGTGGGCCGGTCGCGACGCGAACAATGTGAGCTTTCGGCTGCACGGCTGTACGCTGCCGTACAGCGATGTCGCCAGCCGCGCCTCTTTCCTTGCCGGGCAGCGCTAATCGTCGCGGCTCGGACCGCCGCGGCCGAGGCCTTTGTCGCCGCGGTCGACTTTGAAGTCATCGGCAGTGTCGGGCTTTTGGCCGTCGTCGCTCTTGGTCGTGCTCTGGCCTTTGTCGGGATGGCCGTAGATGTTGGGATCATCGGTGGGTGTGACCTCCGGCGCCGGCTTGTTTTCGGGTTGGGCGGCGGGGTCTTTGTTGGCGGGTGATGCGGACTCGTCGGGGGAACGCTGGCGCTCGCCGATGCGGTCGAGGAAGCTGCGCTCGGGCTCTTTTTTCGGACCGACGCCCTTGGCCGCCTGATCGAATTCGAATGCGGAACGGTCTTTGCCTTGACGGGTGATGCGCGCCTGGTCGTCGCGCTGCTGTTGTTGGGTCCGGGTCTGCTCCTGTCGTGGGGCGAGCTGGCGAACGGCGAGTTCCTTGCGCGCCTGATCGTGCCGGGCCTTCAGCGGCGCGCTTGGCGGCAGCAGGTGGTCAGGCATCGAGGTGGCGAGGAAGAGCAGGCCGATTTCGTCGCGCGCGATGCCGGCAGCCTCGAGCGCCATCTCGCCGTCCTTGGCCGCGAGTTCCGACAGTGTGTCGCTTGGCTCTGCCCAGAAGCGCGAACGGATACCGGTGCGGCCTTCGATCCAGCCGGCCTTAAGACCGAGATTCGCCTCGATCTCGTCGTTGTCTACCCTGCGGCTCGGGACATGATGGCCGAAGCCGCTATGCGCGCGGTGCGGCTCATCCGGTGCCCGCCAATTCGGCGGCCTCATCGACAGCATCGTAGAGCCGGTCGAGTTCGCCTGATGTCACGCAGTAGAGCGGCAATACATAGATGACGTTGCCGAGCGGCCTGACCAGCAGCCCGCGTTCGAGGAAGAACGCCCTCAACTTCGGGCCAACTTCGGCGAGATAGCCTGATTTGCCGACGCGCAGGTCGAGCGCGGCGATGGTGCCCGCGGTGCGCAGATTCTCGAAGGGTGGATCGTCGCGGAACCGAGCGACCTTTTGCGCTTACATCCGCGACAGTGCCGCCATGCGCCCGGCCACCGGTTTGTCGCGCCAGATCGCGACATTGGCGAGCGCGGCCGCACAGGCGATACGATTCGCCGTGTAGGAGCTCGAATGGAAGAAGGCTTGGCGCGGTCGCTGGAGAAATACGCGCGGAATACCGCGTCGGGTGCCAGCGTCGCCGCCAGCGGCATCGAGCCGCCGGTCAGGTCCTTCTACGTGCAGAGGATGTCCGGTGATATCCCTGCCTGTTCCCAGGCGAACATCGTCCCGATGCGCCCCAGCCGGTCATCACCTCGTCGGCTATGAGCAGCGTTCCCGATTTCTCGGCGATGCGTTTGAGCTCGATCAGGACCCAGGTCGGGTACATCAGCATGCCGCCGGCGCCGAGCACCAGCGGCTCGATGATCAGTGCCGCGGCGTTTTCGTCGCGCGTCAACGCCTCGAAGCTGTCGAGCGTTTCCTGCTCGCGTCCCGCCGCGGGGAACGGGATGGTGTCGACCTCGAAGAGCAGCGGGTCGTAGGCGGCGTTGAACCCCGCGCGCGCCGACGCTCATCGTGCCAATGGTGTCGCCGTGGTAGCTGTGCTCCATGACGACGACGCGCGAGCGTGGCAACCCATTGTTGCGGTGGAAGCCGAGCCATCTTCAGCGCCACCTCGACGCTAGTCGAGCCGCTGTCGGAATAGAACACGCAGTCGAGGCCAGCAGGCGCCATCTCGACCAGCGCCGTCGCCAGCTGCTCTGCCGGCTCGTGGGTCAGGCCGGCGAAGATCACCTGGTCGAGCGTTTCGGTGGGGTCACGGATCGCCTCGACGATTTGCGGATGCCTGTGGCCGTGGGTGATGACCCACCAGGACGAGATCGCATCGAGGGTGCGCTTGCCGTCAGACGTCCCGACATAAGAACCCTCGGTGCGCGCGATCATGGGTGGCACAGACTCGGTGGCATGCTGGATGAAGGGATGCCATGCCATTTATCGGCAAAGCCGCTGGCGGATCGACGACGAATGCGCCGTTCATATTCTCGCCCGAACTTGGAGGCCTACTCCGACACCGTCTGGAACGAGACATCGATCCCGCGTTCGGCGAGCAACTTCGACATGGCGCAGGCTGAGCGGAAACCGGAAATTCAGCCACACCGCATACGAAATGATCTCGGCCGGTGGCGCCTGTAGTGCAGGGCAGCGAGGTCATTTGCGGCTATGCTCATGCCGATTACCGAAGGCAACTTCATGAGTCCTAAGGCGACGCTATCTTGGATCGAACCCACTGAAATCGTGGGGTTTTCGCTATCACATTTCGCGACGACTGGCAAAGTCGGCTTTTCCGCTCGAACGTGTTGCCTGCCTAGTAGGAGACGATTCGTCCTTACGAGGTATGAGTTTGTATTGGATGCTTAGAAAATTCGCCGGTTGATTGTCACTCGTTAGCGTCGGTCAAACTGGAATCGACATTTGTCGTCACCCGCAGCCAATGTGGTGGGTCGTGTGAAGTCCAGATTGTACCGCTTATGGGTCACCTCCTGTGCCCACACTATGTCCATAGCGCAAAAGACAGGGATGACCTGCGGGTATCCAGCTGCTCTCAATAGGTCGTTGAATAGGCAGCGTGTTATGCCGAAATGCGCGCGTTTGTCGTCCGCCACGTCAACCTGATAGCGAAACTGGCTGCCAAAACGCGCTTCTCCTCGCGTCTTGAAATTCGCCCGTGCGTTTTCGAATGCTTGGTCGGGCTGATCTCGCCTAATGCCCAGCCGCGCCTCGGCGTAGCTTTCTGCGTTCTCACGAACCCAGATCGAAAGCGCGCCCACTAGCGCGTCGCGCACAGCACCATCATCCAGACCTTTATCTTTCAGAGCCAACCAGCTTCCCAAAACCTCGCCGACATACTCGACAATTCCCGCGGAGGCCTGATCGGCTCCAAAGCCGGAGTGCTTCTCGGCGAACTGAACAGCCATCTTGTCGATGGCTGCGTCGAATGCCCCGGAATCGACTTCAGATCGAAATCCGGCTCCGGATGCAAACTCTCGAACTTCCCTGCGGAGAATCCGGGAACGCTCTTCGGGCGTGTCACTACTCATGAGGCGAGTTCCTTGTCGCGCAGAATGGTATTGAAGGCCTCGGCGTAGGCGAATACCCCTGGAATGCCTCCCGTGTGAACGAACACGATGGTGCCATCGTTATCGTGCCGTCCCTCCGCAATGCGGGCTAAAAGGCAGTGCATCGCCTTGCCTGTGTACACCGGATCAAGAAGGGTTCCGGTCTGCCTTGCAAAGTGGGCTATTGTCTCAAGCATGGCGTCGTAGGTCAGTCCATAGCCTGCACCCACAAACCGATCGTCGCATTCTAGCCGCGGGTGGTTTCCGGCGATTCCAAGTGCCTGGAACGCTTGAGCACAAAGGGGTGCAACGATTTCCCTCAAGTTTGGACTCCGGTGCAAAATGCTGACGCCTACAACGGTGGTCGTCGCTGAGCTCATCGCACTTCCGACAACCAGGCCGGCCTGCGTCGAGCCGCTTCCACTAGCTGTAATGATCGAGCCGGGAGAAATCTCCTGCGCGCCCAACTGCTTGTGGATTTCCACTGCTACGCGTGCAATCCCTATCGCGCCGTCTCGGTCTGAGCCGCCAAAGGGGATAATGCGCACATTCCGGCCGGAATCTCGCAATCGTAGGGATAGCTGCTCGCTGTATGCCAGCACATCGAGGCCAGCGTCGAGACGATGTATCGTGGCACCGAAAAGTTCCGCGAGTAGCAAATTGCCGCTGATCTCATACGAAGGGCCCTGCCCAGTTACACGCTCGGAGAGTATGAGTTCGCACCTTAGTCCTAGCTTCGCGGCTGCCGCGGCGGTCAGCCTTGCATGATTGGATTGAAGGGCACCGAAAGTAACAACGGTATCAACGCCCGCATTTCGCGCGGATGCCAGCGCAACCTCCAGCTTACGAAGTTTGTTGCCTCCTCCCCCGAGAGGACCAAGGTCTTCTCTCTTGAGAAAAAGCCGCAGGCCACGCCTACCCAACTCAGGCAAGGAAACTTCTATCAGTGGGGTCGGCGCTTCGACAAACTCAATCCTGTCGAACTTGTCCAGCCGACCCATTGCATCGGTCGTCGACATCATTTTCTGAGGTCTCCGAGCGCGACTGAATCAAACATGTCGTTCAGGGCATCCATGACGACACGTTCTGAGTTCTGGAGCTGACGGAGCGCGATCTCTGCCGCCTTTTCGCCGTCACCATCGGTCAGCGCTGCGATCAGATCCCGGTGTCCGTGCTGCCAGTTTCTGCTCCAGTTGGTGTAGCGCATGCCAACTCGCAAAATGCGCTGGCTTTCATCATGGAGCTTCTCTATCAGCATGGCGGCCCGTGCATTGCCGGCCGCGCGCGCAATGGCAACGTGAAGTTTCGCGTTCGCCTTGAAGAACTCCGCTTCTTCCGAAGGATCGTTGGGGTTGTAGTTGCCGGCCGTCTGATCATCCAATTGGTTTAGCAGATCGGCGTCGACTCGGCCTGCAGCGCGTCTGGCCGCCTCGGGTTCAAGCTGCATTCTCAGATCAAACACTTCGCGTACGTCGCGCAGGGTGATGGGACGTACGACAATTCTGCGTCTGGACTGAGCCACCAGCCAGCCCTCCTGAACGAGACGCGAAACTGCCGCGCGTGCCGGAGCACGTGTCAGTCCAAAACGCTCGACCAATTCGATTTCGACGACCGACGTACCAGGTTGGAGTTCTCCACCAAGAATCGCAGCATGCAACCGAGCAAAAGCCCGATCGGTGAGCCCCTCCGCGACAGCCGGCCCACTTTCACCATCCAAATTTTCCATCCTTGACATTTTCTTTTGACACCTCGTCGCATTTGGATATGTTGTAATGGATAAATGTAGAGAAGTCACATGTCAATTGGAGTGGTTGCATGCGAATAGCCATCGGTGGATTTATCCACGAAACCAATACCTTCGCGCCGGCTCCGACGGTATTCGAGGACTTCGGTGATTGGCTTGGCAACGGAATTCCCGTTGGCAAAGAGATATTCGAGCGCACTCCGAAGACCATAGCGCTGAGAGGCGTAAGCGCGCGGGCCCGAGATGACGGGCATGAGCTTGTCCCGCTGATTCATGCGCCGGCTTCGCCAGCGAACAAGCTCACTGAGGATTGCTTCGAACGCATTTCGGCGATGCTAATCGAGCGGATTGGGGATCCTACGCGCCTCGATGGAGTCATCCTGGATCTTCACGGTGCGATGGTTGCTAAGCATCACTCTGATGCCGACGCGGAGATTCTTCGTCGCGTACGAAGTCATGTCGGTCCGAATGTACCCGTGGTTGCATCCCTCGATCTGCACGGCAACGTAACCCCGGAAATGATCACGATTGCTGACGGTCTGGTCGGCTACCGGACCTATCCACACGTCGACATGTACCAGACAGGCGAACGGGCATACGAACTATTCCTGGCACTAAAGTCGGACGCTCCTCCCAAGGCGCGCGGCTTCAGGAGCATTCCCTTTCTAATGCCGATCCACCGTCAGACCACGATGAATTCCCCCTGCAGCGAGCTTTATGCCAGCCTCGCGCGCCACGAGGCCGAGTGTGGCGACGGTGCGAAGCTCTCCTTCATGATGGGTTTCACGTTAGCTGATGTGAACCAGTGCAGGCCGAGCCTGTATGGCTTTGGAGCCGACCAACAAAAACTCGACCGTGCTCTTGATGCGATGCTCGAGGAGATTCTTGACTGCGAAGCAGAGTTTCACGCAGCCCTCCCGAGCGCTGACGAAGCTGTGGCCGAAGCACTGAGGCAGCCGGAGGGCGTTACTGTTCTCGCCGACGTTCAAGACAATGCGGGCGGAGGCGGGACATCCGACACCATTTGGGTTTTGGAGAGCCTCCTGAAGGCAAAGGCTAAGGACGCCGTGGTTGGGCTTATGTTCGACCCTGAAGCCGCCAAGGCGGCTCACGCTGCAGGCCTTGGAGCTGACATTGAGATACCGCTCGGTGGCAAAGGCATGCCTGGACACGCGCCATTGGTGCGGTCGTTCCGTGTGGCCGGCCTTCACGATGGGGTCTTTCGGCTCAAAGGTCCCATGATGGCGGGCTCCGATCAAAACCTCGGCAAAATGGCCTGGCTCGTCTGCGACGGCGTTGGCGTGGTCGTGACCAGCGTTCGGACTTGGTACGTCGAGCGTGAGAGCTTTGCAATTACTGGCGCGGTGCCCGAAGAGCACCGCATCGTATCGGTCAAAAGCACAAACCACTACCGCGCCGACTTCACGGAACTGTCTTCACGGATCATCGAACTGGGGGCCCCAGGCGCTGTCACGCTCGACCCTTCGAAGCTTTCCTACAAAAACCTGCAGCCCGGAACGCGTTTGTACGGAACCGGCCCGGCATTTCAGCCGGCAAAGGTGTAACGTCATGAAACTAGCAAGAATGGGAGACCATGCCGCAGCGATTGGCGTGGTCGCCGGGATCGCGGCAACGCAGTCGCAAGCCGCGGAGAGGTCGGGCTTTGTGGAACGCGACGGCTATCGGCTCAATTTCAGCGTCGAGGGTGAAGGTGACATCCGTCTGCTCATCATCGGTAGTATTCCCTACTATCAGCGAACTTTCGCACCCGAATTGCGGAAGAAAATGCAAATCGCCTTCATCGACCATCGTGGTTTTGTCGAGGCGCCCGCCGGTCAAACTGTCGATGATGTGAAGCTGGCAAAAGTACTCGGAGATATCGAGGCCTTGCGCACCGAAATCGGCTGGGAAGCGCCCATTGTGTTGGGGCATTCGGGCCACGGATTCATGGCAATCGAATACGCGAAGCTCCACGCTGACAACGTTTCCGGTGTCGTGTTGATGAATCACGGCCCGAGCAATAGCGAAGAAGATCGGGCTGTAACGGAACGTAATTGGTCGGAACTAGTTGCGCCGGCACGCCAGGCCATCGAGGCCGGCCAAATGGCTCAGCTCGGAATGAGAATTGAGAAGAATCCGCAGGATCGCTTCCTCCTCTTCACGCTTGCGATGGGAGCACGAAGCTGGGCCGATGCGAGCTATGACGCGAGGCCGCTCTGGGAAGGTGTGCCTATCAACCTTCCGGCAATCGATCAGATGTGGGGTATCGAATTCGCGGAACTGAATATCGCGGCCGGCCTTGGTTCGTTCGACAGGCCGGTGCTCATGCTTGCAGGCAAGTGGGACTATCTCGTCCCCGCACTGTCCACCTGGGATCGCGTTCGCGGAGACTTCAGAGATTTAACTGTCCGGGTCTTCGCCAACAGCGGACACACGCCGATGCTCGAAGAGCCCGAAGCATTTGAACAGGTACTTTTCAGTTGGATCAGCGAGAAGGTCGGCAACTGAGACAAGATAGCTTCTGACAGGCCCCTTGTTCTGAGACCCCGAAAGATTGAGTCCATGGTCGCATCCGCAGTTCTTAAGCCCGACTTGTCCGAGCCCATACTGACGCTCGATGGCGTCAGCATAGGTCTGGTGATCGGTGGACATACAAAACGTCTCGTCGAAGACATCTCTCTGACGCTTCACAGAAACGAAATTCTGTGTCTGGTTGGTGAGTCAGGATCGGGCAAAACCCTCACCGCGCGCGCGCCAATTGCACTGTATTCGTCGCAGGCGCTCTCCGTCACCGGCGGCCGCATACTCTACGACGGGGAAGAGCTTACTCGACTCACAAAAGGCCGCATGCGCTCGATCCGCGGCGCAAAAATCGCAATGATTTTTCAGGAGCCAATGACCGCGCTCAATCCGCTAATGCGAGTTGGCGAACAGGTCGAAGAGATAATGATCGCTCACGGCCGAGGTTCGCAGGGTGAACGCAGGAAGCGGGTCCTTGAACTGTTCGAGGAGGTTCGGCTACCAAATCCCGAAAAGGCACTCGACGCCTTTCCGCACCAGCTTTCCGGTGGTCAGCGTCAGCGTGTCATGATCGCGATGGCGTTGGCATTGGACCCCGATGTGCTGCTGGCTGATGAACCAACGACGGCGCTCGATGTGACGACGCAGAAGCAGATTCTCTCGCTGATCAAGTCCCTGCAGGCGCGACACGGGACGGGGATACTGTTCATTACGCACGACTTCGGCGTTGTCTCCGAAATCGCCGATCGTGTGATCGTCATGCAGCACGGCAAACTGATTGAGCAAGGGGCATGTGATCAGGTTCTGAAAGCGCCGACGCATGCCTACACGAGACACCTCATCGCTGCGATACCACATGCGCACGGGGCCGGCAAGGAGCGCCCGTCGGGACCGAGCATTCTTGAGGCCAGCAATATTAGAAAGACGTATGTGTCGCAAGGAACGTTCTCGAACAAGTCTATCGAAAAACATGTCCTGTTCGATGTCTCCACGGAGGTGCGACAGGGGGAAACCTTTGGAATTGTCGGAGAATCCGGCTCTGGTAAGACGACGCTCGGGCGCATACTGGCCGGCCTCCTGCCGCATGATGCCGGGCAGGTTTTGTTTTGCGGCAAGGAGATCGGCACATCTAATGCTGAACGACGCGAGTTCAGGAAGAAGGTTCAGATCATCTTCCAGGATCCATATGGATCGTTGAACCCACGACGTCGCGCTTGCGAACTGATCGCCGCCGGACCTGTTGCGATGGGCGCAAGTCGTGACGAGGGTCGCAACATCGCGACCCGAATGCTCGACATGGTCGGGTTGCCGCCGGAGGCGATCGATCGCTGGCCGCACGAGTTTTCAGGGGGGCAGCGGCAGCGCATTGCCATAGCGCGTGCTTTGGCCATGAAGCCCGAGCTCATCATCGCAGATGAAGCGACTTCGGCACTTGATGTCTCGGTACAGGCGCAAGTTCTTGAGCTTCTAAAAGACCTGAAGAAACAGCTGGGCCTGACACTTGTGCTCATAACTCACGACTTGCGGCTCGCAGCCGGCATCTGCGAAGGCGTCGCCGTCATGAAGGACGGACGCATTGTCGAACAGGGCAGCATAGCGTCCGTATTCGGAAACCCGGAGCATGCCTACACCCGGGAACTTCTGTCGGCGGTGCCGGGCAGGGATAGGCCGCTCAGATCCACAATCCAAAGACAAGACGATTAGGAGGAGAAACCGATGACTTACAGAATTGCCAGAAGATCACTTTTGCTGGGCGCTTCCTCGATCGCCACGCTGACTGCCTTCGGCTCACGCCCGTCCCTCGCAAGGCTGGGCGGGGAGATTACCGTTGTACACAACATCGAACCGCGCTCACTGGTCGGTGCGCTGGGCGGCGGCTCGACCGTGGCAGAACATTCGGCCAAGTTGCACGATTCACTTTTTTTTCACAACGGCACCGACATCGAGCCGCGCCTCGGAACCGAGGTGAGAAACACTGCAGACGCCTTGGAGTTCACCGTCAGACTCCAAGAAGGCGTGACTTGGCATGATGGTCAGCCCTTTACGTCGGCCGATGTTGCATTCACGGCTTTGGAAATCTGGAAGCCCCTGTCGGGCAATGTCGCGTACCGGCGGATCGCATCGGTTGAAACACCTGACGATCTGACGGTGGTGTTCAAGATGAGCGAACCCGTTTCGCCGGAGTTTTTCATGAACTCCATTAGCTCCGGCTTTGGTCAGGTAATACCCAAGCACATCTATGAAGGAACCGACTATCATGCCAATCCGGCAAATAAGGCGCCGGTCGGTACCGGGCCGTTTATGTTCAAGGAGTGGAAAGCCGGCCAGTACCTAATATATGAACGTAATCCGAGATATTACCGCGACGGATTCCCCTACGCCGACCGTATTCTCTATCGTTTCGAGAAGAGTGAAGCCAACGTCGCCGCCGTTCTGGAAAGTGGCGAAGCAGATGTCTCGGTGCGCAATGCGGTACCGTTGAGCGACATCGAGCGGCTTAAGACCATGGAAGGGCTTTCGGTCACGTCTGAAGGAAACGATGCGGTCGCCGGGTTCTTGCACATGGAGTTGAACACCCGCCGAGAGGCGACCGGGAAATCGGAGGTGCGCCAGGCCATCGCACATGCGCTCGACATGCGGGCGCTAATCGACATTGTCTATCTCGGCTATGCTCGGCCAGTATCAGGCCCACTGCCCAATGGCTCGGTCTATCGCAAGCGTGGGCTGCCGGCCTATGAGTTCGACCCGGCCAAGGCCGAGGCAATGCTCGACGTGGCCGGTTATCCGCGCGGTGCCAACGGCATACGGTTAACGCTCGATTTCGTATGCGCCACCTGGTACCCGGCGACGCGCCAGGCCGGCGATGTCGTACGCCAGCAGCTGTCCGACGTCGGTATCGAGACAAATCTCGTGACACCAGATTTTGGCGGCATGGTTACACGTGTTTACAAGGACTACGACTACGACATCGCGTTGTCGAATTCGGCACATTTTTCTGACCCCGGTCTCACAACCTTCGATTGGTACTGGTCAAAGGCCGCCATCCCTGGCGTACCTTTCCGCAATACGATGGGATACATGAACCCGGAGCTAGATGCAGCGATTGAAACCGCGCTATCGACGGGAGATGCAGATGCCCGCCGGGCAGCGATCGACAAGTTCCAGGATCTAGCCGTGCAGGATCTGCCGCTGATTCCGCTCGCGGAAACGACGATCTTCACCGTATACCGCTCGGACCTGCAGAATGTTGCAGACAACCCGCAGTGGAGCCAAACGAGCTGGGACAACGTTGGCCGCGACATCTAGCTGAGGACAGACAATACGCGCGGATGGAGAGCTTTGCTCCACCGTGCACTTTCTGAAAAACCAACATGATCCGAATCGTAAATGCACTTTTATTGCGCGTTTTCAACGCGCTCCCGGTACTTATCGGTGTGGTTACACTGACCTTTTTCCTGCTGCAGCTCGCTCCAGGCGACATTGTCGACGTTTATGCAGCTGAGACCAATCTTGCGGACCCAGGTGAGCTTGAACGCCTGCGCAGGGAATACGGTCTGTATCAACCCATCTGGCTGCAGTATTTATCATATCTGGCTGGAAGCCTGACGTTCGACTTCGGTTTCTCGCTCCGCGAAGGTGCGCCCGTAATCGAGATGATTCTTGATCGCCTTCCGGCCACCTTGCTGCTGAATTTCCTGGCCCTGACTTTCGCCTTCATAGTTGGCGTGACGCTGGGCACTCTGGCGGCATTGCGCGTTGGTACCTGGGCTGACGCTGCTCTGTCCGTCCTCATGATAGTGTTTTTTGCAGCGCCGAGCTTCTGGGTCGGCCTGATGTTCATCGTTGTCTTTTCGGTCAACTTTGGCTGGCTCCCGGTTTCAGGGATGGTCACCGTTGGCGCGGAGTATGGCATGCTCGGCTATTTGTGCGACGTGGCGCTTCACCTCATCCTTCCGACTCTCGCGCTGGGGCTATTCTATGCATCGATGTTTGCTCGCGTAATGCGAGCATCAGTTCTCGAAGTGCACGGAATGGACTTCGTGCAGACCGCAGAGGCGAAAGGACTACGCGGCGGGCGGATTGTGCTGAAGCACATCCTGCCGAATGCGATCCTGCCAGTCGTCACGCTGTTGGGTTTGAATGTGGGCACCGCACTCGCGGGCTCGGTCGTGATCGAAAGCGTATTCTCATGGCCAGGCATCGGATCAATGCTGTTCAGTGCCGTTCAGGCGCGCGACATACCGATCGTTACCGGCATCCTGTTCCTTTCAACATTCCTCGTCATCGTAGCCAACATTCTGGTCGATCTTTTCTATGTCTGGATCGATCCCAGGATCGAAGTCTGAAAGAGCGCGAACGAAATGAACCAACTGTTCCTCGCCTTCTCCAGAAACCGCGCCGCACTATTCGGGTGCGGCATCGTAGCGCTCGTTGTCGTGACCGCGCTGCTTGCGCCGGTGATTTATCCCAGCGATCCCCTTCGCATCGTCACCCGGCCGGGCCTTTGGCCATTCACGGATCCGCGCTATCCGCTCGGAAGTGACGCGCTTGGCCGGGACATCGCTGCCGTCATGGCCTACGGGGCACAAAATGTACTCTTCATTTCGATGGGTGCGAGCCTGCTGGCGACGCTCATTGGTGTGGTGATAGGGGCAATTGCAGGCTACAATGGCGGTGTGGTCGATAAGGTGCTGATGCGCCTCACCGAGATTTTTCAGACCATCCCAAACTTGATCTTCTTAATTGTGATTGTCACTGTCCTGGGACCCAAGATGCACAACGTCCTAATCGGCATCGGTTTGGTGACGTGGACCGGCATTGCACGGCAAACACGCGGCCAGTTTCTTGCAATCAAAGCTCGCGACTTCGTTCAGGCAAGCCGGGCCGTCGGAATGTCCGATTTTGCAATTGCCACTCGGGAAATGTTGCCGAACGCCCTGCCGCCGGTGGTTATTCTCAGTTCGCTTCTGGTAGCCGGCGCCGTGTTGTTCGAAAGTGCGCTGTCATTTCTCGGTCTGACCGATCCAGATGTAGCAACCTGGGGGCGACTTATTGGCGAGGGGCGCTCACTCCTTCGAACATCGTGGTACGTCACGGCTATTCCCGGCATCGCCATATTCTTTACCGTCCTTGCCCTGAACCTGATTGGAGATGGGCTCAATGACGCGATGAACCCAAGGCTTCGCAAGCGCCAATAGCGTCCACGATCGAACAAACCAGGCGCACCAGGAGGTGCGCCTGCCCGGCTAACCTACGCTCTTCCCCTCAGCAAGTCGCCGACCGACAAAATAGTCGGTGAGACCCGCTGAGCAGCGAGTTTCATCAAGAGCACATTGGATCAACGCAGAGCCGGTTGAAGACGAGCAGCGCTACGGGTCATCTTTTTTCAGTGCTAGAGCGGCGGGCTTGTAGTCGGACGCATAGCCTGGGGCCGCGTGCCTACGATCGATCTCGATAGTTTGACGGTCCAAAAGGTGGATGGCGTAAGCCTCTAATGCCACACGCTCGTTTCGATAGGAATCGCTTGCGCATGACCGCATCTAGACAAGGAAACAGGACCGCTTAGTGACCGACTCGAGCGCGATTGCGTGCATGACTAGCAAACCGATCGCGAAGAGGGCCGCACGTGCGATCGCCTTTTTTTGCTCTCGGCCTAGCGCGAATCCTGCGCACTCGCGCGCCACCTGGATCGCCTCTTCCTGGAACAGCTTGCGCAGGTGTTGCTATTGGGTGCTTTGCGCACGAGGTACGCAGGGAAGTATTCGCCGTGCTGAAGTGCGGGCAACGGTGCGGTAGCCATTGGAGACACCAAATGAAGATAATTGGCTCGCGCCAGCTTGTAGGGCGTCTAACACTGTTTGCCGCACTTGCATCATTTTTTGCACTAAGCCAGGCGTTTCGCACGCTGCCGAGCATCATTTTGCCCGCGCTCGCCGACGAGTTTGACGCCAGCCCAGCCGCGCTGGCGAAAATCGGAATGATATTCCACATTTCATTCGCTTTGCTTCAGCTGCCCTGCGGGATTGCATTGGACCGCTTTGCACTGAGATCGGTATTCACGCTTGCTCTGACGATAGTCGTCCTGGGAGCGTTGGTTTCGGCATACGCAGGCTCTATTGAAGAGCTGTATGCCGGACAACTGTTGCTTGGGGCAGGGTGTGCGCCCGCATTGGTGGGCGCGATGGTGCAGATCGCCCGTACGGAGCCTCCACAGTCGTTCCCGTTCCTTATCGGTATGGTCATGAGCGTTGGCAGCGTTGGAATCCTAGCTACGTCGGCTCCCTTTGCGTGGCTCGTATCAGTCTGCTCATGGTCCGCGACATTCTTCGTTTTAGGTTCTGCCACCGTAGTGGTCCTCATCCTTTCCACGGCGATCTTACCGGCGTGCAATGCCAACCAACGGCCCAACGCATTGTCACAAGCAAAGGGGTCTCGTCGGCTTCTCCGTGAACCTGCGCTTTGGGGCCTCTTGACCGTTGCCTTTGTGAGCTATTCAAGTGTGCTGACGATCCGCGCGTTGTGGATAGTACCGCTTTTCAGAGATCGGTACGAGTTATCGCTTAACGCAACTGGTGGCATCGCGTTTGTGTTTTCCCTGGCAATCGCGTTTTCCCCCATGTTTATGGGCTGGATCGCCCGTCGTGGTGCAAACCTGAACGTGGCGGTCCTCACAGCTGGAATTGCGATCGCGGCATCAAGCGCCCTGCTTGGCGCTCAACTACCCCTTGGGATGGCCGCTGACATCGCATTGGTGTTGCTGCTGGGTCTGATGTCGGCAATCAACATTCAGATCTATTCCATTGCAAAAAGCACAACGATTCGCAGTGGCGAGGGTCGGCTGCTCTCCTTGGTGAACCTTGCTACCTTTGCCGGAATCGCCTTCGCGCAGTGGGGAAGCGGTGTGGTTGGTGACGCCGCGCTCTCGGCCGGGATGAACTACGCTAATGTGATCTGTCTTGCGATCGCCTCCTTTTGTCTAATCGGCGTGTCGATTTTTGCCTTTCTGCCAAAGCTCCGAAACGAGACCAACGGTCCCAAGAACTGAGCATTCCCGCAATCGTGTGTGTTTCTGCCATCGCCGATGCGGCCATGGCGTTGGTCCATTCGCGCACCAGCTGCCCCGAATGACTATTCGAGCCCAATTCGCCCATCTTCGAACCGCTCCTGACTACCTGACTGCCCCGTCTTGCGCGACACTGATGTGACAGCATAGATCGAGGTAAGCGCGTTGGAGCAGCATTTTAGGAACCGGTCGGAGCTTGGTTCGCTTGCATTTCCGCGGACCAGATTGGCTCATCTCCCCACGCCATTTGAGCGGCTCGATAGACTTCGCGATGCACTTGGACCGCACGCACCGGAGATATGGATCAAACGTGACGATTGCACTGGGCTTGCCACCGGAGGAAACAAGACGCGCAAGCTCGAATTCCTGATCGGACAAGCGCTCTCCGAAGGAGCCGATACGGTTATCACGGTTGGAGCGGTGCAATCGAATCATGTCCGACAGACAGCTGCAGCTGCTGCCCGGACAGGCCTCCGCTGCGAGGCAATACTGATGACGGCCGTGGCGCGAAACGATGTCGCCTATACAAGCTGCGGAAATATTCTTTTGGATCGCCTGTTCGGCGCCAACATTCACAGCGTCGAACCTGCCCAGGTGGACGTATTCGCCTCTGATCTTGTCGAGCGTCTGAAATCTGCGGGGCGTACTCCCTACCTCGTGCCATATGGTGGATCTTCGGCGATTGGCGCCTTGGGATATGTCGAGGCCTTTTGCGAGATAGCTTGCGAGAACAAGGGTAAGCCGGTTGCTGCAATCGTGCACGCATCGTCGTCTGGTGCCACGCAAGCTGGGCTTAGTGTCGGCGCTGAGCGCGAAGGCAGCGACACGCGCATCCTGGGCGTGAATGTCTTGAAGCCGCGCGTGCACGACCTGCACGAGGATGTAAGAAGGCAGGTCCGCGAGCTCGCACAAATCCTCTCGGTCAACGAGGATAGCGCTGCCAACCGGGTCGAGATGGTCGATGGATATCTCGGATCGGCATATGGCGAACCAACCCCGTTGATGGTGGAGGCCCTCACGCTTGCTGCGAGGACCGAGGGCTTGGTGCTTGATCCCGTCTATTCCGCTAAAGCGTTTGCAGGGCTGCTCGGCGAAGTCCGGCGTGGCCGCTTCGCGTCAGATGAAAAGGTCATCTTCCTGCATACCGGCGGTGCAGTTGCGCTGCACGCCTACCCGGACCTCTTTCCATCAACCGAATCCACCGCGTTCTCGTAAGAGTCAGGCGAGATGCCTGAAGGTATCGTGGCGCAGGCACGACTTTGCCTGGACAATGTAGAAGCGGTGTTGAAAGCACGAAACGCGTCTGTGGAAGAAGCTATCAAAGTGGTGCTGTTTCTCAACGATTATTGCGCACTTCGCCGCCGTCAACGAGAGTTATGCTCGTCGATTCCAGGAGCCCTATCCGGTGCGTACGCTAATCAGCTGGCCTGTTTGCCAAAGAGGGCCACTCATTGAGATCGAAGTAACGCGAGCCAATCATAGACCCGCTTTCTTGCGTGCGTCGTTCTAGGTGTGAAGCGGTCCCGTCCGTGCCGAGCGGCGTCAACAATGATCACCTGGAATTAAGCTGCACCTGCACCGCACGAGATCGCGACGCTTCCGAGTGACCGTCCTCGTGTTTTGTTTTGGCACTGTGACGGTTCTGCTAATCTGCTTTGATGGAACCGACCCGAAGCGTACCAGTGCTTATTGATCAATCTGAGTGCCTCGCGGCAGGTTCAGCGCGGCTTGGCGGTCGTGTCGAGTTTGATATCATGCACGCGCGGGATCTGGGCGCGGTATCGGTTCTCACGCTGGCCTATAGGTCCCCCCGGCCGCAGTTGCTTTCTTTCCAGCACCAGCCCGGATTGCATGTGCATTTTCGGTTGGCGGGTACCGGTCGTTACAGGGTAAACGGGTCGGACACCATAAACGGCGGTCGAACCCAGTTGCAGGTCTTTTACGCAAGAAACAGCTGGACAAAAGAGGTCTTCGAGCGCGGAGGCAGTAATTCGCTTTCCGTTCTGTTCAGTGTACCAGCAATACGCACGCAAGGTTTCCTTAAGGATCACGATCTCGGCCCCCTCGATACGCTGAGCAACGGGTTTGTCCATCTTCACCGCGCCCTGGGCCCGGAGCTTGCGCGCGAGCTGAGCCAGGCTACACAGATGTGCGATGACGGGGTCGATGGCCTGCTCAAACAAGCCCGGTTGCTGAAGGCATTGGCCGAGAGCTTCTCTGCGATACGCAGAATTGATGATGTCGTGGCCGGCACCTACCGCGTGCGGCGCGCCGACCGGGAGCGTATTGCTGACGTGAGGATATATTTAGAGCGCACGCTCGACGCAGATCATAAGGTGGAGCTTCTGGCACAGCGTGCCAACATGAGCGCAAGCCGCTTCAAAGGCGTCTTTCGTGCAGTGACCGGTCAGCCGGTGCGATCGTGGCTTCGGCAGCGCCGTATGGAGAAAGCGGCCGAACTTCTTGCCCAAAACGTAACCGTGGCCGAGGTTGCCACTGCGGTGGGCTACGCGCATTTCGGTCATTTTGCACGCGTGTTTCGTGACACTTATGGCCTAAATCCCGGCGACTACCGGTGCGGTACCAAAGGCACCGATGACGCTGGCTCACATAACTACGACCTTTAGAAAGCACATCCTTCTCCTTTAAGACCAAAGCGACGAATGTTGGTCCGTTTGTGACTTCGTGCTCGCGACAGTTTGGGGAACTCTGTGCCGTTCAACGAGACGGCAATTTGAGAGCGCTGCAACGACGCGGCGATGTTCCCGCAACGCGGCTGGACAAAGAACCAGCTGCGAGCAATTCAATCGGAGGCTAAGGATGCTTGAGGGAAACCTGCTGAACCGGGACGATCTGCTTGAGCTGACCGTTCTTCGACGTGACCTTCACAGGCATCCGGAACTTCTTTACGACCTGCCGCGCACGTCGGGAAAAGTAGCCGACGAACTGTCAGCGATCGGATGTGACGAGATTCGCCGCGAATTCGGTGAAACGGGCGTTGTCGCGACTATCCGGGGAAGTAAAGGCGGCGGTCGCATGATTGGTTTGAGGGCCGATATGGATGCGCTACCTATCTCCGAAACGACAGGAGCCGAATGGCAGTCGGAAAGGCAGGGACTCATGCACGCGTGCGGGCATGACGGACATACGTCAACCCTCCTTGGTGCTGCGAGGGTTCTAGCCCGACATCGCGACTTCGAGGGGACCGTGGTACTGATCTTTCAACCGGCAGAAGAGGGCGGCGCCGGTGCAAAACGAATGATCGACGACGGCTTTCTCGACGCATTTCCACTGAATGAAGTTTACGGGATGCACAATCTGCCGGGGCTGGACGTCGGCTCGTTCGCAATAACGGCAGGCCCAGCGATGGCTTCGATTGATTCGATTTCTGTAACCTTGAAAGGGCGAGGTGGACACGCAGCCTCTCCTCATCTTTGCGACGATGTGATCGTCGCGATGGGAGCCTTGGTTCAGGGCCTGCAAACGATCGTGGCACGGAGGAAGGAAGCGATCCGCCCGGCTCTTCTCTCGCTTACTAGCCTTAGCGGCGGGAACGCATTCAACGTGATGCCTGAGGCCGTCACGGTCGTTGGAACCAGTCGTTGCCTTGATGAGGGCGTTAGAGGGCTGATCGAGCAGCGGTTGCGCCTCATGGCTGAATCCGTCGCGGCTGCACATGAAATAGCGGCTGAGGTTGTCTACGAGCGGCTTTACCCTGTTACCGTGAACGAGCTTGCCTGCACGGCAAATGCCGTGAGGGCTGCAAGTGCGGTATCGGGGCAAGGACGGGTCAATGCGGAGCTACCGCCAACAATGGCGGGAGAAGATTTCGCCTTTTTTCTTCAGCATGTTCCTGGTGCCATGATCCGATCCGGAAATGGGCCGAGCAAACCCCTTCACAATCCCGGCTATGATTTCAACGACGCTGCACTAGAGCCTGGTATCGCCTTCTGGAACGCCCTAGTTGCAGATCGTCTGGGAGGAAATGCGTGAGCTGAGAAGTCGTTCTCCTTCAGAATCCAAACGACGCCGCCCACATCCGCGAAGCCGGTCCATTCATACAGTTCCCTCAACAGGGCCAGAACCTCGACCATCGGATACATATCGCTGATTTCGAGTTTAGTTCCTCGGCTGCAGCGGGAACCTCACGGGCGGCGGCGTGACAACGAAGGTACCGGCCTCGAGGCGAACACCTTCGAGCTTTCCGGACCGTGCTCTGTGCGCCAGGCGCTTCAGGTTGAAGCCGAGCATCTGGCGAGCGCCCGCGAGCCAGGCCGCGCCGTCTCCTTGAACCCGAACGGAGGGGCGAGTTGCCAGTCGATGGCGAGGTCGTCCTGGATGGCGGTGAGCAGCGGCGCATAGGCGGCGCTGTACTTCGGATCGCTTTTCGGCGCGTTCATCTGATGATTATAGCAGAGGTCGAAGATGTCTTCCGGCGTTTGCGCCCGGAACGCTTCGGTGGCGACGAAATACAGGAAGAACGGAAGTGTGATGAAAAAAAGGATCGTGAGGGTGCGGTCGGCTTCCTTCCAGATCTTTCGCCACATGTTTGCCCCCGACGTTTGTTGGTCCAGGCTGGCCTAGAATGCGGGGGATTTTGCCTGCCGTCTAGTAGCGGCGTTTGCTGGCGCTGACGACGCGTATCGTGTCTGCTTGCGAGAGCGACCGGTGCTGCGGTTCCGCATGGTGCATGATCTAGGCGAGGTCCCGCGTGTCGTAGCCTGGGCCGCAGATGGGGCAGGGCTCGAACTATTTGCTTTCGTCCAGCACCAGTGCATCCGGGGTGCCGATGATGTCGAGATCGCTTTTGATCATGACTGCTTGATCAGCGTGGCGATCCTGTGTCATCGGCGGAGGATGAGCGCGCCAAGGCTGTGTATTTTGAGCGGCGGGATTGGCAGGCGGAATAGGGCGGGCATGCACGACATTTTTCCCTTGCCCGAAATCACCTATTCGCTGGTCATCGATACGCTCGGCATACATCTGGCGCTTGGCTACGGCATTCACGCGTACTGTGAGACGCAGGACTGCAGGCACAATGCCAGGGTGAACCTCGTTCGCTTGGGGCGGCGGGTAGGTCGCGACTACGAGCTGAGCAGCGAGAATCTGAAGAGGCATCTGGCGTGCGCGGCATGTCGGCGGGCCGGGCGCGACGCGAACAATGTGAGCTTTCGGCTCCATCCCTGTACGCTGCCCTATAGCGATGTCGCCAGCCGCCGCTCCTTCCTTTGCCGGGGAGCGCTAGTCGTCGCGGCTTGGACCGCCACGGCCGAGGCCCTTGTCGCCGCGTTCGACTTTGAAGTCATCGGCAGTGTCGGGTTTCTGATTTGGGCTGTCGTCGTTCCTGGTCGTGCTCTGGCCCTTGTCGCGTTGGCCGTAGATGTTGGGATCATCGGTGGGCGGGACCTCCGGCGCGGGCTTGTTTTCGGGCTGGGCGGCGGGGTCTTTGTCGGCGGGTGATGGGGACTGGTCGGGGGTACGCTGGCGCTCGCCGATGCGGTCGAGGAAGCTGCGTTGCGGGTCGTTTTTCGGGGCGGCGTCCTTGGCGGCCTGTTCGAAGCCGGCGGAGACGTCTTTGCCCTTCGGACTGCGTTCGCCGATGCGGTCGAGAAAGTTGCGCTCCGGCTCCTTTTTCGGGACGACGCCCTTGGCCGCCTGATCGAATTCGAAAGCGGAACGGTCGTTGCCTTGGCGCGCGATGCGCGCCTGGCCGTCGCGCTGCTGTTGTTGGGTCCGCGTTTGCTCCTGTCGTGCGGCGAGCTGCCGATCGGCAAGCTCCTTGCGCGCTTGATCGTGCTGCGCGGCGAGCGGCTTGATCTTGGTCTCGGTCATCGCTTTCAACTTGACCGCGAGTTCGCGGCGTTCGCGGACCTCCTTGGCGGCGACCTGATCGCGCATGATGTTGCCGTCAGACAGCACCTGGAATGCCCGCGTGACCATCGCCGGACGCTCCTCGCCGGCCTGGCCCCACCGATCGATTTCGCGGTTGTTGAGCCAGTAGCGGAGCCGGCCGAACGGCGTCTGCTGCGCTTTCTCGAATGCGTCGCGTTCCTTCTTCTGCTGTTTGTAGAGATCGGTCCAGTCGGCGCGCTGCACCTCCTTTTGCGTCTTGCGTAGCGTTTCGATCTCGTCGCGGGCTTTGCGCTCGAGTTCGTCGCGCTCGCGCTTTTGTGCCTCGGTCAGATCCTGCTGCTGGCGGCGCCGCTGTTCTTCCGCGGCGCGCTCGCGCTGTTTCTGCCAGCGGCGGTAGGCGGCGGTGTCATCGCTGTCCTTGTCTTTCATGAAGCGCCCCCTGCGGCGTTCCTCGTTGTTGTCGACGCGGCGTTGGATGCGGATCAGGCCCTGTGCCTTTTCGTAGGCTTCGGCCCATTCAGACAACACCAGATGGTCTTTGGAAAGGGGGGCGGCGAGTCCGGTCGCCGGATGGACGCGGTTGGCGATGATGTGGATGTGCGGGTGCGGTGTGTCGTTGTGGGCGATCAGCACCGCCTCGTGGCTGGCGAGGCCGAGCTTGTGCATCGAAGCAAAGGCTGCCTCGAGCATTTCTTCCTTGGTCGGCGTCTCGTCCGGCGCCCAGGCGAGGCTGTAGGAGTAGACCGAGTTGACGAGCTTGCGGCCGGTGGCGACCGCGCCGGCGGCGCGCTTGATCTCGTCCTGGCGCAGGGCGGTATAGGCCATCCAGCCGAAGGCCTTGTCGGGATTGTCGGTCGGCAGATTGACGGTCATCGTGAACAGCACGCGGTCGCGCGTCTGGGCTCGTCTGTCGTGCAGGTAGTAGAGGCCGGCGCCTTTGAAGCTGCGGCCGCGTTTGGCGACTCTAGGGACCACCGAGATCGACCTCCCGCATGAGGATGTCCTCGACATAGGCGGCGATGCGGGCGAGCTCCGGCGGGATCTCGCCGGTGGCGTTGGCGACGTGCACGGCCTGGTTCAGGTTGATGCCGATCTTGCGGACTTGCTCGAGTGCGAGTGCGTCGAGCGCGCGCGATTTTTTCACGACAACACGGACACGCATGGAGCGGCGGCGGACGAGGTCGGTGACCGACAGGCCGGCGCGATCCGCGGCGGCGTGGATGCGGCGCATCTCGTCGAAGGTGAAGCGGACGTTGACCTGGTGGTCGCGGCGTTGGCGGTCGGGCATGGAAGGGCGAGCCATGGCGAGTGTGCTCCGATCCGGGGAATCCAAAGGGGGCGGGGCCCCCGTGGCGAGAGAGTTTTTGCTAGCAAAAACATATCTCGCTACCCGCTCCTGACGTCACGGGTAAGGTGCCTCCGTTCGGCGGTGGTTACAAGAGCCAAAGCAACGCGTATGATGAGAAATCCGTGAGCAAGGGGGGCTTCTTTGGCGCGTGGGGTTCCGACAGTTGTTGGCCGTTTCGTAGCGGGCTTTTTACTGGTCGGCCTGATGCGTAACGGCATTATTTTGCTTGTCGCCGGCGTCGTTGCAGCGGCATTCGGACTGGCGTTGCGCGGCCTGTTCGGTCCTTATTTTCCGACCGATGACACCATCTTCGTCGCCGACTGGTTTCCGTTTCTTGGCGACCGCAACAGTGTCTTCGGCGGCACCCCCGTATGGGTGGCGGTCGTCCTGGGCGTCCCGGGTTTTTGGCTGGTGTCGCGTCTGGTCGACTGGTCGGAGAGCGACGACTTCAAGATGATGATGGCCGAAAGCAGCAAGACGTCGCGGCTGTGGAGTCGGTCGGAAAAATTCGGCAAGGGCGGTTCGGCGGCGTTCGGCGGATTGCTCGACGAATGGGACGATCTCTATAAGCCGGGCGACGTGTTTCTGGGCCGGTCGATGTATGACCGCTCGCGGATTGGCAGCAGCGATCCGCGCGGCGTTCTGACCATCGCCTCGTCGCGTAGCGGCAAGGGGCGAAGCGCCATCATGCCCAATCTTCTGATGTGGCCGGGGTCGGCGTTGATCATCGATCCGAAGGGCACGAATGCTGCGGTCACCGCGTTGGCCAGAGGTCAAGGCGGAGGACGCCTGACGCACTGGCTGGGTCAGGACGTTCATGTCGTCGACCCGTTCGGCATCGTCAAAGACGTCGAAGGCGCGGGCTTCAATCCGCTTGCGGATATCGATATCGACAGCCTGACCGCCAACGAGGACATCGAGCTGCTTGCCGAGGCGCTGGTGGAGCCGGAGCGGGAGGGCGGCAGCAACACCAAGCATTTCGAGGAATCGGCGCGCATCATCATTGGCGGGGTGATCGCCTTCGTGCTCGAGACGTTCAACAATCCGACCTTGATGGATGTCCGGGCGGGTTTGGTGCAGCCCGATGACAGGCGTGCCGAGATGTTCAAGCGGATGATGGACAGCACCGCCGCGGGGGGTATGCCGCGCAATGCGGCGACGCTCGTGCGGTCGGCCGGCAATCAGGAGCTGGGTGGGATGATGACCACGGTCCTGCGTCATACCGCGTGGCTCGACGCGCCGGCTATGCGGCAGGTGCTGACGCGGTCGAGCTTTGTGATGGGTGACCTCAAGAAGCGGCCGACGTCGGTCTATCTGGTGTTGCCGCCCGAGATGCTGAAGATCCATGGCCGCTTTCTGCGCATGTTCGTCAACATGACCTTGAGCGCGGTGCCGCGGGGCGGCCGCAGCGAGACTCCGATCCTCATGCTGATGGACGAGTTCTATGCGCTCGGCCGTCTGGACTCGCTGGTCAAGGCGTCGGGGGCGCTTGCCGGTTACAATCTGCGGCTGTGGCCGATGCTGCAGAATATCAGCCAGCTGAAGGAGCTCTATCCGCAAAACTGGCAGAGCTTTTTCGCCAATGCCGGGGCGGTGCAGGTGTTCGGCGTCAACGACACCGAGACGGCCCGTGAGGTCGCCAGGATGCTTGGGCGCCGGGCGGTGGAGGAGGTGCGGGACGGCAAGACGTTCCGCACCATGGTCAACCTGATCGAGGAGGAGGAGCTGGGTGAGGCGCTGTCGATCGACGATGGCCGCCAGCTGATCTTGCGCTCGGGCAGGACGCCGCTGCTCCTGAAGAAGCTGAACTACGACCGGGCGTTCAAGCGCAGCGAGTACATGCCGGATCCGGACTACCGCGAGGAGGTCGGGTGGTGGGAGTATTGGAAATAGAGGTCGACGACGACGTCGCGGCCGAGCTCGAGGCGCTGTTCGCCGCGCATCCGGAGTGGAGCGAGGCTGAACGCTGGCGGGCGGTGTTGTGGGACGGCATCGACCGGCTGACGCGCGAGCCGCCTGAGTTGGATGATGACGATCGCATGCCGACCGAGGCGGAGGTGCGGGCCGCCGAAGCCGAGCGGCGCGCCGCACGCGAGCAGAAGCTGGGCGCTGACCTCGCGTGGGCGGTGGATGTGTTTTTGGGCCGTCGCCCGGGCGAGCGTCGAAAGCGTGAGCCGCGCTTTGTCGATATGCGTCTGGATGTGTCGGTGGCGGCCGACTTGGCCGTCGTCGCGGTCTGGCTCGAGAAGGCGCGCCGTCTGCGTTATGGCGCCGATCCGGAGGCTGTCGACGTGTCGATCGACATGAGCGAGCGCGATGATCTGCGGCTGGCGCGCCAGCATGTGCGCGACATCGTGCGCCGCAGTCTGACGGATCGCCTGGCGTGGCTGCACTGGGGTTGGCATCCGGGGTCGGGGAGGGAGAGCGACGATGCCCGTGTATAAGGTAGAGGTCGACGACGAGACCGCCGAGGCCGTGACTCAGTTGCGGGCCCGGAGCAATCGTGCCGGCGCGCGTGATTTCTGGCGGACGACGTTGCATGAGGGCCTCGATTTTGCGCTGGTGTTTCCGGAGGCGACGGTCGAGGAGGCCGCCCGAGACGCTGCACGATGGGCAGCGGAAGAGGCCGCCGGGGCGGCGGCGAAGGCCAGGCGCCGCGCGCAGGTCGAGCGGTTCCTGCCGCAGCTGAAAGCGTGGGCGGCGGCGATGCCGGAGCCGGCGGGCGACGCGCGTGTCGTCGCCAGCGTTCATCTGCGGTCGCACGAGGCGCGGCTGGCGGGATTTCTCGGCTGTGTCAGCGCGCTGCAGGCGCGCGGCTTACCGGTCGGACGGCTCGAAGTTGATCTTGGTAGCGCCGCCGACCGCCGCGCCGCGCGGGACTACGTCCGGCATCTTGTCGTGGATGAACTGCGCGGCGAGCAGGCGAAGCTGCGTGACGGCAGTCATTCCTTTCTTCAGCCCGGCGAATGGGAGGACGACGAGGAGCTGCCGTTCTGAGCGCAAAAAAAGAACGGCCCGGTTTGACCCGGGCCGTTCGGCGATCAGTCGTAGAGGGCTTCGTCAGGCAGCCCGTCGGCGGTGTCGATGCCGAACAGGCGCGTCAGCGCCGCATCGACGTCTGACCAGTAGGCCGGGTGTTCCGTGCCGGTGAAGCGTTCGTCGCAAGCCATGTCATTCTCCTTGGTTTTTGTTTTGAGACTGCGGCCATCGCAGCCTCCTTGCCGATTGTTTGCGGCAGGCCGATCCGGCCCGCAGCCGAAGGCCCGCAACGTCAGTGGAGGATGACCGACGGCGATTTTTTCCGTGGTGGTGCGGCGCGGCACGCGCCTGCCGGAAAAAATCGACGGGTCATTGCGGGATGGAGGAACGGAGGCCTTGGCCGGCCTGCCGCATGATCGGCAAGGGTGAAGGCGTCGATGGCGTGCAGGTTCAAGGAGAGGAAAAACCGGGGAGAATGGCGCGGTGACAGAGCGGACCGGCGCTGAGGCGGCATGGTGGTCGCGTTGTTCTGCGGCGACGGAAAGATTGTGCAGGTTTTCGGCAACATTGTTCCGGCTGTGCCGGCGCGTGCGTATGTCGGCGGAGAAGAGCGATGCGGAAAGCAAAAAAGAAACCGCCCCGCCGACAAGGCGGGGCGGTGGGTCAGCGGGATCTCACTTGGGCTGCGAGCGGCTCCAGATGAGATTGTGCTGGTCCTGCTCGTCTTCGACCAGGGTGGCGTAGATGGGAGCCGGGAGGCTCGGGTCGTCCAGCTTGACCGAGACGTAGGGGCGGTCCTGCTGCGAGGTGCGCTTCCAGGCGGCGCCGATTTCGACGTTGCCCGCGTAGACGCGGTAGTCGGGGCCGTTGGCGGTCGCCTCGATGGGGACGAACTTCGCCTTGGTGTTCAGCGCCAGGGTCTTGATCGCGCCGCTGAAAACGCCGTCTTCTGCCTTTGCGAAAGTGCCGATGTTAGCCATTGTCATTCTCCTTTGTTTGTTCAGGGACCGCGACCATCGCAGCCTCTATGGCGATCGGTTGCAGCAGGCCGCTCCGGCCCTCACTCGCCCGCAACGCAGTGGAGGATGACGAAGGGCGATTTTTTTTTGTGGTGAAGCGGCGCGGCACGCGCCTGCCAAAAAAAATCGAACCGTCATTGAGGGCCAAGGAGCGGAGGCCGCTTGCGGCCGGTCTGCGGCATGATCCGCCATAGTTTTGAGGCAGCGATGCTGTCGCTGGTGCCTGTTCATCGACAAACAAACGGGGAATGAGCGGTGGCTGTTCTGACATCGGGGGCAACGCGGCAAGGCAGTCGGCGGTGAAGGAATGTGGCGGGATGGTCCTGAGCGTCGTGCTGAACATAGGCGATGGGCGCGCGGTCGCGTGGCGGCGGTAATGGTATTCGATGTGCCGGACGGGGTCCGGGCAACGGCTTCGGAGCCGGTGAGAGAAAGGGCGCACTTTGCGGCAGGTCGCGACACCGCAACTGTCTTGGTCGAGCGCGAGGCGCAGGTCTTGCCTGCGTTCATCAGCCTCCGGTCGGGAGAGCAGGGGCGTGCCGATCAGGTCGGAGTGGGGTGTCGCACCAGCGATGACGTCGCCAAATGTCGTGCCGACAAGGCGGGGTGGTTTTGTGCGTGAGGCGCTTGATCTATGGGAGATCAGCGAGCGGGCGTTGGGTCGAGGCGCAGTGATGGCGGGAGATGGAAAGTTCTGCACATGGTGCCGGAAACCTCCTTGCCCTGCTCGGTTTTGGCGGTGAATTTGGTTCTCCACATGTCGCCGGCGTTGCAGCCGAACCAGGAATAGCCGCGGGGCTGGACGTCGGTGAGGCCATGCTGGGTGGCTGTGTCGATGGTGCCCTGTGGATCGACCCAGAGCGGATTCCAGACAGCGGCAACGATTCCGACCATGAGCCCGATGGAGACAAGATTAAATTTGGTTTTTACATCCATGAATCGCCTGCTTATTCTGCGCCTTTTCTATAACCATCCATACTCGCAATGTAATTCATTGACCCGATGCAACGCAAACTTTATGTGCGCTGCATGTTATCTTGTTGAAGTGGCCTAGTTTTTCCTGGGTGACGCGAACGGGTGTTCTATTTGTCGTTGTCGGTTTCCGCCTTCGGCTCGCGCAGCACGATGCGGCCGCCGCTGGCCGGCAGCAGTTCGAGGTCGAGCGTCATGCCCTTGCCGTCCTCGTGGCTGAAGGCCGCGCCGATCTTGGTCCAGTACGGCTTTTCGCGGTCGGGGACGTAGTAGGCAAGCAGCGCGGGCTGTTTCTTGGTTTTTGGCGCGGGCGCGGTCGTCGGTTTTTTGTCGGCGGCGGCGTCGGTTGTCTTCTTGCGTGGCATGGTCTGTCCTCTCTGGTTGTCGGTTGTTCAGCTGTTCGGTCGTTTCGTCGGGCGGCTGGGGTCTTGCGGGTCGGACGGCGGCGGCTCGACGGGCGCGGCGTCGCGGGGCATCGTCAGTTTGGCGTTGCGGATCAGGTCGACGGCGCTGTGGTGGGTCGCGCTGAGTTGCGGCGCGCGCGTGTCGCGGGCCGCGTTCGGGCTTTCCCGGCGGGTGACGATGTCGGTTGCGTTGACTGTGAAAGCCTGTCGTTTGTGGCCGCGGGTGTCGTGGTTGGATTTGACGGCCGGCGTGTGCTGGTCGGTGATGTCGTGGCCGTTCTGGCGGCAGTGACGATACCATTCGCGGGGGTTGAGCCGGTCGGGGTTGACGAGGTCGGTAATGTCGTCGGGCGTCATGTGCCCGGCCGCCAGGGCGGCGCGGTTGGCGACAGCCGCCATGCGCATGGCTCGGCTCATCGTCCGGAAGGCCTGGGCGCGGTCTTCGCGCTGCTCGAGTTTTCTGCGGTAGGCGTCGGTGATGTCGTCGCGGCAGGCGCGGAGTTCCTGCTGGCGGCGGAGCGCCTCGGCTTCCTCGCGCTGGCGGCGCAGGAGATCGAGGTCGGTCTGGCGTTCGTAGTAGCGGATGATGGCGGCAACGGCGGGAAGGCGTCGCAGCATGCGGCGTAAGGGTCGGTCGCGGAGCCGCATTAGGTGTTCGAATTCGGCCTTGTGCCTGGCCTTGAGGGCGAGCCGCTCCTCGATGTTCCGCAGCTCCTGTTTGAGGCGGGCGAGAAGCAGCATCAGGGCGTGTTTGCGACGGCGCTTGTCGGTTGCGGCGCGCAGTCGGGCGGCGTCGGTTTCGGCCTGCTGGTGGAGACGGGCAAGGCGGACGGCGGCGCGTTCCTTGAGGATGGCTTTGGCTTTCTGCACGTCGGGGACGCCGGCGAGGCTGGTCAGTTTGGCCTTGACGTCGCGGCTGCTGGCCCCGTCGATCTGGCGGGCCAGGCTGAAGATCTCGGCGTTGTCGTCGAGCACGACGAAGGCGCGCTTGTCGCCGATCGCCAGCGTGAAGCCGGCCGCCTCGAGCGCGGCGCGGAAGGCGTCGGCCGTGTCGGAGCCGCGGAACGCCTCGGTCAGGATCTGGCGGCGTTCCTTGACGGTCATGCCGGTCGCTTCCGACTGGATCTTTTCGGCGCGGGTGTAGTCCTGCCCGGGACGGGTGTGGCGGTCCGGATTCTTGGCCGCCCACGCCTGGAGGCCGAAGGGCAGGGGAACCTCGAGCTCGCGGAAGAACTGCACCGATAGGTCGGTCAGCTTGGCATGGTCGTGGCTCATGTGAACCGACTTGAGGCGGTCGCCGTCGGCATAGATGCGAGACCAGACGACATGGCAGTGCTCGCGGCCGTCCTTGACGTGGAAGATGACGGCACGCGGCTGCCCGGACAGCTTGAGCGTCTGCTCGATGCGCTCGATGGCGGCGAAATAGGCGGCCCGGTCGACGCGCACGGGCGGGTTGATCGACAGGCTGTAGAACGGCTCCTTGCAGCGGGTGCCGGCCGCCGTCGCTTCATATTCGGCGAACGCCCCGAACAGGTCGGCCGCGGTGGTGCCGCGCAGCTCGGCGATCGACACGTCTTCGTTGTCGACGCCGTTCATCAGATGGGCGGCAAGGTCGGTGGCGCCGGTGCGCTGTGAGCCTTTGAGGATCATGGCGAGGCCATCCGGTTGGGGCTGGGTGTGTCGGTTGACGCGGCCGGCATCGACGCGTCGGTTGGCGCGGTCGGTTCGGGCCAGGCCTCGGGCGGGTTGGCGGCCGGTTGCCAGATGGCGACGAGCGGTTCGGCAAGAACGACGGGCTGAGGCGCGGGCCGGACTGGCCGGGGGGTGCGGCCCATCGCCTGCAGGCAGAGGAAGCTCATGTCGGCGAGGTGATCGAGGGCGGCGGACAGGCGGGCATCGTCGGGATGCTTGGCGTCGGGGTGGGCTGCGATGAGGCGCAGCTGGTCAGCGACGGGGCCGAGGTCGCGGATCAGCCGGGCGACAAGCGTGGTGTCGGCCGCCGGCCGGCGGGTCGCCCGCGCCCTGGGTTCGTCGAGCAGCGCCATGCGGATCAGCGAGGCGACGGAGACGCCGGCCTGGTCGGCGTTGTCGCGCACCAGCGCGGCTTCCTCGTCGCTGAAGCGGGCCGAGAGCGAAATGCTGCGTTGCCGTGTGTCCGTGCCGCTCGTCATGTCCCCTCCTTGGTCGGGCGGTGGGTCTGGTGGCCCCTGCCACGCGCCAGTGCCATCTGTGCAAGAGGGCGGGAGCGCAGCAGGGGCCACCAGAAAGACAGAGAGATACGCGCGCGAAGGGCCAGGCAACGGGCGAAGGTTCAGGGGAGCGCCATCCCCTGACCAGGTATCCAAAGGGCTCGGAGGCCCTTGGCCCGCGTCCAGCCCGGGCAGGGCTGGTGCATGGGTCGGTCCAGATGGGAGAGGCAAATCTCCCGGCTCTGGTCGATGGGGTCCATGGGGAGCGCGAATGCTCCCCTGGTCCGGTGCAGCGGGATACGCTGCCGGCGCCTGCCCCTGCCCTCGACGGGCTGGGCGGGGCGCCCTGCGGGGATGCAACGGGGCCGGCTACGGAGGCCCCTTGCCAAGATGGCGCGGCGAGTCCGCGCACATCTTGAAACCCCCCCTATCGTGAAACTAGCACGCAGAGGTTAGAAAAAGATGAACCTACGGTTGCGGCGGGCATAAGCCTTTCAACCGAATATGGAAAGTTCCAACAGGCCAGAACAGGGCGCAGGTCAAGAGACGCCGGTCGGAGCCGGACTCCTGCCCTTGAAGGGGGAGCTAAGGGAAGAAATGGGGGAAGGCATGCCGGGGTGTGTCGGGGCAATTCTGCTGGTGGAGGGGCGGCGTTCGGGCATGATGTGGGGAAGGGGAAAGGGAGGGCGGATGGAGAAGGATCGGGAGAAGACAAGGACAGGGGAGAAAGGCGCCGAGGATCTGGAAGATCCTCGGGTGAACGAGGTCGGGTTGTGGGCCTTGGCGGGCCTGGCCTGTGTCGACGAAGGCGGTCGGTTGGTGACGTGCTGGGCTGTCAGCCGCGCGACCGTTCATTGATCCGGGCGCGACTGATAGAATAAAAGTTTGCTGTCTTTCCGTAATACTTGTATCTTGCGGGTGCCGGACTTGCCGACATTGCGGCCTGGCAGAAATATTGCGTGGGTTACAACGTATTTGATGACGGTTCTATAAGATCTTTTCTTCTGCAATGTTGTGACGGCGATGCCGCCCTGACGGAGCTGCTCGTCACTTGTCTGGAGCGCCCGTTGCGCAAGGGGCCTGACGGGCTGGTTCCGTTGAGGTCATTGCCCGTCGATGCGCCGACCTGGCTGGTCGAGCAGTTGAAGGCCGGGGTGGGGGTGCATCGTTTTCGTCCCGACGCCAGGCTGGCGGACCGGGTTGGCCGTGTTGCGTGCTGGATCATGACGGCGATGGCTCACGACGAGGCGTGGCTGCGCGATGTGGATGCGCAGGGCCGGCCGAGGAAGCTCCTGAAGATCGGGTCGCTGGCGCAGGCCGAAGCGGAGGCGGATAAGGCCATGCGGCGGTTTGCCTTCAACGCGGCGGCCGCGCCTTATGTTGACGGCGAGGGCGAGGCGACGGTGCAGACCTTTGCGAATGGCTACCGGATCGTCCAGCTGCTGACGCCGGCGGCGCTTGATCGTGAGAGCGCTGCGATGGGCAGTTGTGCTGGTGGGGGCGGCTATGATCGAGGCGTGGAAACGCAATACAAGCTCATCTATTCGCTGCGTGACGCCAAGGGCCTGTCGCATGTGACGCTGGAGGTGGATCCGGCGGAGAACAGCCTGGTGCAGTGTCTGGGCAAGCAGAACGTGGCGCCAGTTGCCCGGTATCTGCCGATGGTGCGGAGCTTTGTTAGACAGTGGCAGTTGCAGGTGACGGCGGCGGCGGCGCGGTGCGGGTTTGTCCAGGACGCGCTGACTCACGAACTGCATTCGCTATCGGCGTTGCCGCGGGGGTTGCATGTCGGGAAAGGCGGGCTCTGGTTGCATGACACGAAGATCGACGCGCTGCCCGAGGATCTGCGGGTGGACGGCAATTTGTATCTGGGCGGATCGGCGATTAAGCGGCTGCCGCGGGGGCTGATCGTCAGCGGCGGTATTGATCTGAGACGGAGTGCGGTCCGCGAGCTGCCGGCGCATTTGTCGGCGGAATGGTTGAGTCTGGAGGGAACGGCGATCGCTGCGTTGCCGCGCGGGCTGAGGATCGGCGGGGCGGCGGATTTGAGGGGGACGGAGATCACGGCTTTGCCGGATGACCTGCAGGTCGGCGGCGATCTGAATCTGTGGGGGACCGATGTCGCGGCGCTGCCCGAAGGGCTGCGCGTCGGCGGTCGGTTGGTTCTGGCTTGCACCAAGGTGATGAAGCTGCCGAGCGGCTTGTCGGCGCGGTCGCTGGATCTCCGGGGAACGCAGATTAGGGAGTTGCCGGACGACCTGAAGGTTTTGGGCGGGATCAGGCTGCCGAATGGCGAGGAAGGCGGGACGGTTGAGATGGCGCGGGCGGCGTTGGCGGCGCCCGCGACGTCTGGGGCGCGGCCTGGATTGCTGCGGCCGCGGGTGGGTTAGTTTTATCAATAGAGGAGTGACGCAGGAGGGCGTGATGGGACAAAGGCTGAACTATGAGGGGATTGTGAATGTAGGTGCCGTGACGTGGCTGGCAGTGACTTTTGCGACGCTGGCGAGCGCCGGGATCGGGGTGATGAATCATGCCAAGCAGCAATGGGTCGATGCGGTCAAGGCGACGATCGATGCGCCGGTGGTGGGCCGCGGTCAGAGCGAGCTGCGCATGGGCCCGTTGAAATACTTGTTCGATTTCGAGTCGGGCGTCGTCTTCATCGAAAACGGCGGTCACCAGGCCACGGTCGGGATGGACGATTTCGACAATCAGACGCTGCTCGAGGCGGTCAGGCAGCGCGGTTGTGCGGCGCCGGCGGCGGGTGCGCGGGCACTGGATCAGCTCGTGTGCGAGTGAGCTAGCAGGGGCTGAAGCGGCTGAGCACCATGTTGAGTGCCGGGGTCACGTCGAGGGCGCGGCCGACGGTGTCTTCGACCCAGTCATGCGCGGCGGGATGCACGTCGTGGGCGGCGGCAAGCGTGTGCTTCATCATCGCCAGGTTCTGGACTTCGGGACTGTCGGTGCGCTGCCGGATTTCAGGTGCGCCGAGGTCGAGTAGGTTGTTGGTGGCATAGACGAGTTTGGCCCCGTCGAGATCCGGCTCCTGGAGCCGGGTCAGGAATTCGTTGACCAGGCGCTGTGTGTCGGGGTGCTTGTCGAGTAGGTCGAGCGCCGCCTGTTCCATATGATCGCGCGCGTCGGCGATTTGTGTCGGGTCGAATGGGATGTTGCGATTGCGCAGTTCCTGCAGGCGCTCGTTGTTTATCTTGTCGGCGCAACTCGGCGTGTTCTCGGTCATGCAATCCCCCCTGATGATCGTCAGTTATACTTGCATTGTACCGGACGTGATTTAAGCAACGCTTAAGTTTATTTTCGGCGTACACTTTATTAACAGCCTACATTTTCCCTGCTTTATGCGTTTTGCAATTATCGTTCATTGCATTATGCAGATCAGACTTTGCTAATATTAGGTAATACCGCCGTAATATATTCTTGCTATAGTTGCAATGTTACAGAAAGGATTTTCATGTCGGGGAATGTTGCAGCGGAGAATGGGGCTAGCGCCCTGAGCGGGGAGTTTGCGCGGGGCGGTCTGCCGCAGGTGGATGGATTGAGCGACGAGCAGTTGCGCGAGCTGGCGGATGAGTGCGCAGCGCTGTTGAGCCAGCGTGACAAGGTACGCAAGCGCGAGGCGCTGGAGCAGATCCGGGCGCTGGCGCGGGCGCATCAGCTGGAGATCGAGGTAAAGCCGCCGGGGCGGGTGAGACGCAAGGGCGGTGACGAGGCAGACGCCGGCAGGGGGGCCGGATGAAACGGCGGCGGAGCTATCCGGCCAAGGCGCCGCGGCCGACGGATGCCGACGGGGCTGCGCCGATCGTGCGCAAGTTCATGATCGACCTGTTCGATCGCGAGGACGGTCGCGCTGCCGACTGGGGGCTGCTGGCCGAGACGGTGTTTCGGGTCGGTTTCGAAATGGCCGACGAGGTGGCCGGGTCGGAGCGGGCGACGGCGCTGATGCGGGTGGTGCACGACCACGCCTATAACCGGTTGGTGGGCAATGAGAGCGAGGCGGGCGGCGCTAGCCGGGGACCGGCGCAGTCGCCGCCGCCGGGACGCAGCCCGGCGACGGCGCCGCAGCTGAAGCCGTAGTCAGGGCGCTGGCCGGGGGGTGGTCGGCTTCGGGGGCTTCGGCCCCTTTTCGGCTTCATCGAGAGAGGCGATGGCCTGGTCGAGGAGTTTCTTGATTTCGGCAATTCGCGGATCGTGGGGGAAGAGCCTGTCGAAAACAGCCTTGAGGATCATGGCGCGGGCCCGGGTGGCGCGGGTTTGCCTTTTCCGATCGTGGCCCAGTTCGGAGCCGGCGCGCCATATTGGTAGTAATGTTCATCGGTCTCGCCGGTGGCTGGGTTTTGGTGGATGATGGCCGGGCCGCCGTCGCGGTGGACGCGGTCGTTCTGGTACCAGACCATGCGCGAGACGCTGCCGAGCGCTGGCTCGTGAACGGTGAAGGCCGGTCCGCCGTCGCGGTGAATCTGGCCGTGACGGAGCCATAGCTCAGAAAGGGTTCGCCCGGCTGCGTCGCGCAAGGTGTGAGCAGGACCGTCGTCGCGGTGGAGCCGGTCGTTCTTGTACCAGCGTTCGTCGATGATCGCCTCTGTGCTGGGGTTCCACTGTATGATGGCGGGGCCGTCGGCGCGGTGACGTTGGCCGCGGCGATACCATTCCACGGTGAGAGGGAGGGAGCCCTTTTTGGGGGCGTGCCAAGTGATTTTGGCCGGTGCGTCGTCGCGGTGCAATCGGCCGGCTTTTGTCCATGTGTCGTAAATCATCCCCGTTTCGGGATCCTTGACGGTCGTGCGCCATTGCGGGCACAGGCTTTCGAATATGGCGATGAGCAGGCTCATGGCGCAGGTCCGTTGATAGCGGGCGGTTTCGACGGGCTGTTGGTGACCTTGTCGAGATGGCCGCGCGTGAACCACTGCTCCGACAGGAGCTCGCCGTCGGATCGGGTCAGGATCTTGGCCGGAGCGTCCTTGCGGTGAAACTGGCCGGCCTCGGCCCAAGCTTGATAGGTGGTGGTGCCGTTGGGATCGCGGACGATCGCGGCGGGGCCGCCGTCGGTGCGGTGCAGGACGCCGTTGGCGTACCAGCCTTCGGTGGTGACGACGCCGGTGGTCGCGTCGCGCAGGAGGAAGGCGGGAGCGCCTTCGCGATGGCGATCCCCATGGCGATACCAGCTCTCATAGAGAACGACGCCGTTGCGGTCATGTTCGATGTAGGCGGGACCGTCTTCGCGATGGTACTGGCCGGCTTGCGTCCAGATTTCGCGGGTGACGCCGGTGGCCGCGTCGGTGTTTTTGCTGTGGACCTTCCGGAGGAAGATGTCTGCCGGGCTTTTCATGTCCGCTCCCTAAGTCGTCGTATGTATATCTACGCGGATATTATCGAAAATAGGGCTGTTTTCGCAAGGTTTTCGTATTTCTCGTTGTAATTACTGGAATATTCGCCGCTTTTCGAGGTAAGATGATCATAGGGGGTTTATGCTTTAGAATGTTTTTGAGGGGTATTGCGCATGCGTCGTTTGTTTCTTTTCGGGTTACTGGGCATCTGTTTGACTCTGCCGCGGGCCGGGTGGGGGGAGGGTGCTGCTGGCATGGCTGCTGATGGCGGCAAGCCGGGGAGCGTCGAGATCGTCGAAGACCAGGAGGCGAAGGCGTTCCGGTTCATGATCGACGGGCGCGAGGTCGCGCGCATTGACGCGATCGGTCTGCAGGTGCGGGATAGTATTGGCTACGGCGGGGCGATTACCGATGTCGGCCCGGGCCGGCTGGATCCGGCTGCCGACGGTGCGGAGAGCCACCATGAGTAATGTGCGTGGCTTTCTCGCAGTGGCGGTGTCGATTATCGCGTTGGTGGCGGCGCTGCCGGCGGCGGGGCAGGAAACGCTGCCTGGCGACGCCTGCGTCGCCGGACAGCTCGACCATATCCGGCTCAGCGGCGGTCCCGAAACCTCCGGCGTCGCCGACATCCTTCGCTGCAACGGCGCCACCTGGCAGTCGCAAATCCGCTTCATGTCCACCGGATCGGTCGGCGTCGGCAACCTCGCCCCGACAGCCGCGTTCGACGTAACCAAGGGCTTTGCGGCCGGCTCGACCGGCTGGGGCGAAAACGCCCAGTTCCTGGCCTACAGCACGGGCAACTCGGCCAGCTATCTCGGCGTCTCCGCGCTGACGGCGACGGCCAACGCCGGCGCCACCGGCGCCGCGCACGAGGCCTACGGCATTAGCGCCAACGTGCGGACCGGCAACGACGCCACCGCGCAAAAGGCGTTCGGCGTTACGTCCCAGCTGCGTCTGTTCAACACCGACACCGGCTACGGCGTCGTCGTCGACGACGACAACGCCTCCGCCGCGGGCGGCACCGCATACGGTGTCTACATCAACCTCGACGACGCCGATCTGACGCGCTACGGCATCTACCAGATCTCGGCCAATCCGAACTACTTCGCCGGGACTGTCGGCGTCGGAACGCCCAGCCCGCAGGCCCCGCTGCATGTCGCCGGCGAGGCCATCATCGGCAAAGGGACGCTTGCCTGCGGCGCCGCCCAGGATGGCGCGCTGCGCTTCACCTCCTCGACCGATGCCTGGGAATTCTGCAATGGGTCAGCGTGGGTCCCTTTTGAGCAAAATCTCTCCGGTCCGCCCGGCTGCGTCAGTATCGGCGACCTCTGCGCCGACGGCACAGTCTTCGCCGGCTGGCACCCGATTACCCATGAAAATTTATTCATCGCAACGACGGATCAGGGCACGACCAGCCAATGGAAGACGACGGTCGGCGCGAACGACATTGCAACGGATTCCGTCGATGACGGGCGAGCCAACACCAATCAGGTGGCGAACAGCACGACCTTTCCGGCTTTTAAACTGTGCAAGGATTTAGCAACGGGCGGGCATAGCGATTGGTATCTGCCCTCGCGAGTGGAAGCATATTATCTTTGGTCTGTTCGGGACACGATCGACGCAGCAGGGAATATCACCGATTTCCAGAACGCTTATTATTGGTCTTCGAGTGAGCAAAATAATAACCTTGTGTGGACCCAGCAATTTTCCGGCGGCAATCAGGACGTCAATAGTAAGACCAACGCGTACAGGGTGAGGTGTGTCAGGCGATGAACAACCCGCCAATACCTAACGATCAAATGCAGGCATAGAAGGTGGACGACAATGCAATCATGCTTGCATGATTGCATGTAAAGTCGGCGAGGTTGGTGGGCGGGCCGCTGGCGGACCCTGCCTTCTCAAAAAAATGAGAGAGATCTAGGGTGCGACGCACTTGGCCCGCATGACGCGGTTGGTGCCGCTGCGGGCGACGCCGACGAAGGTGTTGTCGCCGTAACCGATGGCCTCCCATGCGTTGGCCTCGGTGCCGGTCATCGGCGTCCAGGTGATGCCGTCGGGCGATTTGATGACCGCCGTGGTGCCGGAATCGACGGCGATGAACTGGCCGCCGCCGAAGCTGATGGTGTCCCAGCCGTTGGCCGCTGGCGGCGTCTGTGCCGTCCAGGTGATGCCGTCTGGTGAGGTCATGGCGCGGTCGGTGCTGTTGGGGGCGACGGCGACGAAGGTGTTGTTGCCGAAGGCGATGCCCTGCCATTGGCGCGCGTGGGAGGCGGCGCGGGCGGTCCAGGTGATGCCGTCCGGCGAGGTCATGACCTGGTTGGTGCCGGTGGTGGTGACGGCGGCAAAGACGCCGTTGCCGTAAGCGACGGCAAACCAGTCGTTGGCCTCGGCCGCCGGGTGGGCGGTCCAGGTGACGCCGTCGGTCGAGCGCATGGTGCGGTTGGTGCCGTCATGGGCGACGGCGACGTAGATGCCGTTGCCGTAGGTGACGGAGGACCAGCCGCTGGCCTCGGGGATCGTATGGCCGGTCCAGGTGATGCCGTCGGGCGAAGTGGCGACGCGGTTGTGCTGGTAGGCGATGGCGACGAACTGACCATTGCCGAAGGTGACGGCGTTCCAGGAGCCGGCTTCGATCGTGCGGAGGGTCCAAATGATGCCATCGGGCGAGGTCATGACGTGGCCGTCGTCGGCGACGGCGACGAAAGTGCCGTTGCCGTAGGCGATGCCGGTCCACCAATGGCTGGGGGTGGCGTGGGCGGTCCATGTGCCTGAAGCGCAGGCGCAGGGGCTGGAGGAACCAACGCCGCGCCAGACGGTGCCGTCGCAATACTGCAGCTGGCAGTGAGCGTCGTTGAAGAGGGTGTAGCCTGCGTCTCTGGTGGGATTGGTGCAGCCGGTGTTGGGGCCGCCGGGATCGACCGGACCGGCGGCGTGCCAGGTGGCGCCGTCGCACCATTGCAGGACGCGGTGATCGCCATTGTAGAGGACGTGCCCTGCTTCGCGGGTCGGGTTGCTGCAGCCGGGGCCGAGACACAGCGCGGTCATGACGCGGTTGGTGCCGGTGCGCGCGAGGGCGACGAACGAGCCCCCGCCATAGGCGAGGCTTTTCCAGTCATTGGCTTCGGTGCCGGTCCGGGTGGTCCAGCTGATGCCGTCGGCCGAATACATGGTGGCGGTGGAGCCGGTGTCGGTGGCGACGAACAGGCCGTTGCCGAAGGTGATCCTGTCCCAGCCGCCGCCCGGTACGACGCGCGGCGTCCAGGTGGCGCCGTCCGGCGAGGTCATGACGTTGTTGGGGCCGTTGGGCGCGACGGCGACGAAAGTGTTGTTGCCGAAGGCGATGCCCTGCCACTGCTTGGCGGTCACCGCGTGGGGCGTCCAGGTGATGCCGTCCGGGGAGGTCATGACCTGGTTGGTGCCGGTGGTGGTGACGGCAGCGAAGACGCCGTTGCCGAAGGCGATGCCGAACCAGTCGTTGGCCTCGGGCGACGAATGGGTCGTCCAGGTGATGCCGTCGGTCGAGCGGGTGATGTTGTTGGTCGGCTCGCGGGTGACGCCGACATAGGCGCCGTTGCCGTAGGTGAGCGAATACGCCCCGTTGGGGTTGCTGCCGGTGAAGACGGTCCAGTTGATGCCGTCGGGGGAGCGCAGCATGCGGTTGCTGGCGTTGGCGGCGACGATGAACTGGCCGTTGGCGTAGGTGATGGCGGCCCAGTTGCGGTTTTCGGGCGCGAGACGCGGTGTCCAGGTTTTGCCGCCGTCGGCGGAGGTCATGATCTGGTGGGTGCCGTCCTCGGCGACGGCGACGAAGACGCCGTTGCCGTAGGCGACGCCGGTCCAGAGGTTCTGCTGCGCGGCCGCGCGCGCTGTCCAGGGGCTGATGGTCGTGCAGACCGGCGCGGTGCCGCCGTGGCGCGGAAAACCGACCCACTGGCTGCCGTTGCAATATGCGAGGACGGCGGTGTCGGCGCCGAAGGCGATCATGCCGGCGTCGCCGGCCGGGGCGGTGCAGGCGGCGCGGGCCGGGGCGGCGAGAAGGAGAGCCGCCGCCACGGTTGCTAAAACAACAATTTTGGTAATACTTCTCATGTATTATGAGTGTAACTTATATTCATTAAGCTTTGGTAGAGAGCTTTTTTCGGTATATTTGACGTAATATTGCTGTTGTTATAACATATCCTGACGGCCTTATACATATCGGGGGGTATGGGATGGCGCTGACGATTTTCGACGAGTTCAATGTCAAGGCGCTGTCGCCGCAGGCGCTGGCGACGCTGGTGGCGCGCCAGGCGACGACGCGGTCCTACGCGGTGCAGAAGAACGAGGCGGACAATATCCGTCGCCGGGATGACGAGAGACGCCGGCGCGAGGAGGGTCAGGACGCCGAGGACATCGTGTTCCTGATGGCCGCCGTCTATCACGAGACGCAGATGCGGATGATCGCGCGCTTCGACGAGGACGCGGAGGCGTCGCGTCTGGCGATGGCGAAGATCGACAAGCGCCTGGCCGAGCTGGAGCAGGAGCGGCTGGCGATGGTCGAGCGTGCGGTGAAGCTGCCGGACGGCCGGGCCGTGTTCCTCAGCGAGGACGGGAAATCGATCTTTACCGAAGATGGGGAGAAGCTGCCGGAGGCAGAAGCGGAGAGGTTGCTGGAGGAGCGGGGGGATGAGCTCAGGGCTGGATATAGCTCGGAACGCTGGAAGGCGGTCGGAGATGAGCGAGGGGCCCTTGTGGCGGAGAAGGCGGCGCTGGCGGAGTGGGACGCGTACCGCGAAGAGCTGAAGGCCAGGGTCGCGGGCGGAGAGATGACGCAGGACGAGTTGGAAGAGGCAGAGCGGGATTACGAGGAAAGCGTGCCCGAAACGGTGAAAGAGATGCGCGCGAAACGCGACGCGGCGGAGCTGTTGTCGGAGAAGCAGACCGCTACGCGCGACGACGGAATCGCGAAGCAAGCGCACGCGGCGCCGGCGGACGACGCGATCGATCTGACAGGTACGAGCGTGGAAAGAGAGGCCCCGGCTGCGGGAGCACCGCGCGGGGTGCCTAAATTCGGTATGTAGCCGCTATTTGTATTCGCCACAGCGCTTTTTCATCAGCGCCTCCATCACCGCAGCGGCTTGTATGTTGGGGTTTTTCTGCATGGCGAAATCGACGTCTTTGACGCTGTCAGCTGTCTCGAGCCAACGGATAATGCAGTCGGCGCGTTCAGGATCGCCCATGCGGATGAACAGCTGGGCGGCCATATCGGCAATGCCGATGCTGTAGGCGGTTTGCTCAGTTGGGGTTCGGGCGGTGTACTCGCTGCCGGTGATGGCGTAAGCGGGCTGGGCCGCAATGAACAACCCGGCGGCAATCGCAGCAATGGCGGCGGCTTTCAGCGTGTGCATCGAAATTCTCCCTTGTTGAATCACGACAGGCGAAAAGCAACAACGGTGATGCGGGAAGGAGAGAGCCGTACAGATGTAGAAGCTTTGCCGTTATACTCTCTCGGCTCGCATACGTCATCCGATGAACGGACTTTTCCTCTCACTCTTGACGCCGGCGGGGCGCGCCAGCGCCGGCGATGATCAGCCGGTGTCCTGTTCGGCCGACTGGACGAGGAGGAGATGGGCGGCGAGGAACAGCATCGCGACGCCGTGTTGTTCTTCGCGCGACTGGCGCGGGTTGGTGAAGGCGATGGCTTCGCCGTCGAGATAGATGGTGAAGGCCGGGATTTCCTCGCCGTGGTTGCCGGTGGCCGGCTCGTAGACGAAATAGCAGAGCGACATGACGGTCTCCTTTGTGTCGGGCGGTTGGGGCGAAAGGGCCCGGCTGCGCCCGGGGCGCAGCCGGTAGAGGGGCCATCAGGCGTACGGATCGTATTCGCAGATGACGCTGGCGGGATCGCCGTCGAACTCGTCCGACGTCACGACGCTGAACCCCAGTTCACTGCGAAAGAGCGTGACGCAGGTCATCAGCGTGAGGGCGAGCGTGTAGGCGTACTGCTGCGCCAGGGCGAGGTTCTGTGACATCTTCCGGCTCCCATTCTGGGCGGGGAACCATTCCCCGCTTGACGGGACCCGAGTTGTTTGGGGCGGGACGCGATCACCGAAGCGTTTCAGCGCACGGCCGCACGCTTGCGTAGCGGACCCTTCACGGGTTGATCGAAAGGCCAGATCCCAAACCGAGGATCGGTCCCATGAAAGCGGGGGTTTTCTCGCAGAGTCGCTTGGAGCCGGGGGTGGCGCAGATCGCCGTTGTTGGCGCAGCAATGCCGGGTCGTTGTCGCAGGCGCCGTGATGATCGTGTCTGTGTCGCGCTCGCGGTGAACGGACTGGGTTTTTGCGCAGGCGTAGCTGGTTCAGACGAGTTTGATGGCGTGGCGGGGTGTTGGTCAGCCGAACGGGCCAATTAAGCTGATGGCGGCTCTTCCTTTGTGCGGGTCGGGTGCAGGCGCTTCGCGTCAACCGTCGAAAGGAGGGAGAGGGTGGAGGATCCGTTTACGGCGACGGGCCTGGATTCAGAGACGAGCGAAGGCGAAAAGTCGCGGTCTACCGGCGCGCCTGAATGCCAGTAATGATCTTATTGCATTCGTGCGTGCGGACGCCCTGCGCCCGTCAGAATGCGATGCGATTTCGTATCGTGTTCGGCGTCCAGATGCTGGATCACCACATATGCGAATCCACTGTCGGCAGGAACCTCGGGGAAGAATCTCTGGAGTGCGGCTATGCCGCCCGCCGAAGCCCCTTTGCCGATCATCGGATGGTTGGCGTCCCGTCTCTCGACATCCCCGGGTGACTCAGTGGGCGACTCCGGTTCCGTCGTCTTTTTTTCGATCGCGCCATTGTCTGCTACCGTCACCCCCTGCTTTCCGGGATGCGTTCGATCACATCTGCGTCTGTTTGATGCTCCGCAGCCCGTTCGCGCAACATCGCGGCAAGCTCGGAGCGATTCATGCCTCTTTCCCGCTCCGCCATCCGGTGCAAAAATGCGGCGCGTTGCTGATGTGCGCGCAGTGAGCAGCGCGGCGCGGAAAACTCCTTCTTCGACAAGGGGGACGGCGAACTCCGCGGGGACGTAGCGCAGTGTTGATAGGTGTGCTCGTCGCGCACGCCGCGCCTGCCGACATGCGTTTCGACCAAACGATGTCTGGCGTGTTTCCAGTCGAGCATCGCCCTTCGGCAGCAGTTGAAGCATCGTCTGGGACCGGGCTATGGCGATCATGGTGTCCGAGTTGCGGTCTGCGACCTAATCGCGGAAAGTGTCTGCGCAGGGGTCAAGGCCTCAGGATCGACGATCACATGCAAAAGTGCCGGGCGACCGGCATCCATTGCACGCGTCAGAGCGGGAAAAAACTGATCGGTCGACACGACGGTTTCCCCGAAACATCCGTATGCTTTCGCAATCATCGCGAAATCGGGGTTTTCGAGACCCGTGGCCTGAACGCGGCCCGGATACTCCCTCTCCTGATGCATCCGGATGGTGCCGTACATGGCATTATCCACGACGACACAGATGATGTTCGCCCCGGCCTGTGCGGCGGTGCCAAACTCCTGACAGGTCATCTGAAAATCGCCGTCGCCGGCGACGCAGACAACGGTCCGATCCTTGAATCGAAGTTTCGCGGCCACCGCGGCCGGCAGGCCATACCCCATCGAACCACTGGTCGGCGCAAGCTGGCTGCCCAACGCCTCGAAGCGGTGAAAACGGTGCACCCACGTCGCGAAATTCCCTGCACCGTTCGTGATGATTGCATCGTGCGGGAGTTGCTTGCGGAACTCACTGACGATTTCGGACATGTTTACTGTCCCAGGAGCAGGCAAAGGTTGCTGCCACTTTTCATAGGACGCGCGAAGTCTCGCGGTCTCAGTCGCCCTGGAAAGCTTCCCGGCGCCGCTGTTTGGCAGCATAGCGGCAAAACCCCGCGGTGTCGCGACGATCGCGAGATTGGTGCGGTAGACCTTGCCCAGTTCCTCGGCGCTTGGAAATACGTGGACGATCTTCTGTCCTGGCGTCGGAACGGCGAGCCTCGAATAGCCGGCGGTCGTCAGATCGTCCAGCCGCGCGCCGACAACAACCAGGAGATCGACCGAGGCCAGGTAGGCCAGAAGATCGGGGTTGGTCCCGATTCCCATATCACCGACATAGCAAGGGTTGGTGTTGTCAAAGCGATCCTGCCGCCTGAAGGCGGTAACCACCGGAAGCTCGCGGGCCGCGGCCCATAGCTGCAGAGACTCGCGAGCCGACGCATCCCAGCGAGATCCTCCCACAAGCAGCAAAGGCCTCTCGGAGACTTCGATCATGCGGTCGAGTTCCGCCAGTTGATCCAGCGAGGGATAAATCTCGACGGGCGCATTCGGCAGCAAATCAACTGCCTCTACGCTCTCCTCCAGCATGTCCTCGGGCAGGACGATGACGACCGGGCCGGGCCGGCCTGATGTCGCAGTTCGAAAGGCGCGACCGACAATCTCGGGAACCCGTTCGGCGCTGTCGATCTCTATCGTCAGTTTCGACAGTTGCCCGAGCATTCGCCTGTAATCTAGCTCCTGGAATGCTTCGCGTTCGCGCGAAGCGCGTGCAATCTGGCCGATGAAGAGAACCATGGGTGTCGAATCCTGCATCGCCACGTGCAAGCCCGCCGTTGCGTTTGTCGCTCCGGGTCCGCGTGTCACGAAGGCGATGCCGGGACGACCGGTGAGCTTGCCATCAGCCTCGGCCATCATGGCAACGCCGCCCTCGTGGCGGCAGACGACGGTCTCTATCTCCCGCGTGTCATGGAGCGCGTCCAGGACGGCGAGATAGCTCTCCCCCGGCACGCAGAACACGCGGTCCACACCGTTCGCCGTCAGCACGTCGACAAGCAGCTGAGCGCCTGACTTGAACGTCATCTCAATCACTCCAGTTTGAATATCGGTCAGGTCTTGCGCAGCAAACGGCGCAGCAGAACCAGGTCGTCGGGTTTGGGTGTTCCGGGGTTGTATCGGGGCCAGGCCGCTGCCGCGACCTCACCGACGTAGATGGTGCCCCGTGAGTCGACCGCTATGCCATGTGGCGCGATGAAATGTTCAGGCCCTCGCCCCGGGACACCCTTGCCAAAGCGTTCTATGGTATTGCCGTCTTGATCGAGGACGCTTACCCGCAGACCGAGATTTGGCGTCCTCACGTTGACCGGCATGGATGGTCCAAGCTCGCCCACGATAAACACCGGATTGCTCCCTCGCGTCGCGCACAACGCGCAGGGCCGGTGGATATTGTTCCATTGCCCGAGATAGCGGCCATTGCCATCGAACCGCTGGACGCGGTGGTTTTCGCGATCGGCGACGTAAACGATGCCGAGATCGTCGCACACGATGTTGTGGGCAACATTGAAATTGCCGGGCTCGATCCCTGGAGCCCCCCAAGAGAAGAGGTGCTTTCCCTCCTGGGCGTATTTGTGGACGCACGCATTGCCATAACCGTCGGAGACATAGATATCACCTTCCGGTGAGAGTGCTGTATGCGTGCAGCGGTTGAACGGAAGACCGCTCATGTGGGGCGAAGGCTGGTTCGGAAGCCCTATCTCGAGCAGCACGCGGCCTTCCGGTGTGCACTTGCGAACCGTGTGGTCGCCCTCGTCGGTACAGTACACCATGCCATCATGGCCGACATGCAGCCCATGTGGCCTCGAAAAAACGCCCTCGCCCCACGACCGCAGGAAATTTCCCTCTCGGTCAAAGACGATGACGGGATGTTCGCCGCGGTTGAAGACGTAGACATTGTCGGCCACATCGACGCCGACGCCGGCCACCTCGACATAGTCCCAGCCGTCGGGAAGACGGCCCCAGTTCGTATCAGCGACCAGAGGTTCGGTCGCATCCCAAGTCCGGCTCACGATTGTCTCCAGGTTTCGAATGGCAGTGGATGGCAGCGCCGGTCAGGCGTCCTGCCGACGTGCCGAAATCAGCTGCAGGGGTATGACGAATGCCATCATGGCCACCACGAGCAGGACGGCCAGCGCGGCTGCGCCAGGGAGATCCGGATAGTCCCACATCGTCCAGATCGCCGACGCAGCGACCACGTTGCTTGTACTGAGCATGATCAGGGGGAAGGTCAGATCACGGGCGCTGTGGGCGAGCACCCAGAGCCATCCGTTCATGACTTGGCCCTTCAACAGCGGAAACACCACCGTCCTGAGACTGGTCAGCCATCCCGCACCGCTGATCAGCGCGGCGTCCTCCAGTTCCTTGTGCAACTGGAGCATGGCGCTCGTCATGGTCCGCGATCCAAAGGCGATGTAGACGGAAACGTGACCGATCAGCAGGATCCATATCGTCCCGTAGAGGGGTGTCCGCAGATAGAGCAGCAAGACGGCGATCGCCATCACGATTGGCGGCACGGCGACAGGCGCGAACGAAAGCGTGTCGATCCAACGACTCCCCGCGCTGCGACGGCGTACGGAGAACCAACTCACGAAGAAGCAGATCACCATCACGGCCGTCGCGCTGAGGATCATCAGTACCGCTGTGTTGGCGATGGATCGCAACACCATCGAACTCGACAGGATCCGCTCGTACGATGCCAGGGAGACCTTCTCCAAGGCAGCCATCGACGGTGCTTGATAGAAGGGCAGCAAGCTTGCCCACAATAGGGTCAGCACCGGCATCAGCATCACCAGCACATAGGCAAGCACGAGTGCGAGGGCGGCGTAGCGGAAGCCGCCCAGCCTGACCGGCCGCGGTCGGTATGCCTTGCCGGTGACCACGCGGAAACGTTCGCTGATACGGGTCGCCCGGAAGTAGAACAGCATCATGATCATCGCGATCACGAGCAGGAAGACACCGAAAGCCGCAGCCAGCCCATAGTTTGGCAGTGTTCCGACTTCTGGCGAGGCAAGCGTATAGATGCGGGTGCTGAGCACCGGAATCCGTGCCGACAGGCCGATGATCAGCGGCAGGTCGAATGTCTGCACCATGCCCATGATGAGGTACATTCCCACGGCCAGCATGCCGGGCGTCATCAGCGGCAAGGTGATCGTGCGCAGAACCGTCCAGCGCTTCGCACCCAAGACCTGGCCCGCCTGCTCCAGCACGGGGTCCATGTTACGCAGCAAGCCGCTTATCATCACGAACGCGGTGGGCGTCAGTCCAAGCGCGCTGATGACGATGAGCGCAGACATCGAATAGGGCGAGAACGGAGACCAGGTAATGTCGAACAGCGCTTTGGCGACGTTGTTGGCAACGCCGTTGCTCGGATTGATGCTGAGGACCCAGCCGTAGCCGAAGACCAGCGGCGGGATCGCCATCCACGAGAACATGATCACCCGGATCGTCGTCTTGAACGGCATATCCGTTCGCTCGGTGAGCCAGGCGATGCAGAGCGCGATCAATCCGCCGAGTAGCACGCTCCCCAGAGCGAACTGCAGGGTGTTGAGTACGATCTTCCAAGTATCCGAAAGCGCGAGAATATCACGGAAGTTCTGGAGGGTGAGATTCCATTCGGTGAGCGGTACGCTTCCCGGCGGACTGACGCTGGTTATGAGGAGCACCAGCAAAGGACCCAAGACGAGGACCAACAGCAAGGCGAGCAGCCCGTACTGGAAGACATCCTGGATCGATGTGCCGCTCCTGGGAGAAGTGGCCCCGCTCAACGCCCCGCTCCATCTTCACGAGGCACGACCACCAGCCTTTCGCCGGGGATCCGGAGACACAAGTCCTGCCCAGGCAGGAACTCGCCATAGGGGTCGAGAAGAAGCCGATAGTCCACACCGTTCGTCGTCACGTCGAGTTCGACGTTGTCTCCCAGGAAGTGCACTTCCCTCACCTTGCAGGAGAAGGTGTTCGCCGCGGGCATGGATTGCGGGCCGAGGAGTTCTGCGGCCTGCTGGCGGAAAACCAGGTAGGCCGAGTGTCCCGGCAAAAGCGCCGGATCGATCTCGCATTCGAACTCTCCGAGCGGCGATCGGACGATGCGCCCGTTCGCGCCGGCGACAATTTCTGCAGGAACAAGATTGCTCCGTCCCATGAACGCGGCGGTAAAGGCATCTCTCGGAGAAAGATAAAGTTCCCGCGGCGTGCCGCGCTGGACGATCTTGCCAGAGCGCATGAGGACGATCTGATCGGACATCGCCATCGCCTCGATCTGATCATGCGTGACAAAGATCGTGGTAATGCCGAGTTCCTTGACCAGACGCCGGAGTTCGACCCGCATCTCATCGCGAAGTTTCGCATCGAGGTTGCTCAGCGGCTCGTCGAGCAAGAGGAGGCGCGGCCTGTGCACCACGGCGCGCGCTAGCGCCACGCGCTGCTGCTGCCCGCCGCTCAGGAAGGGTGACGGTCGATCCGCAAGGTCTGCGAGTTTCACTAAGTCCAGCGCGTCCATCACACGACGACGCACCTCCTCACGACCGACCCGCTGCTGACCGTGAACGAGGGGAAATGCCACATTCTCGAAAACGGTCTTGTGCGGCCAGATCGCGTAGGACTGGAAGATCATGCCCAGATTGCGACGGTTCGGCGCCACGATCGTCCGGCTCGCCGAACTGTAGACGACGTCGCCGCCCATCAGGATTTCGCCGCCCGTTGGCTGCTCCAACCCCGCGATACACTGCAGGGTGGTCGTCTTCCCGCAGCCGCTTGGCCCCAGGAGGGTGAAAAAATCACCCTTCGCCACGTCGAACGAGATCGTGTCTATGGCCTTCATCACCGGTCGGGAACTGCTCGACGGGTAATGCTTCTCGAGATTGCGGATTTGTAGCATCGCCTGGTCCAGAAATACGGGCCACGGCGTTGCCGCGGCCCGCCGAATTGCGTGGGAGCCTATTGGGCTGCGGTCATGAGCGACTGCAGTTCCTTGCGAAGCTCCATGACATCCGCAATGCCCTTGGCCGAGTCCGGCTTGGAGACCTTGGCCCCTGTCTCAGCCAGATGGTCGCTTACCGCCTTCGCAAAGTCAGAATCCTTGTTTCTCAGCGACGGAATGGGCTCGTGCTCTGCGGCGATGGCTAGACCCTCGGTGACGAACCACGCCGAGAACAGGCGCGCCGTATTCGGATTGGACGATTTTTCGACAACGTAGAGGCACAGGGGCGAATGCGGGATGATGTCGGAAAAGAACTTGAACTTCACCGGCTCGCCATTGTTGATGGCTCGCATCGCGTGATGGTAGCCCGACACACCAAAGGGGACGGTGCCCGCCGAGACGGCCATCGCCACCGCCGGGGTACCGTTTTCGAGCCGCGGCTTGTTCGCGAGAAGCTTCTTTGCAAGTTCCAGCGTCTCTGCGGTGCCCCGCACATAGGCGGTCTGGTCCAAAGGCGTAAGCAGGAGTGCGTTCATCCCGACCTGGCCCTGGTATTTCGGGTCGGCCAGTTCGCCCCAGGTGCTCGGAACGTCGCCATCGGCAATCAGGCCGGTATTCCAGGCAATCCCCGACATGCCGTCGAGGTAGGTCAGGGCAGCCCCATCGAGTTCGGGAACGCCAAAATACGACGCCTCGATGTTCCCAAGCTTTTCCCCGAACACCTGCTGCCAAGGATAAGGCTTGATGTGGCCCGACTGGACCAGCAGCATCGAACCGTCCGCCGATTCACCCATCACAATGTCGACCGAGACCTTACCTGCGGCCGACTCGGCGATGATCCGGGGTCTCGCCTTGGCACCATTGATGGGGAGGAACTCCGCCTGGATATCGAGGCCAAACCGTTTGTTGAAAGCGTCGAAGAGCGCCTGATAGGTCTCGGGCTTGTTCGGCGACGAACCCCATACGATGAGCTTGCCCTCCTCCTTTGCCCCGGCGAGGACCTGGTCGAAGGTCGGAGCTTCCTGCGCGACCGCTGCGCCTACCGCCGCTCCGACCACCATTGCCACAGACAGTGCCAACTGCTTGAACATCATCTCTCCCTATGTGTGTTTGGTTATTTCTGTCGGATCAGCCGAAGTGCCCGGCATCTCTCATCGCTGACATTGCCTGGAACCCCGCCTCGACAGTCGATGAGACGATGTTCTCGTCGTGCTCGGTCGAAATATAGACTTTGCCGCCAACGACGAGGTTCTGTCCGCGCTTGATCATCTCGACGCCAAAGCGCCTTGCGAGCTGGAAATCGGCTGCCGCGAAATCCGCGTAGTTCCGAATGCGGCCCTCACGGAAGACGGGCTGCGCGAAGGTGGGGTGGCCGACCATCTGGAATGGGATCGACAACTTGCGGGCATTCTCCTCCAACCCGCGCCGCAATGCCTCGCCGGTCTTTGCAATCTTCTCTTGGGCTCCGATCTGCTGGAGGGTGTCGAGGGTAGCAATGCCCGCGGCGGCGCAGAGGGGATTCCCGTTCAACGTTCCGCTGAGGAAGATCGACCGGCCATCTGCAGCGCGATAGGGGACGCTCAGCTCGATGAGATCGCGTCGACCGGCGACAGCGGCAATCGGGAGACCGCCCCCAAGAATCTTGCCGAGTGCGCAGAGGTCGGGCGTCACTCCGTAAAGTTCCTGAGCGCCACCGGGCGCCACTCGAAAGCCGGTAACGATCTCATCGAAGACGAGGATCGATCCATTCTGGTCGCACAAATCCCGCAGTCCCTGCAGGAAGCCGCCCTCCGGCAGAAGGGCCCGCTGTATCGGCTCGACGATGATCGCCGCCAGATCGGGTCCATACTCTGCCACCAGTCTCCTCGCCGCCTCCAAATCGTTGAAGGGCGAAAGGAGCACGTCCTCCGAGATGGCCTGGGGAATACCCGCATTGTCCGGGCCCAGAGACAGGCCCGATCGGCCCGATGCGTCGAACACCCCCTGCTGGACGTAGTCATGATGACCGTGGTAGCCGCCGGCAAACTTGAGGATCTTGCTGCGCCCCGTGAACGCCCTCGCCAGCCGAAGGGAGTAGAAGGTCGCTTCAGCGCCATCCCCCACGAACTTGACGGTTTCCGCACACGGAACGAGGCGACAGACACGCCTCGCAAGTTCAGGTGCAACCTCGTTCATGAGATAGAACTGCGTTCCTCGCGCCGCCTGCGCGGTAATCGCATCTACGACAGCAGGATGGGCATGACCCAGCACCATCGGACCCGATCCAAGAACATAGTCGGTGTATTCATGCCCCGAACTCGACCAGAGCTTCGCACCCTTGCCATGGCTGACGACGAACGATGCCTCGTCCGGATTCTTGCTTGAGCCAAGAACGCCACCCACGATGATTTCGTCGATAGTCGTCATAGTCTGCAGCATGAGTGTCATCCTCTCCCACTCGGCAGCGCGGCCGCTAGCACCAAGCGCTTGACCGAGTGCCCTAGTTGGCAACTCTATTGAACGTTGTCAGCGGCCAACGAAAGACCAATTTTTCGCTCCCAGACATCTTGGAATTCGATAGAACTCGTCCTGATCCCACCTTCAGATCAACAAAACGTCACGAATCCAACGAACCCATTCATACGATCGATGTTCGCCATCTAAAAACACGCTGACATCCAACGCAAAATTGTGTTGGCCTCGGTGGAGACGTCTCGAATAGCAAAATTGGCGAAGCGACAGCCAGCAAATGACCGCTGTCGGCATGCGATCCTAGAATGCGGAGGCCCGAGTGCTCAATCGTCGCCATGATGACCAACAAGCGGATTTCGAGTTGGTGGACATTCCTCTTTTCAAGCCGGGCTTGCGAGACAAGAGCGTTCTCATTCTCGGGGGAGGCAGCGGGATCGGGTTCGCAACCGCTAGAATTGCGCATGCCCTGGGCGCCAATGTCCTGGTCGCAGGACGCACACGCGAAGCGCTGGAGCGGGCAAGTATCGAGATCGGCGGTTGCGACTTCGCGGTCGCTGATGTCACTCGCAGCGAGGACCTTCAGGCTGTTTTCGAAAGCCGTCAAAAATTCGATCACATTCTGTTGGCGGCCGGAACACACCTCTTCGGAAAACTCGCAGAATTGACGCGCGCCGAGATTTCCGTGCTCGTCGAGGAGCGACTTTGGGCTCCGATCAATATCGGCAAACTTGCCGCCAAACATATGACTGAAGGGTCCATCACTTTCCTATCGGGCGGGCTGGGATCACGTCCGGTGCCTGGCGCGGCTCTCAAGCATGCCGTCCTTTGCGCGACGGAAGGGTTGACACGAGGCCTTGCGCTGGATCTCGCACCCATCCGTGTAAATGCCGTCGCGCCAGGCTACACACGAACACCGCTCTTCGAATCCCTTCTCGGTCCCGATCCGTCTTCCAAGATGAAACAGATGGCGGCGACGATCCCAGTCAAGCGGTTGGGAGACGCGATGGACGCCGCGTACGCCGCAATTCACCTGATGACGAATGGCTTCATGAGCGGCGAAGTCATGCATGTGGATGGCGGCGGTCGATTTGTTCCCCCAAGCCTCGCATTCGTGGACAATACCAAGTAGCCACCCTGACGCGAAACCTCGGCCCGTGCGACGCTCATCGTTCGGGCGGGGCGCGTCTGAGGCCCCGTCCAGCGAGGCGAATGGCTGCCGCGCGCGACACTCTGTGGAGTTCCGGTCCGCTCCGGATGCCGAACGCCAGCCGGTCCGGAAGCCTGAGCGCAGTTACATGGCTGAAGTCAGTTGTTTCGAAGGGATTCCATTTCGAGCTTTGCCACCTCTTCGGAGATGATCCGCTGAAGTTCTCGTGACGCGACGGAAACGGGTCGGTTGGCCGCTCTCACAAGGTTCAGGGTGACGGGTATGCGGAGCCCCGCAAGCGCCATCGCCCATACTTCGCCGCTTGCAAGCTCGGGATACAATACCGATTGCGGCAGTATGGAATACGCGAAATTCCGCCTGACGAGTTCCCGAATGGTGGCGAGCGAATTCACTTCGGCGCTCACGTTCAGCCGGATCTGCCGATCCGCCAACGCCCTCTCCACCGTCAGGCGCCATTCATAGCTTCGCTCGGTGAGAACCAGGGGCAGCGCCAGGATTTCCTCGATCGACGCGCCTTCCGGGGGACGGCTGGCACCTGCGGCGCCGACAAAGTGCATTTCCTCCGTAAGGAGCACAACGGCGTTCGTCTTCTCGCCGATGGCGAAATCATACAGTAGTCCTACGTCGATGGTGCCGCTTGCCAGCCAGTCGCGAACCGCTCCCGACGGCCCCTCGCGCACGACCAGCCGCACGTTGGGAAATTGCTGTCGGAACCGTTCGACCACTTGCGGGACGACCAGCTTTGCGGGTGTCGGCGGCGCCGCAAAAGTGACGGTCCCGGAAGGAAACCGACTGCTCGCGCTAACTTCGCTGCGCAGCGCGTTTATCTCGCTGATGATGACGCTCGCACGCTCCAGAACGGCCCTGCCGGCTTCGGTCAGCGATACACCCTGGCGATGACGGACGAGCAATTGCGCGTGTAGCGCGGCTTCCATCTCACGCACCTGGTAGCTCAAGGCCGATTGCGCAATTCCGAGATCCACCGAAGCCTTTGAAAACGATCCCGTCTCGACGATCCGCACAAAGTAACGAAGCTGGCGGATATCGACGTTCAAGATACTTGCCATACGAGGTCTCGCGAATTGAGGCGGCGGTTGGAGAGCAGCCCACCCATACCATCAGATTTCTAGATGGCGCGTATCTGGTAATTGTTATTTTTTTGGCCCCTCCGGTGCCCTACCAGTGATGCCGAGAACATCGGAGGACTCCCAAGTGTCGATCAAGCCCAATCCGCGAGTCGTTGTCAGCAGCCTGCTGGGAAGCGAGTTCAAGACGCATACTCATCGTCCGAATCTCGCAATGCGCGATCTCGGCATCGGGGACGCCACGAACGGTGCGATCGGGATCCATATCGTTCGGGCCATCAAACCATATGACAAGGCGGACGATATCGGCGAGCATCACCACATCGCCGAGTTCCAGTACTTCTTTGTGCTCAAAGGCTGGCAACGGATGCACATCGACGATGTGGGCGAAGTCACGGTGCACGCCGGTGAAGGCTGGTTGCAATCGGGAGAGGTAGACCACGAAGTTTTGGACTACTCCGACGATCTGGAAGTCCTGTGCATCAACATGCCCCAGAAGTTCCAGACGGTTTCCTCGTCCCGATCGGCTGAGAGCTGACATGCATCGCGACGTTCCTGCCGCCATTCCATCGCGAATTCGGCCCGGCGCTCGCAAAAGCGAGGCGGTTGTGGCTGGCGGGCTTGTCTTCATCTCCGGGCAGGTTTGCCCGGACGCTGAATGCAAGGGGACGGAGCAACAGACCGTCGCAATCCTGGCGATTATCGACCAGATCCTGTCGGAGGCCGGAACCGACAAATCCCTCCTCGTCTCGAGCACGGTCTGGCTTCGTGACATAGGGGAGATCGCCGAGATGAATCGCGCCTGGCAGGCTTGGGTCACGCCCGAGAATGCCCCTGCACGCGCGACCGTCCAGGCAACGCTCGGCGGACCGCACTATCGGATCGAGATTGCGGCCGTCGCAGCGGCCCGCACGTGAACACACAGCTGTGATCTCACATGAAATTCGACTTCTGTGTCATAGGGGGCGGCATCGTCGGCCTTTCAACGGCTTGCGCGTTGGTGGATCGCTTCCCCGGCAGGTCGATCCTTCTGCTCGAAAAGGAGGAGAAGGTCGCCATTCATCAAACCAGCCACAACAGCGGCGTCATTCATGCCGGCATCTACTACAAGGCGGGAAGCCTGAAAGCCCGCTTCTGCCGGGAGGGCGCGATAGCCCTTCACCAATTCTGCACCGAGAACGAAATCCCCTTCGAGACGCGCGGCAAGCTGGTCGTGGCGACGCGTCAGGAAGAGGTCGATCGTCTTCCCGCGCTTCAGCGCAATGCGGCCGAGAATCAAATTGACAGCCGATTGCTCGACGCTGGGGAACTCCGCTCGCGAGAACCGAATATCGCCGGTCTGGCTGCGCTCCTCGTGCCCGATAGCGGCATCGTCGACTATAGTCGCGTCGCCGAGGCGCTGGCGGCGCGCTTCATCGCGGCGGGCGGCGCAATAGAGACTGGCGCCCGGATCCACGGACTGCGCGAAACAACCGATTCCGTCGTGATCAGCGGAGCAGCGCGGAATTGGGAGGCCCGTCAGCTTGTCGCTTGCGCCGGCCTTCAATCCGATCGCCTGGCGCGGTTGGCGGGACTCGACCCAAAGGGTCGTATCGTTCCCTTTCGCGGCGAGTACTATCTGCTACCGCGCTCGCGCAGCGATGTCGTGCACCACATGATCTATCCGGTTCCCGATCCGAACCTCCCGTTCCTGGGTATCCATCTCACTCCGACCATCGGCGGTGACATGACGGTCGGTCCCAACGCGGTTCTCGGCTTCGCCCGTGAGGGTTACAAGCGCCGGTCCTTCACACCCAGCGATGCGCTCGAGATCATCGGCCATGCTGGACTCTGGAGGCTTGCCCGGAAGCATTGGCGCTCCGGTCTCGCGGAGATGGCGAACTCCCTCTCGAGGACGCGCTACCTTCAGGAATGCCGTCGCTATTGCCCTTCGCTCAATATCGACGACCTGTTGCCGAAAGAGGCCGGGATCCGCGCCCAGTTCGTTACCGACGAAGGTGAACTGTTCCACGATTTTCTCTTTCTCCGCACCAGGCGAATGCTCCACGTCTGCAATGCACCGTCGCCAGCGGCGACATCATCCCTTCCCATAGGGGTCTACATCGCGGATCAGCTTTCCCGACAGCAAGTCTAAACGCTGGGATATGTGTTCGGGGGGCTTGCTCGGAATTTGGTAGGGAGAATGAGCATGGACGGTGGCGCTGCATTGATCACGGGCGCCTCATCGGGGTTGGGCGCGCATTTCGCGCGGCTGCTTGCGAAGAGGGGCTGGCATGTCGTGCTTGCGGCCCGACGGTTGGAAGCACTGGTCGCACTGACAGCCGACATGGAAGGCGCCGGCGGACGAGCTGAAACGCTTGCACTGGACGTCGTTGATGAGGCCTCGGTGGATGCAGCGTTTGCCGAGATGGATCGGCGTGAAGTTCGCCTCGACCTGGTCATCAACAATGCCGGCGTTTCGGATGCACGTCCCGCGCTCGATATCGAACCCGGCGACTGGGACCGTGTCCTCGATACCAACCTCAGGGGCGTGTTCCTGGTTGCGCAGGCTGCGGCGCGGCGGATGAAGGGCGAGGGTAAGGGCGGATCGATCGTCAACGTGGCTTCGATCCTCGGCCACCGGATTGCCGGAGGCGTCGCCTCCTATGCCGCGAGCAAGGCCGGTGTCGTGCGGCTGACGGAAGCGCTGGCGCTCGAATGGGCGCGCTACGGCATCCGCGTCAACGCACTCTGCCCGGGCTACATCCGAACCGACCTCAACCAGGATTTCTTCGAGACCGACGCAGGGATGGCGCTCGTCAAGCGCATCCCACAGCGGCGGCTCGGCCGGCCGGAGGAGCTCGACGGTGCACTCCTGCTGCTCGCCTCGGATGCCGGCAGCTACATCACTGGCGCCTCGCTCGTCGTCGACGGCGGCCATCTCGTCTCCTCGCTCTAGGGGTTTTACCATGGACTTCACCATCTCCTCGCGCATCGAAGGTTTTCGCGCCCGCATCGCTGACTTCGTGAATGAACGGGTGCTGCCCCTCGAGGCGGATCCCGCCAGCTACGACGCGCACGAGAACATCCGCCTGGATCTCGCGGCCAGCCTGCGGGCGGAGGCGCGTGCTGCCGGCCTGTGGTGCCTGCAGCTCAAGCCCGAGAACGGCGGCCAGGGGCTCGGCAAGGTCGGCATGGCCGCCTGCTACGAGGCGATGAACCGCTCGATCTTCGGACCCGTCATCTTCAACTCGGCGCCGCCGGACGACGGCAACATGATGCTCTTGGAGGCGGTTGCCACCGCCGAGCAGAAGGCGCGCTGGCTGGAGCCGATCGCCTCCGGCAAGGTGCGCTCCGCCTTCGTGATGACCGAGCCCATGCCTGGTGGCGGCTCGGATCCGTCGATGATCCGCACACGCGCCGAGAAGCGCAGCGACCGCTATGTCGTCTCCGGCCGCAAATGGTTCATCACCGGCGCCGAGGAAGCCGAACACTTCATCCTGGTCGCCAAGACATCGGACGACCCGCGCAAGGGCCTCACCGCGCTGCTGTTCGACCGCAGCCAGCCTGGCTGGCGCATCGAGCGGCGCATCCCGATCATGGGCCCGGAGGAGCACGGCGGCCACTGCGAGATCTCCTTCGACGGCCTCGAGGTTCCCTTCGAGAACGTGCTCATGAAGGAAGGCGACGGCCTCAAGGCGACGCAGATCCGGCTCGGGCCGGCCCGCCTCACCCACTGCATGCGCTGGCTGGGTCTCTCGAAGCGCTGCGTGGAGATCGCCCGCGCCTATGCCGCCGAGCGCACCGGCTTCGGCGTGCGCCTGGCCGACCGGGAGTCCGTCCAGCTGATGCTGGGCGACCTCGCCATGAAGATCGAGATCGGCCGGCTGCTGGTCATGAAGGCGGCATGGGCGATTGATCAGGGCTCCTTCGCGCGCAAGGAGGTTTCGATGGCCAAGATCCATGTCGCCAACCTGCTGCACCAGGCCGCCGACACCGCTATCCAGATCAACGGCGCGCGGGGATACTCCAAGGACACGGTGCTGGAGTGGATCTACCGCTACGCCCGGCAGGCCCGCCTGGTCGACGGCGCCGACGAGGTCCACAAGATGGTCCTCAACAACCACCTCAATACGGAAGGCGACGCCTTCTGGTCGTGGAACGCTGCCGAGTAGAGGCTGCCAGGGAGGGGATATTGCGCGTCGAGCCGCATCTAGCGCCGCGAGCGGCGAACCACGTGCCGCTCACACCGGTCGAGTTTCTGGTGCGTTCGGTGGAGGTCTATCCGCAACGGCCGGCCGTCGCATGGAACGGCCGGCAATGGAGCTACCGGGATTTCGGCCGGATGGTCGCCCGCTTCGCGCGCTTCCTGCGCGCCAGCGGCGTGGCCGAGGGGGAGGTCGTCTCGGTCATGGCGTCGAACCGGCCGGAGATGCTTGCCGCGCACTATGCCGTGCCGATGATCGGAGCGGTGCTCAACACGATAAACACGCGGCTCGACACCGATACGGTGAGCTACATCCTCTCGCACTCCGAGAGCAGGCTCGTCGTCGCCGATCCGGCGAGCGTCGCGGTCGCGTCCGAGGCGGCCAGCGCCGCCGGCACCAAGTGCATCGCTCTTGCGGGCGGCGAGGGCACTGGGGGAACGCCCGAGCTCGACCTTCTCAGCGACGACGACATGCCCTTCGAACCCGACCTCTCGGCGATCAGGGAAGAATGGCAGCCGCTCTGCCTCAACTACACGTCGGGGACCACGGGTCGGCCGAAGGCCGTCGTCTATCATCATCGCGGCGGCTACCTGAACGCGCTCGGCAACGTGCTTGCGCTGGGGCTGACGTCACGCTCGGTCTATCTCTGGAGCCTGCCGATGTTCCACTGCAACGGCTGGTGCCACACCTGGGCGGTCACCGCGGCAGGCGGCCTGCATGTGTGCCTCGACCGGCCCGACCCGGCGCTGATTTTCCCGGCGATCGAAGCCCATGGCGTGACCCACATGTCCTGCGCACCCGTGGTGCTCTACATGATGCTCAACCATCCGGCGCGCGCGACCCGCGACGCAGGCCGGCGCATCATGGTTGCGACGGGAGGTGCAGCGCCCACCAGCGCCCTCATCGCGCAGCTCGATGCGCTGGGCTTCGACCTCACCCATCTCTACGGGCTGACGGAATCCTTTGGTCCCGCCACGCTGCGCGAACTGTCGGATGAGCAGCGCGCCGAGCCGGCCGGCGTGGTTGCGGCCGAGCTTGCCAAGCAGGGCGTGCGTCATGTCGCCGCCGGGCGCGCGCGCGTCATCGGTGAGGAGGGCGAGGATGTCCCGATGGACGGCACGACGATGGGCGAGATCGTGCTGAAGGGCAACACGCTGATGGCCGGCTACTACCGCGACGCCGAGACCACCGAACAGGCGTTCAGGGGCGGCGTCTTCCACACCGGCGACCTCGCCGTGCGCCATCCCGACGGCAACATCGAAATCCGCGACCGGTCGAAGGACATCATCATCTCGGGCGGCGAGAACATCTCGAGCCTCGAGATCGAAGCCGTGCTGCATCAGCATCCCGCGGTGCTGCTGGCGGCGGTCGTGGCGGCTCCGCACGAGAAGTGGGGCGAGACGCCGGTGGCGTTCGTCGAGCTGCGCGGCGACGCCGAGCCGAACGAGGCGGAGCTGCGCGCCTTCTGCCGCGACCGGCTCGCCGGCTACAAGGTGCCGTCACGTTTCGTGCCGCAGGAACTCCCGAAAACGGCCACCGGCAAGATCCAGAAATTCGCGTTGCGCGAGGCGGCCCGCAGGCTGTCCGGTAACGAAGGCTGAAGGGCCCCATGATCACCGAATTCTCCATCGATCGCCTCGACGCGTTTCTCGCCGGACAGTTCGGCCATGCGGAACTCCGCATCGAGCGCGTCGGCGGCGGGCAGTCCAATCCCACCTTCTTCGTCGATCACGGCGCGCGGCGCATGGTGCTGCGCAAGAAGCCGGCTGGCCACATCCTGCCCGGCGCCCACGCGGTGGAGCGCGAGTACCGGGTGCTGAAGGCGCTGGAGGCGACCGATGTGCCGGTGCCGAAGACCGTGCTGCTGTGCGAGGACGACGGGATCGTCGGCACGCCGTTCTACCTGATGGAGCGTGTGGAGGGCCGCGTCTTCCACGACTGCGCGCTCCGCGACATCGCGCCGGGCGAGCGCCGCGGCATCTACCTCGCGATGGCCGACGCCATGGCCAGGCTGCATGCTATCCGTCCCGACGCGATCGGCCTCGCCGACTACGGGCGCCCCGGCAACTATTTCGAGCGGCAGATCGCCCGCTGGTCGCGGCAATACGACGAGTCGCCTGGCCAGCGCATCCCAGCGCTCGACCGCGTCATCGCGTGGCTGCGGGCCAACCAGCCCGCGGACGACGGCCGCGTGGCGATCGCGCATGGCGACTTCCGGCTCGGCAACATGCTCTTTCACCCGACCGAACCGAAGGTCGTCGCGATCCTCGACTGGGAGCTCTCTACTCTCGGGCATCCGCTCGCCGATCTCGGCTTCTGCTGCATGCCCTGGCACTCCGCACCCGACGAGTATGGCGGCATACTGGGCCTCGACCGCGCAGCGCTCATGCTTCCCGACGAGGCGGAGTTCGTCGCCCGCTACTACGCCTCCGCGATCCCCACGCCGACGCTGACACCCTTCCACGTCGCCTTCGCACTCTTCCGCTTCGCGGTCATCTTCGTCGGCATCGCCGACCGCGCAAGGGCAGGAAATGCAGCCGAGGATGCCGGCAAGCTTGGAGGTCTGGCCGGCTGCTTCGCCAATCGAGCTGAGGATGTGATCCGCGAATGCATCGACCGTAACCTGCTGCCGTTACGCTCTTCCAGGTGATAGAACCGCGAAAGGTCTCCGCCGACGGATCGCATTGAGCCAAGTCTACCCACATGCCAGCCAGAGAGGGTCGCCCAGCTGGTTGCTCGACCGAGAGGGTTATGAGTAGAGCCCGCTTCGACACCGCGATCCTACGCTGCGTTGATCGGCGACCTGGCATTCGTGGGTTCGCGTGTTCAATCCAAGGTTAGGTTAGGGTAGAGTCCAACCAAAAACATTCTGAAATCACATTTGGCGCGCTGCCGGCTTGGCAAACTGGACGCCGCGGTGGCTGGCGTCGCCCCTCGATGGCGACGCTTTGGAACGGACCAGTGACGGGGCGTCGATGTCGCGCTCGACGGTGTCGATTGTGGCGATCCCGAAAGTCTGGTTGTGGACGATGCCGCGGGCCAGCTGCTGGCGCGTTGACCATGTCGCAGGCCTATCTCGCGCACCCACGATACCCGCAACGCCCGCCTGCAGGCATGATGGGGCCGCCGACAGCGGTCGCGGAAAGGCAGAGGCAGGCGCGTGTTGTCGCGTTGCGGGCGGCGCGGATGGGCATGGACTAGCTCCTTCTAGAAGAAATCGAGTGATGGGCCGCGGCCGCGGTCGCGACGGTTGAAGACCTTGAAGTCGTCGGCGTCGGCTTGCGAGCGCGGGAGATCGGGCTGCGCGCCTGGCGGCCGGGCGCGCACTCGGCCGCGGCCAAAGATGCGTTCGAGCGTCTGCACGCGTTGGCGCTCAAGCTCGGCGGCGGCTGGCAGGTCTTCGTCGGGACGGATGGCGAGGAAGCGGCCCTCGTTTTCATCATCAGGCGGCTTGTGGGTGAAGGCATCGAATTTGTCGGGGGCTTCCCGGCAGCCGAAGCGAAGAAAGTCGCCGCTGCAGGTGCAGCCATAGCGCTGGCGGTGGTCTGCCTGCTGGCGGGCGGCGACGCGCGCAAAGGCGTCAAATGTTTTTTCGGCATCATCTGTGTTTTTCATGTCATTCCTTTAGCATCTTTTCTGGTTGTTTCGCAAATTGTTGCTAAAACTGTTCTTTGCGTTTCTATACCTTACTTGCTGAAATTTGATTTCTTCGGTGTATTGTGTTATGACAATAGCACTTTTGTTAATATTTTTTGGCCGGGACGAAGCCCGCCCGGTTCAACGATTGGAGAGGTGGCGGATGGCGAAATACAGTTTCAACGCGAAGGCGGCGAACGCGGCGGCGCTCTATCTGCTGATGTTTGTCGGCATGCCGGTGGCCGGTTATCTGATGGCGCGGGCCGAGGGGCGGACATGGTTTCCGGCCCCGGCGGAGGAGCTGAAGGCCCATGCCGTCGGGCCGGGCCAGGCCGCCGTGATGCGGCCCGAAGAGGTCGGCTATGTGTTCGACTTCGAGAAAAACGAGGTCCGGATCGCCAGCGACTGGATGCAGGCGGCGGTGCCGATGACGCGGTTTCTTGAGCTCGACGTGGTCGAGCGGGTAAAGGCAGCGGCCTGCGCTGACGCCAAGGAGCAGTCGGGCGATGTCCCGGAAAAGTTTGTGCGCGCCGTGTGCTGGGAACGGGGGCTTTAGAAGACGCTGTAAGGCTAGAAACGCCGTCGTCGCCGCCGAAGCTGGCCTGCTTGTTGGCCCACCATTCATCGAAGTCGAGCCTATGGGGATCGCATTCCAGGGCGTAGACGACCGGCTGCGCTTTCATGCCTTCGTGCGGCTTGCCGTTGTGTAATAGATAGACGCCCTGATCGCCGACGATCCAGAACCCGGGGCCGGTGACTTTGCCGTAGAGCGGGCGGATTTCGAGCGGCCATTGCTGCATGGCCTGAGCCAGCAAGCCCTTGAGGGCGGCGTGGGGAAAGGTCAGTTTCATGATGTTCTCCTTGGTTTTGAGGGGGAGCGGGACGGTCAGGCGCGGATGTAGCCCTGCCGGGAGGCCTCGGCGGCGTACTGGCTGATGGTCTGCCTGGCGACGAAATGCAGGTCGCGTTCGACCGGCATGCCGAGCTTGCCGCGCAGCGCCTCGAGTTCGGAGACACGCACGGAGCCGAGTTCGGGACAGCCGAGGCCGAGATCGCAGAGTCCGACGGCGATGTCGGGGTCTTCCGGATCCAGCTCGGTGAGCAGCCAGGTGCAGCCGGCGTCGGGGGTGAACAGTTTGATCAGCGGCTGGAAGTCGGGCTCGTCGGGGGTGCAGGCGAGGCGGGCCATGGCGCGGCCGTTTTCGAGCAGCTGGTCGCGGATGGCGTCGGGAATGAGGATCATCGGGTTGTCTCCTTGGGGTTTGAGGGATGGTGAAAACGACACCGCCCCGCGTGTGGGGTTGCGCGGGGCGGTGAAACCGGTCAGCGGTGGCCGCCGTCAGGCGGCGTCGTCGAACCGCCAGACCGGAATGCCGAGCCGGCGGGCCTTGTCGGCGAGGTTGCCGGTGATGCCGGAGCCGGGGAAGATGATGACGCCTTTGGGCATGGTTGCCAGGAGGACGTCGTTGCGCTTGAAGGGTGCCGCCTTGGCGTGCTTGCTCCAGTCGGGCTTGAAGGTGATCTGGGTGACGTGGCGGCTGTCGGCCCAGCAGGCGGCGATGCGTTCGGCCCCCTTCGGGCTGGCCCCGTGCAGCAGCACCATGTCGGGATAGCGGGCGAGCGTCTTGTCGAGCGTGTCCCAGATCAGCTGGTGATCGTTGCAGTCGACGCCGCCGGAGAAGGCGATCTTGGTGCCGGCGGGCAACATCACTTCGGTCTCGGTGCGGCGTTTGGCGGCGATGAAGTCGCGGCTGTCGATGACGGCGGCAGTCATGTTGCGGTGATTGACCTTGGACCCGGAGAGCGGCCGCCAGGCGGAGCCGGTGTGCTGCTCGAAGAGGTCGCAGGCGAGGTCGGTGAGCGCTTCGAAGCAGTTGCGGCGTTCGAGCAGCGTGATGCCTTCGGCGGTGAGCTGTTCGAGTTCGACGGACTTGACCTCGGAACCGTCCTGTTCGTCCTGGCTGCGGCGCTGTGCGTGCTCGTTGTCGTCGAGCAGGCGCTGCGCGCGGTAGCCGGCGCGGTGGAACAGGTTGACCGCCGACCACAAGAGGTCCTCGAGGTCGGGCTCGAGGCGGGTGTCGGTGAAGGTCGAGACCAGCGCGTCGAAGATGTCGATGATCGCGGCCTGGGCGTGGTCGGCGTCGGGCATCGGCCGCGGATCCGGCTCGTCGTGCGGGCGAAACCCGTAGAGCTGCAGTTCCGAAAGGGCGGCGGCGGTGAGCGAGGTGGCGGCGTGAGGCGAGGGCATGATCATCGAATGGCTCCTTGGCTGGCTGTGGTGGGCCGCGACCTTCGCGGCCTTTTTCCGGGATCATCCCTGCGGCGGCGGGCGGGCCGTAGAACCGCGCGCCTCGGCGCGCGGCCGGAACGCCAGTGGAGGATGGCCGGGCGCAGATTTTTTGCTGGGCGAGGAGCGCCGGCCCTGCCGGCGCGGGGAAAAAATCTGCAGGACGGCCATTTCGAGGCCTGTCCCGGCGACGCTATGATCCCCTCTCGGAAAAGGCTGCGTGGAGGTCGTGAGCTGCGCCGGGACGAGAGCGCGGTCGAGGTCGCGCCGCTGGCCGCCGCCACTCTCCCCTAGCGGGGGACGAAACGGGCGGCGTCGGCGGCGGTGAGCTGGGCGCAGATGCGCAGGGTCAGGTCGGCGAGGCCGGCGCGGCGCAAATCGTCGTTGAAGTCGCCGAGCGCGGGCTTCAGGCGCATCGTCTCGATGCCGTCGTTGCAGGCGCGGGCGTGCAGGCGTTCGACGCCGCGGCGGCCGGCTCCGTCGGCATCCTCGGCGATGTAGAGCCGTTTGACGCCGGGCGGCAGCACGAGTGCGCCGAGATGGGCGGCGGACAATGCGGCGATCATCGGCATCAAGGGCATGATCTGACGCAGTGACAGCATCGTCTCGATGCCCTCGCCGGCGGTCATCACGTCGGCGGGGTGGTCGAAGCCGAAACGGACACCGTGGCCGAGCAGGGCGCCCATGGCGCGGCGCGGATGTTCGACATGTGCCTTGGCCGGATGGCGGGGATCGAGCCAGGTGCGGTGCAGGCCTTTGAGCGCCATGCGCTCGTCGGTGACAGCGGCGATCAGGGCGGGAAAGGTGGCGCGGGCGCCGTCGTCGCCGCGATAGTAGCAGCCGGGGTGGAAGCGGAGGCTGGCGGTCGTGCCGGTGAGATGGGTGAGGCAACGGGCGCGCAGATAGGCTTCGGCGTGGGTGCCGGAGAGCGTGCCGGACATCGCCCACAGGCGGCGGAAGGCGTCGGAGCGCTGCTTGCCGACGGCAGCGGCGGGTCGGGCGGGCAGCGGGTCGGGGCGCGGCAGGCTGAGGAATCGGCGGGCCTCGTCGGCAGCGTCGTGGACGGTTTTCAGGCCGCAGCTTTCGCGGATGAGATCGAGCAGATCGCCGTGGCTGCCTTGTGCGGCGTCGGTCCATTTCCCGGCCGCTCCCTTGCCGCTGTCGGGACCGGCGAGGCGGACGTAGAGCGAACGGCCGGGATTGTTGGCGGTGTCGCCGACCAGCCAGTAGCGGCCATGTTTCGAGCCGCTGGAGAGATAGTGGCGGCACACCGCCTCGGCGTTGCGGGCAAGAGAGCGCGACAGGTCATGGATGGCGTGGGGAGGGGTCATGGCGCACCTCACGCGGCGGCGCGGTCGATGACCGCGGTCAGCGGATAGCGGGCGACGAGCCGGTCGAGGATGGCCGGGCCGTCGCTGCCGACGGGAATGAAGAAGCGCAGTTTCCAGCCGATGATCTCGTGGATGAGACCGTAGGCGGCGAGACGGTCGCGCATGGCCTGGCTGAAGCCGGTGAGTTCGACACGATACTCGTCCATGACGCGGACGCGCCTGAGCTGCAGGCCTTCGGCGAGCTGCAGGGTGGCCTTGCCGTCGGCGACGAGCCGCCAGGCCTCGTTGGTCGCCAGCTGCGGGGCGTCGTCGAGGCCGAGGTTGCGATAGAAGCGGCCGAGCAGGGCGGGCGGGAGGAGGCGGCCGATGACGCGCTCGCCGTCGTCGGTCTGCAGGCGATAGACGCGGCAGTTGTCGTCGGGCAGCCGCCGCCAGATCGGCAGGAGCAGCCCGGTGACGATGTGGAAGGTGGAGTCGGAGAACTCCGGCAGGGTTTCGATCTCGGCCTGCCAGGCGGCGGCGAAGCGGTCGCGATCGGCCGGCTCCCAGTGGGTGTCTTCGAGCGCATGGACAGGCATGCCGTGCTGTTCCATGGGCCGGATCAGGCGGATGCGGCGCTCGATGCTGCCGTCGTCGAGCATCAGGCTGGGGGCGGAAACTTTGACGCAGGCGCGGTTGGAGCGGTCGTTGACCAGCAGGGCGGCGCCCGGCGTGTCGGCCAGCGCTAGCGCGTCGGCAAGGGTGAGCGGATGGTTGCGCTCGCGCTTGGCGATGGTGAAGATGCGGGTCTCGGCGCCGCTGGCGGGATGGGTGTAGACGGTGCGCCGCGCTTCGATGCTGAGCGCATCGGCGCTGATCGTCTCCAGGCCCTTGTCGTAGACGCCGGCGGCGATCGCGCCCTCGATGCGGGCGGCGAGCAGCTGCTCGAACACCTCGAACAGCGCGTTCTGCAGCGCGATCGGCAGAGCCAGCAGACGGTTCAGGAAGGTGGTGATGGGCGGCAGCTCGTCCTTCAGCCCGCCGCCGTCGGCGTCGCGGAGCGACAGGCCGGTGGCGGATTCGAAGCGCTGTAGCGAACAGCATTCGACCTTGCCGGCGTAGGTGAGCATGTAGAACTGCCGGAGCGCATCACGGGCGTAGTGCGATTCCAGATTGTCGTCGGCGCGGAACAGGCCCTGGCCGCCGGTCTGGCGCTGGCCCTTGGTGATGGCGCCGAGCGTGTCGAGGCGGCGCGCAATGGTCGACAGGAAGCGCTTTTCACCCTTCACATTGGTGGCGACGGGACGAAATAGCGGCGGCTGCGCCTGGTTGGTGCGATTTGAGCGGCCAAGCCCCTGGATGGCGGTGTCGGCCTTCCAGCCGGCCTCCAGCATGTAGTGGACGCGCAGCCGCTGGTTTCTGGCGGCAAGGTCAGCGTGGTAGGAGCGGCCGGTGCCGCCGGCGTCGGAGAAGATGAGGATCTGCTTGTCGTCGTCCTGGAACGCCTGCGCCTCGGCGAGGTTGGCGCTTGCCGCACGGTTTTCGACGGCCAGCCGATCGAGCCCGTTGGCGGCGATCTTGCGGACGATGCGCCGGCTGCGGCCGGTGACTTCGGCGACCTTGTCGGTGCCGAAGCGCTGGATGATCTGGTCGAGCGCGGCCGGGATCGGCGGCAGCGAGGCGAGGTGCTCGATCAGCCGGTCGCGCTGCTCGACGGCCTCGCGGCAGATGACCGGTTGACCTTCGTGAAAGGCGGGCCGCGACGAGATGTTGCCGTCGGCGTCGGAGAACTCGTCGAACAGCTGCACGGGAAAGGAGTTCATGAGGTAGTCCATGACGTACTCCCTCGGCGTGACGTCAATCTGCAGGTCGCTCCACTCCTCGGTCGGGATCTCGGCGAGGCGGCGTTCCATCAGCGCCTCGCCGGTGGAGACGATCTGGATGACGGCGGCGTGGCCCTGCGCCAGCTCGTGGTCGACGCTGGCGATCAGCGTCGGCGTCTTCATCGAGGTGATCAGGTGCGAGAAGAAGCGCTGTTTTGACGACTCGAAGGCGGAGCGCGCGGCGGACTTGGCTTGCGCGTTGAGCGTGCCATGTTCGCCGGTGATGTTGGCGGCCCGCATCGCCGCGTCGAGATGATTGTGGATGATGGTGAAGGCGTCGGCATAGGCGTCGTAGATGGCGATCTGCTCGTCGCTGAGCTGGTGCTCGAGGAGGTCGTAGACGACGCCTTCGTAGGACAGCGAGCGGGCGGTGTAGAGGCCGAGCGCCTTCAGGTCGCGGGCCAGCACCTCCATGGCGGCGACGCCGCCGGCGTGAATCGCCTGGATGAACTCGGCGCGGGTGGCGAAGGGGAAGTCGTCTGAGCCCCACAGGCCGAGGCGCTGCGCATAGGCGAGGTTTTCGACGTCGGTGGCGCCGGTGGCCGAGACGTAGACGACGCGGGCATCGGGCAGGGCGTGCTGCAGGCGCAGCCCGGCGCGGCCTTGCTGCGAGGGGGCCTGGATGCCGCGGTCGGACTTGCCGCCGCCGGCATTGGCCATGGCGTGGGCCTCGTCGAAGACGATGAGGCCGTCGAAATCGCGGCCGAGCCAGTCGACGATCTGCTGCACGCGCGACGCCTTGCCCTCGCGCTCCTGGGTGCGGATGGTGGCGTAGGTGGTGAACAGGATGCCCTCGGCGAGCTTGATCGGCGTGCCCTGGCGGAAGCGCGACAGCGGCGTGACCTGCAGGCGCTCCTGACCGAGCGCGGACCAGTCGCGCTGCGCGTCGTCGATCAGCTTGTCGGACTTGGAGATCCAGATCGCCTTGCGGCGGCCCTTCAGCCAGTTGTCGAGCAGGATGCCGGCGGCCTGGCGGCCCTTGCCGGCGCCGGTGCCGTCGCCCAAAAACCAGCCGCGGCGGAAGCGGACAGCGCCCTCGGCCTCGTCGGCGGCGGCGGCGATCGTGTCGAAGGTCGCGTCGACGGTCCAGGATCCGTCGAGCCGGCCGGAGTGGGCCTCGCCGGCGTAGATGACGCTCTCCAGCTGGGCGTCGGACAGGATGCCGTCGCTGATCAGGCGGGACGGCAGATGCGGCCGGTAGCTGGGCCGCGGCGGCGCGACCGAGGCCATGGCGGCGGACTGGACGAGGGTGTCGGGGTGCGGCTGCGCGTCGGGGATGCGGATCGACTGCAGGGCGTAGGTTTCGTAGATCGCCTGGCTCAAGGCGTGGCCCTGCGGCGGCGTCCAGGCGCAGGTCTCGTAGGCGAGTTCGACGGCTGGTTCGCTTGGCCGTGTGACGGACGGGACAGGCGCGCGGCGCGGCGCGGGCGGGGCGGTGGTGCGGCGCGCTGGCAGCGTTGGCAGCGGGGTGACGCTGACCGGGGCGCGGTCCGGAAGAGTGGCGAGCAGCGGCAGCAGCGCGTGTGCGTCGGCGACCTCGGGGCAGGATGCGACGAAGACGTCGGCGCGATCGGCGGGGATCTTGTCGAAGACAGAGAGGCGCGTGGCGATCGACGTGCCGTGGCGGGCATAGGCGCGGCCGTCGATCGGCGCCGTGAAGACCAGGCGCGCCTGCTGCTGGAGGCGGATGAAGGTGTCGCGCAGCGCCGGGTTGTCGGGCGACTGGCTGGCCCCGGTGATGGCGACGAGGCGGCCGCCGGGGGCGAGGCGGGCAAGCGCGGAGCCGATGTGGCGCAGCGCGGCATCGGCGACGCGGCCTTCGACATGGGCGGCGACCGAAAACGGCGGATTCATCAGAACGACGGAAGGACGAAGGGCGGCGTCGAGATGGTCGTGGATATGGGCGGCGTCGTGCTGGGTGAGCGAATGCCCGGGGAAGAGGGAGGCGAGCAGCGCGGCGCGGGTGTCGGCCAGCTCGTTGAGGAGGAGCCGGGCGCCGGCGAGTTCGGCGTGGATGGCGAGCAGGCCGGTGCCGGCTGATGGCTCGAGCACGATGTCGGTGCGGGAGATCCGGGCGGCGGCGGCGGCGCAATAGGCGAGCGGCAGCGGTGTCGACAGCTGCTGCAGGGCCTGGCTCTCGGCCGAACGCTTGGTATGGGTGGGAAACAGCGCGGCGATGCGGGCGAGCATGGCGAGCGCTGCCGCCGGATCGGCGGCGCGGCGCAGGATGGCGGGCCCGAACTTGCGCAGGAAGAGCAGTTGCGCGACCTCGCAGGCTTCATAGGCGTCCTTCCACAGCCACAGGCCTTCGGCGTCGGAGCCGCCGAACTGGTGGGTCATGGCGGCACGCAGCGCGTCGCTGGTGACCGGCAAGCCCTGCTCGAGCGTCGGCAGCAGCTGCGCTGCGGCAGCAATTATGGGCGCGGCCCGGGCAGGCAGGACGGCGGGAGCGGCCGCGGCAGCGGCCGCGGGAGAGACGGTCAGGGTCATGGAGGAAGCCTCGCGGAGAGCGCGGTGAGGGAACCGAACCGCGCGAACGCGCTCTCTCTGGCCCGCCCGGTTCTCCCTCCTCGCGGGACGCTCTCACTCTCACTGGGCGCGGGGGAGTGCGTGTTCGGATTGGCGGGTGTTGTTGGGAGGCGCTGTCAGGTATTCTGCAGTGTTCTTAGGAGGAAGAGCGCGATGCGTTATCAAGAGCTCATACTCGACGAGAAGACCGAGAAGATTGACGGCGAGATCTATCGAGTCGTCATTGACAGCATGTTTGACGATGAAGCGTGCTCGATCGATTTTGCGGGTCGCATTCTACGGGAGGATCGGCCCGTGGCTGTGGTTACCTTGCGGGCTACTGTCATCAATCCGCTTGATGTGACCGGGATGTTGCTTTTTGCGGGCGGGGTGTACGGCGTTTGCGTCGCGGGCGGCCTCATTGGGGCGGTAGGCAAAACCGCTTTCCAATCCTACGAGGCTGCAAAGAAGGATAGCCCGACGGCTTCACGGTCGGAGAAAGCGAAGATGGTGTGGGAGGGTGTCGTGGCCCGCAAGACAGATTTGAAGGGTGAAGCGGTAAAATCGCTGACGGGATGCGTGACAAAGTTTTTTGGACCATGACTCAGGGCGCGCGAGGCTCTGGAGGCATCAGAACGTAGCTGGCGACACGGCAACCAACGCCGATGCCGTGATAGATAGTGGGTACAGATAAGACGAAAAGCGCTGTGGTGGTGCTTAGCGGCAGCGCCGCGAGGCTCATGAGCACGGTGGCTCCGACAAACCAGGGATTGCTAACCATCCGTGTTACGTTTTCGGCGCGGCGATTGAAGCTGTCACTCAGGCGTGCGCGTGTCTCATTTTTCATATTTGTCTCCTTGTTATTGTTGGCCTTTTGGGCAGTTGATTTTTAGCATTTTTGAACGGTGGCGTCCGCATCGGTTTGGATTCTGTCCACGCCGTAGTCATGGTAGCCCTCTTCCTTGCGGAGCGCGGTGAGGGAACCGAACCGCGCGAACGCGCTCTCTCTGGCCCGCCCGGTTCGGCTTCTTCCCGGGAGGCCTCTCTCTCTGGGGTATTAGCGCGGGCGGCCTGAGAGGGGGCCGCCCGGATCCTCGTCTGAGTCTGGAGCTTACTGCACGGCAGGGCGACGGCAGCTGCGTGAAGGTCGGCCGAAGGTTCCGATGTTACCAGTCAGAGCCGCGAGCTGTGGGCTATGCAACGAACATCGGGGACGGTGGCGCAGCCTTCGCCACAGTCGAGATTGGCGGATGAATGGGCATGCGAACAAGGTTTTGCAGGAAACGGGAGCGCACTACTTGTCTTTGTTGAGCAACGCGTGCGTCCTCTTGCTGACCTCATCGGCGTGCCGGATTGCCGCGTGAAGCGAGGCGCGGGTCTGCTTGGACCGCTCAAGCTGCGCGCGGGCTTCGTCGAATTCCTTCGTCAATGTTTGTTGAAATTCCTTGTCGCTTTTCATCTACTCTCCCGTGTGCGTGTTTCATTTTTCATACTGTATCCTTGTTGTTGCCCTTTTGGATAGTTAGGCAGAGTCCCTTGATATCATGTAAACTGTATTTACGACTTATTGTGGTATTATTTTGAGCGCATTATTTATGCAGCGGGTGAGCATGGCTCATTCATCTGAAAGCGAAGGGTCAGCGGCAAGCGGCGTGGATGATGATGTCATCGAGGAGATGCGGCGGTTTCGCGCCAGGATCAAGCGGGCGCGACTGTCGGGCGTGTTCATGTTCGCCGACGGCTCGGCGGAGTTTTACGAGAACGGGCAACGGCATTCGGAGGACGGCCCCGCGGTGCTGGCGGCCGATGGATCATTGCTGTGGTATCGCCGCGACAGGCTGCATCGCGACGACGGGCCGGCCATCGAGGAGGCCAACGGCAATCGCGCCTGGTATCGGCACGGCAAGCTGCACCGCGACGACGGGCTGGCGCTGATCGTCGGCGGCAGGATGCGGTGATTCCGCGACGGGGAAGAAGTCGCGCTGGTCTGACAACGGGCGTGTCCGGCGTGGCGTGGCTAGGGTCGTGGCGCTGCCGGAGACGCCGGGGGAGTTGACGGGGCCGCGATGCGGGCGCCGTGCTTCCACCAGATGGTGGCGGTCGTCGCGCCTGTGGTGGTGTCGCGTCTGATCTCGGCGGGGCCGTCGTCGCGGTGGCGTTTGCCATCGATCCACCAGGCTTCGTAGACGGCGACGCCGGTTTTCGGGTCGCGGTTAAAGTAGGCTGGTCCTTCGGTGCGATGGGCTTTGCCGTTGATCTTCCAGGCTTCGATGACGGCGATGTCGCCGGCGGCGCTGCGCTGGATGTGCTGGGGTCCGTCGGCGCGATGCGGCACGCCGTCCTGCCGCCAGTCTTCGAGGTGGACGACGCCGGTGTCGCCGTCGCGGTGGATGATGGCGGGAGCGCCATCGCGATGCAGGACGCCGTCCTTTTTCCACTTTTCCAGCGTGATGATGCCGGTTTTCCTGTCGCGGACGACGTCGGTCAGGTACTGGCCGCCGCTGACGACGGTTTCGCGGTCGTCGTCATTGGTGGGCGGTTCGGCGGCGTGATTGCTCAGGTTGAAGGCGATGGCCAGGAGCGTGCCACCGAAGACTAACGCCGCAATTGCTTTCTTTTGCATGATACTTTTTTTCTTCTTTGTTGCTACTTGACGATCAGCGTCCGGGCGGAGCGTGACAGATTCTGCGTGTATTCGAGCTCCTGGCGCGTGCGCAGAACAAACTCGTGGGCGGTCTGCGCAACGGCGACGACGGAGGCTGCGATCGCGCCGGCGGTGGCGGCGTCGCGAAGGTCGCCGGCCAGTGGAATCCTATCGAGCTGGTTCATCGGACCTTGTGAGACCATGACCGCAATGTGCCGCGGTGTGCGAGGGTCCTGCAGCTTGTCCTTGCCCCAGTAGCCGGCGAGCTCCGTCGATAGAGCGCAGGTGTAGGACGTGTTGTCTTTTTGCAGAGCGAGCGTTGTTGAGAGTTTGGTCGGTCCGCCGTCGTCGATGACGGCATTGTCGAGGTTATCGATCTGCCAGCCAGCGGCCTTGAGCGCGATCAGGCTCTGCGCGAAGATCCGGAGGGTGCATGCGTCGTGCTCCTCGCCGGTTAGTTGCGGTTGTTGCGAACGCCCGAAATAGGCAAAGATGCTGGTAAGCATTGGTCTGCTCCATCCTAGATTGTTGTCTTTGCGAGCCCTTTTATTTTGCTTGGATCTAGGCAATTGCTGTCCGGTTTCGCAAGTTTATTCTGCAACGTATTGAAATCGTTTCGGTATTGTTAGGCGCTTCTCGCGCCCCATTTGATTGATTATGTGTACTCTTGTGAATTATTAATACTCTGGGCGTATATTATACTTGTCGGAATAGTCTCGATAAAGGCAAGTGATCGCCCCGGAACACGGGATGATGAGCGGCAACGAACAGTTTTGGGGAGAGGAGTCTGAATGAGTTACAGCATCCTGAAGTCGGCGTTCAACGCCAGTGCGCGGGTTGTGGAAGCAGTCGCGTCGTGGCTTGGTTTGGCCACGATCGACATCGACCCGGCAACGGCCGCGGTCAACGCGGAGGGGCTGTTCGTCAGGGCCGATCCGGCAACCGGCCTGACGGGCTATTACAACAAGCAAGGGCAGCTGCATCGCGAGAACGGTCCGGCGCTCGTCGTGCGCGATCCGGTCAGCGGCGTGGTCACTGCCGAAACCTGGTGCCAGAACGGTCGGCCGTGGCGCGACGACGGCCCGGCGGAGATCAAGCGCGACGCTGAAACAGGCGTGACGACGTTCGAGGGCTGGTGGCAAGGCGGCAAGCCGCAGCGTCTCGATGGTCCCGCGGAGATCACGCGCGACGCCAAGACAGGCGTGGCGACCTACGAGGCGTGGCGGAAAGACGGCCAGCCGCACCGCGATGGCGGGCCGGCGCTGACCGTGCGCGACGCCGACACCGGCGTCGCCACGCGCGAGGAATACTGGCAGGACGGCGAGCAGGTTGCTCAACGCCCGGCGCGATCCTTCGGAGGCGGGCCGAAGCCGTAGTGGATCGGCGAAGCGTTCTGGTTCTGGGTGTTGTTGTTTATGAGCGCGGGCTTAGCGCGGCGTGATGACGCCGGCGTCGGTGATCGCTGACGTCTGGTCGGGAGAGCTCATTGTGGGGGTTCTGAGCGTGGCGCGGAGCGTGCGGCGATGACCTCGGTCAGCCGCGCGACAATGAGCGCGGCGGCCTCGTTGGTGCTGGTGTTGTGTGCGGTTTCGAGCAGGGCGATGCCGGCCTTGCGGACGGCAAGCAGCTTGACCTCGTTGCGGAGGATGCTTTCGCGTTCGCTTTGCGGGGAGGCGCGGCCGATGTGGCCGCGGCCCTGGTGCTCGATGACCAGAACCGGCCAGCCGTAATTGTCGCAGATAACCAGATCCGGGCGCTTGGTGTTGAGCGCCTTGTAGACGGCGTAACAGCTGTCGCAGCGGCGCCTGAGCGCGCGGTTGCGGCCGTAGCTGCAGGCCATGCATTGCGTCGTCAGCAGTTCGCCGAGCGAGGGCTGGGCATGGACATGCCAGCGGCGGGTGCTTGGCTTGAGGATGTCGAGGGCGGCGAGCGCGCCGAGAAAGATCTGGCTTTCGCCTTTGTTCATGATCCGCTGCGGCGCCAGGGTGTCGCATGCGGTGATGCGGGCAAGCTCGTCGGCGTAGAGTTGCTCGTAAGGCGAGGCGGGCCGGTCGGAAGGGGCGGGGACGCTGGCCGGGATTTCGGCTGCAGAGGTCGATCCAGGGGCGAAGCGGACGAACGGGTCGGTCGCCTGCACAACCGCCGGGGGCGGCGGTTTCTTCAGCCAGTGCCAGGCGATGGCGGCGAGGCAGAAGGTGGCGATGGCGGCGAGGCAGAGCGTGGCGATCGCGGCGGCGAAGGGATTCGCCGCGATGAGGTCGAAGATGACGGCGGCGACGCCGAGCAGGACGAACAGCAGGACGAGAATGCGCCCCGGTCCTTTGTCGCGTGCGGCGTGCCGCCTTGAGGTGGGGCGGCGGTTGGTCATTTGGAATGATAGGTCACCTTTGGCAGGGGTGGCCAGCATCATTCAAGTATTACTTAGACTTACGGAAACTGTTTGCGTGTATTTCTATGTAATGATATGTCATTAATCGTATGAATTAGCATTTTGAGGAGGAACGACTATGGCGCCGAAGCAAGACGATGGCGGAAATATGGGCAAATCATTTGATGCGGCAGCGGGCGGCAAGCCCGATCCGGAGATGGTGAAGCGGGCTGAGCAGTTTGTGGCGGATGCGTTGCGACAAGCCGAGGCCATGGCCCCTTATTTGAAAAACGTGCCCCCGGCGCTGGAAAGCCTGTGCGCAACCAAGAAAAAACTCGGACTGTAAGGAGACGATGAGGACGCCAGCATTGGAACAAGCGGGAAGCATTGCGAAATCGTTCGCCGACGCAATCGAGGCTGAAACCAAGAACGACCCCGGCAAGGTGTTCGACCTGCTGGCGCAGGCGACGGACGAGGAGCTGATGCGCGTCCTGGGCGCGCAGCTGCCGAAAGCGGGCGCGAGTGTGGCGGATGTGGCCGTCAGCCAGCTGTTTGCGGCCAACACGTATGCCGAGGTGGCCGGCCGGGCAGGCCTGTCCGGCGCGCTCCAGGCCTATGTGCCGTCGACGCCGCGATCGGCCGAAGTGCAGGCGGAGCTGAAGTGCCGAGCCCCGGCCTTTGCAACATTGTGCAGATAGGAGGGAGGGTCATGTCGACGCGGAGGGACGTAAAACAGCTGTGCAAGGCATTCGTCGGGGCGATGGAGTGCGACCTGCTGCGGCATATGGAGATGCACGAAGAGGAGAGGAAGAAGACGACGCAGTTCCGGTTCATGGGGCGCGTGTCGCAATCGGACCTGTATGCGCTCACGGGCTTTGGAGTGACGCGATTCTGCTTTGATACTGGCTATGTGCGCAATGCCGAGATGTACGCGACGATGGCCGAACGCGAGGGCGCGTTGGCCAATCTTCGACAGTACGTTCCGGCGACGCCGCCGTCGGCCGCGATGCAGGCGGAGTTTGCGCGTCGGGCGCCGACCTTCACGAAACTCTGCCTGTGAGGACGCCAATGACAGTCACATCGAAACAGATTCAAAGCATCGCGCGGTCGTTTATCGAGGCCGTCAATGACGGGTTCGCGCCGGAGGCTGAAAGTGCGGCACTGGTCGATCAGCTGAGCGACGAGCAGGCCGAGGAGCTGGTGGACGCCATGGAGGCCGAAGGGCTGCTGGGCGATGTCAGCCTACGGGAGTTACGGGAGGGGCCGCCCAGTCGCGACGAGGAAGACCTCTTCATGGCCGAGGTCTATGCGAAGGTGGTGGAGAACGCCGGCCGAAGCGCCGAGTTCAAGAAGTTCGTGCCCGCCGACGCGCACGCCGGAAATGCAGGCGGTGCTGAAGGCGAAGGCCCCTGCCTTCGCGAGACTCTGTCTTTAAGCCGATTGCGAAAGTCATCTGCATGCCAACCTATTTCATTGCCATTGGGCGCGACGACAATCAGGCCGCGCAGGATCGGTCCTCTTACCTGGAATCGCGTTTGGCTGCGGGCGTTGCCGTGAAGGCCCGCCTTGAAGCCTTTCTGGCCGAAAATGGCTTGTCGCGTAGCGTGGAACATCTGGATGAACCGCAGAGGATGGGCGTGCTGCGGATTCTCTGCTCTCCGGATGTCGCCAGGAAGATCGAGGAAGCCGGCATTCCCGGCATCGACTTCATCGTGAAGGATTTCAGTGTCGCCGTTCGTCGTGGCCACCTGCCTTCGCCGGGATGAATGTGATGGGTGCTGGCATGCAGGGAACGGTCAACGGAGGACGGATCGGAAACTGGGCTTTTTACGCGCTGATGCTGAGTTTGCCGGTGTATGCGCTGATCTTGACCAACAAGTTTCTGGGTGACGATGCGGTGAAGGTCTATGCCGCCAATAGCGCAAGGCTGGCGGAGCCCGGCAGGAGCTTTCAACTGGTCGATCCGCATACCGTGGAGGAGGGTGGGGGCTGGAAGACCGCCGAAGCCTTCAACTTCGAATCGAGGCGCGTGCTCGGTCACCATTGGTTCGGGACGAGGATGGTCGATGTGGTCATTCCGTTCGAGGCGTACGCAGATCCGGGCAAGATCGAAGAGGCCCGCGCTGCCGGCTGCCGGATCGCGGTTCAGGTGAAGGCGGCGTTGGCGGATTACGATTTCGGCGTTTACGCGTTTGCCAACGAATTGCAGGTCTCGAAGGAGATGCAGGCGCGGGCTGACGGATTCCAGCAGGCATACTGTCCGGCCTATCGCCCTTGACGGGTCCGAGGGTCGTTATTGCGCCTGTCTATCTTCCAATTGAGTCAAGGCTCTAGTTTCGGTCTTGCCTATTTTATGGAAATTCCCGGCGTTTGCAGGCATACTGTTGTTGAACAATATTTGCCGGGAGGCTTTTTTTATGACGGAACAGCTTGAAGACACCTCTAAACCTTCGCGTCTGGCCGTGGCTTTTGGCCAGGCGGCCCCCTATGCGGTTTGCGCCGGCCTGATGGGCGTCGGGGCGGCTGTCGGCATCGCGCCGGTGGCGCCCACGGCGGCCGCCGTCAGCGCCGTTGTGGTGGCGGGCGTGAGCTTCGTGCAGGGGTACAGGCGTTAGACGGCTCTTTTTCTTCCCATCCGACCTTGTCAGCACGTCCTCGCGAGAGGGGTGCTGATTTTTTTGGCTGAAAGTCTTTCTGCGCGTTCGGCCTCATCAGTCTTTTTCTAATGTATTAAGAATACATTGGATTTTATGCATTGTTCAGTCACCCTTAAACTTTCATGTGTAATCTTGGCAATATTGTTCAACTTTAAGAAGGGGACTTTATGTCGATACACGCAAATCCTGAAGACATTGTCGATAATCTGAGAGCCATGGGCTACAGCGCAAATCACTACACGCGCGAAGCCGACGGCGACAAGCGGCCGATCAACGCCGTCTACATCAATGCGGGAACCAGCCGGGTGAAGGCCTATCTCGACCTGATGGGCGAGACGCCGGCGTTCAAGGTGTGGACCGAGTACGAGGAGGGCTACAAGCCGCGCCACGGCGAGCCGCTGCATGGCGCCGAGCTGGTGCGCTACAACGTCCATGAGCGCGAGCGGGTGCGCGCCGACCTGACCCCGGCGGCGCTGGCTGCCTACGCGGTGGCGGCGGACGGCGGCGACCTGCAGGCTCTGCAGAGCGCCTTCGGGCTGGCGCCGTGCCATGATCGCTACAAGGCGAAGGGGCCGAAGGAAGAGGTGGCGGCGGAAGCGCAAGGCCCTGCGGCTGCGCCGGCGGCCGCGCCCGGCATGTAACGCGCTCGGGCGGCTTCCCGGCGACGGGGGCCGCCCGGAGGCGGCGGGCGTTGCAATGGGTTGCGCCCAAAATTTTATGGCACGGGGTTGAGCTGATGGCCGAGCATACCGACCGTACCGTTTACCCGACGAGCGCCTTGGCTGCACAGGCCGCGTTCAACCACGTTGCCAAAGAAGGTCGGGACACGTTTCGCATGGACGAGAAAGAGATCGCGGTGCTGCCGACCGAGGGCGGTTACTGTGTCCAGCTTTGGCAGCGCAAGGTCGGCCACAGTTATCTGTGACGTCGCGTGGGGAGCGGCCGCGGGCAGGTGGTCTGCGGGCGTTGTCGGTCGGATTGGCTGGCGTTGTCAGAGATCGCGGGCCGGGGCAAAGAACATGCCGAAGCCGTTCTGGCGAAGATGGTCGGTGGCGGCGGTGGCCTTGTCGCCGGTCTTTTGCTCGCACTCTTGCGTTGTGATTTGCACACCGAACGGGTTGAAGGTGACGATGCCGCCGGGGCCGCCCAGCAGATAGTGTTCGCTGGACTGCTTGACCTGGTGTCGCATCTCCTCGAGCACGCATTCGTCAGCCTTTGACAGTTGCGGCGATTGCGCATTTGCCGTGCCGCAAAGAAACGCCGACAACGCAATGCATGATAAAGATCTGTTCATCGTTATTCCCCTTCTTGTTGAAGCCACGTTAGTACACGATCGGCCTTTCTTTAGTCAAATTTTACCGTTTTTCTTTGATTAAGCTATTAGCGACTGCCGCTGTGCTTTGATCCGCGTTAACAACAGGCCGCTCGGCGAGGGTGACTGGAGGGCTTTGTCCATGATCCACATGGGGAAGAAAGCGCTGGCGATCGCAGCGGTCGTGCTGTTCGGCCTGGAGGCGCAGGCCGGGAGCCAGGAGGGCCAGTGGGACGGACCGGGCAGGGCCGCGCTGAAGGCGTTCGTGGCGGCGCAGAAGGGCTGGCTCGATCTGCCGACGCCGATCGCCTTCTATGGTGACTTCACCGGCGACGGCGGCGAGGATGCCGTGGTCTTCGTCTATAGCGACATCGCGGGGGCGGCCGGCAATTTCGACCTGAAGGTCGCGCTGTTTGCGGGCGCCGATGGAGCGTATCGCTTCCTGGGCTATGCGTCGGAGGTCTACGGGGTGGAGCCGCGCGACGCGGCGTTCTCCAAGGGCCTGGTCGAGATCACCACGACGATGCCGCAGCCGGGCGATCCGCGCTGCTGCCCGACCGGGTCGCAACGCTACGCCATTGTCACCCCGTCGGAGTGAGGCGGGGGGAGGCCGCCGCGGGGCGGCAGGGAAGCCCCGGACCTCGGCGAACGGACGGGACGAGATTGGGGCCGTCGAGGCTGCACCGCCAGGGTCGCGGGCGCCGGGGTTGTTCAGGGTTGCTGGCGGAAGGGCCTGGCTGGTCTGCGGGCATTGCCGGTCAGCCCGTGACATCCGCTGCGTGAATGGTTGTGTGGCGTCGAAGGCGCCGTGTCACCGGTTTTTCCTGTTGACGTTTTTGTTCTGAAGCTACGCGAACGCCAAGGGGGCAAGCGTGAAGCTCCTCCTCTGACGTTGCGGCCCGCGGGGCGGGTGCTGGGGGGCGTTACGCGTGGGTGCTGTCCTCACAAACGCAACATAAAAAAACAGGAGGACACGACAATGACGACACACAAATTCAGCATCGGCCGCCAGGGCGCCCTGCAAGCCCGGTTCCAGCAGGCCACCAGCAACCTGAGCGTCGCCCTGCTCGAGGTGCGCGACCTGGCCGCGCAGCTCGAGGCCGAGGAATACCTCGCCCGGCTGTTCGGCGAGGTCCGGGGGATCCGGCCGCAATAGCGGCCGTCCCTTTCCCCTTTCCGGGTAGCCCGGCGTGCCCGCGTCAGAGCGACGGGGCGCGCGGGGCCTTGGGAATGGCGGTGTTGAGATCGGTGTCGATGCCCTCGGCCTTCAGCGTCTGCAGCTGCTGGGCGGCGGTGCGCTCGAGCTGGTCGACGCGGGCGCGCATGTCGTCGATCGGCTGCCAGGCGTAGAGCTTGGCGTCGACGGTGGCGAGGTCGAGCTTCTTGCCGATGTCCCAGCCGCTGGCGTCGTGGTCGCCGATGGCGATGCCGAGATGGCCGCCGATCTGGCCGAGCTTTTCCTTCATCTCGGCGTTGAAGGAATTGCTGTTGGGCGCGTTCTGCCCGAGCAGGCCGAAGTCGAGGTCCTGGTTGTTGAGCTCGATGGTGACTTCGACCAGCGAGCCGTAGAGCGTGAGCACCTCGCGCTCGCTGCCTTCGAAGACGACCTTGGTGTAGTTGTCGCCGAGCCAGTTTTCGACGTCGGCGTGCTGCAGCTGGTTGGCTTTGGCGGCGTGCGGATCGTCGCGCTGGATCGGGTCGGCGCTGAACGGCGTGTGCTTGCCGTCGATGACCATGCCGACGAGGCGGCCGCCGCCGGTCATTTCGAAGTTCTCGTCGAGGCCGACGGTCGCCAGCGTCTTCACCCACAACTACATCGAGGTCGGCCGCATCAACCGTTTCTCTCGACAAGACGGCCGTCTGCGTTCTCGATCGCGACGAGACGCTCATCTGGCAGGGCAAAGTGGGTAGCGAGCCCGGCCCGCTGATCGACAAGCTAAGCCTCTGGCAGGCCGACCTCGATCTTGTCGGACTTGAAGCCTGCCCGCCGTCGGAATGGCTGCACCATCATCTGACCGAGGCCGGCCTTCCGGTTGCCTGTGTCGAGACGCGCCATGGCTTGCCCGTCCTGGCCGATGCCCGCCACCGCCATGGTGATGCGGTAGGCGTCCTCGCCGGTCCTGGCGATGTCGTAGGGCGGCCAGTTGTCAGCGTTCGGCGTCCGGCTGGCGTCTCGAGCAGGTCGAAAACGCGATCGAAGCCGATGCTCGACCGATAGAGCGGGGAAAAGTCGAATGCAGTTCTCATAGCCATATCCTCCATTGCTGAGCAACATGGGTACGAGGAGCGCCAAGGATACGACGCTCCTTGACCTTGCCGACCCCTGAGGACCCCGGCAAAATCGATCTGGGAATTCGCTTTCCGCGCGTCAAGAGGTCAGCGCCGGAACGTCCTTCGCTGATGCGCATTGTCTTGAGGTCGCCAGCCGGATTTGTGTTCCGACGGCATCTTCCAGATTGGACATGAACGGAAGCAGCCATGCCGATGACGCGGGAAGAGATCGTATCCGTCCTTGGGCCGACCGACGAAACGCTCGTCGCCCACATCCTGTCTACCGGCGCGTCCTTCAAGGAACTGCGGGAAGCTGGGGCCTGGCTCAACGAGGACGAGGCGCTGATGGGCGAAGGACGGCCGCTGCCGGACACGCGCGTCGCGGCACTGATCGACCTGCTGGACGCCGACGAGGACGATTGAGCGCCTGTGTCGGAGTGGGCTATTGCGGCCTTGATGTTCCGGAGAAGGTGCCCATCTCCACGAGAGATGCGTGTCGCTGACGCTGTCCGATTGCTTGCTCGCAAAAGACGTCAAAAACGGAGAAAGTGATGAACGACGTTCGGTTTCCCGAACCTGTAACCCTCGAATTTCCCACTGCCTCGCGCAATGTCGCCAGCAGTTTCGAGGCGCTGGAGTGCCTGGACCAGCAGTGGCCCGAATGGGCGCGCGGACGGAGCTGGCGCGCGGCGGAACGCGCCTGCCGCGATGCGCTCGACGGATGGCGCAGCGCGCGCGACGCGCGCAAGGCGTTTCTCAAGGCAGCGAGACGGGCCGGACTGGTGTCGTCGAAAGTACTGTCTCGCAAGTCGAACCCGGCACCGTTAATCGGCGGCCTGCGGCCCGACATGAGCTTCAGTGGATGGCAATGACGCCGTCGACGGCGCGCCATTCCGACGGCTCGATGAGACGATGGTGGGCGACGCGCACGGAGTGCAGCGCGCCCTCCAGTTCGCGCTTCCAGTAGCCGAGGAATCCCTTCAATTCCGGAAAATGCGGTGCCAGATCGTATTCCTGCCAGACATAGAGTTGCAGCAGGCTCGGGTGGTCGGGAAGATGATAGTGGATTTCGGCCGTGGTCAGGCCGTAGCCCTCCATCTGCAGGCGGAATTCCCGGCTGACCGCAGTGACCATATGCGTCTCCTCTGCCTTGGGTCTTCATGCATCCAGACGGTCGAAACTGGGCCGTCGATCACCCGAACGCGATGGGACAGCCGCCTTGTCGAGCCGACATAGCGCGTCCATGATCTGGTCGAAGGAGACCGGCTGTCCGGCCCCCGGCGGTGGGCGCAGCGCCGGAACGGATTCCGCCGCGCAGGCATCCGAGGCCCAGGACGAAAGGATCGCGCGCTTCTCCTGAATATCGAGCGTGTCGTCCTTCAGCACGTCATCAGGATGCCTGAAATGCTTCGCCGGCGACAGCAGTCGGTCAAGCGCGAGATCGGATGTTTCGGGAACAAGAGAAGGAATGATCGGCGAGAGCGTTTGTCGGTCCATCTTGGTCCTCCGTCTTTCCAAAAAGCTCCTTTGTGCAGGCTTCGGTTTCACCGCCCCGCCTGCGGCATGGGTTCGGATAATCTTGTTCGACCGGGCGGAAAATTCAAGCGGGAAATGCACGGGCCTCGATCCGATTAGTCGTATGTTTTCATCGCTCTAGCACTTCATCGGTGCGAGTGCCAAAAAATTTTGCCGGGCCTCTTGAAACCGGAAAATCGCAAAATTAGCTCGATATGCGTACGCGATGCCATAAGGGTCGCGGCGCCCCACATCGGCCCTATATTGCCGGTCCGGTGTGGAGGAACCTCAAAAATCTGTTTGTCCTGAAGGAGAACGATATGACGTTCCGTCCATTGCACGACCGTGTCCTGGTCCGCCGCATCGAGGTCGACGAAAAAACGGCCGGCGGGATCATCATTCCCGATACCGCCAAGGAAAAGCCGCAGGAGGGCGAGGTCATTGCCGTCGGCCCCGGCGCGCGCGACGAGGCCGGCAAGCTCGTGGAACTCGACGTCAAGGCCGGCGACCGCATCCTGTTCGGCAAATGGTCCGGCACCGAAATCAAGCTGAACGGCGAGGACCTGCTCATCATGAAGGAAAGCGACGTGATGGGCGTGATCGAAAATGCCACGACGCTGAAGAAAGCGGCCTGACCGGCGCGAACCCATTATCAACCAGTCAACGAAAGCTGCCTATCAAAGGAGTGATCCAATGGCTGCCAAGGAAGTGAAGTTCCATTCCGACGCGCGCGAGCGCATGCTGCGCGGCGTCGACATTCTCGCCAATGCCGTGAAGGTGACGCTTGGCCCCAAGGGCCGGAACGTCGTCATCGACAAGTCGTTCGGCGCGCCCCGCATCACCAAGGACGGCGTCACCGTCGCCAAGGAGATCGAGCTTGAGGACAAGTTCGAGAACATGGGCGCTCAAATGGTGCGCGAGGTCGCCTCCAAGACCAACGACCTTGCCGGCGACGGCACCACGACCGCAACCGTTCTCGCCCAGGCCATCGTCCGGGAAGGGGCCAAGGCCGTCGCCTCCGGCATGAACCCGATGGACCTGAAGCGCGGCATCGACAAGGCGGTCGACGCCGTGGTGGCCGAGCTGAAGGCCAATGCCCGCAAGATCACGAAGAACGACGAGATCGCCCAGGTCGGAACCATCTCGGCCAACGGCGATGCCGAGATCGGGCGTTTCCTGGCCGAGGCGATGCAGAAGGTCGGCAACGAGGGCGTCATCACCGTCGAGGAGGCCAAGACCGCCGACACCGAGCTGGAAGTCGTCGAAGGCATGCAGTTCGACCGCGGCTATCTCAGCCCGTACTTCATCACCAACCAGGACAAGATGCGCGTCGAACTGGAAGAGCCTTATTTGCTCATCCACGAGAAGAAGCTCGGCAATCTCCAGGCCATGCTTCCCGTGCTCGAGGCCGTGGTGCAGTCGGGCAAGCCGCTGCTCATCATCGCCGAGGATGTCGAGGGCGAAGCGCTGGCCACGCTGGTCGTCAACAAGCTGCGCGGCGGCCTCAAGGTTGCCGCCGTCAAGGCGCCCGGCTTCGGCGATCGCCGCAAGGCGATGCTGGAGGACATCGCCATCCTCACTGGCGGTACGGCGATCAGCGAGGATCTCGGCATCAAGCTGGAGAACGTCACGCTCAACATGCTCGGCCGCGCCAAGAAGGTGGTGATCGAGAAGGAGAATACTACCATCGTCGACGGTGCCGGCCGCAAGGAAGAAATCCAGGGTCGTGTTGCGCAGATCAAGGCCCAGATCGAGGAGACCAACTCCGACTACGACCGCGAGAAGCTGCAGGAGCGGCTCGCTAAGCTGGCCGGCGGCGTTGCCGTCATCCGCGTAGGCGGCGCGACCGAGGTCGAGGTCAAGGAAAAGAAGGACCGCGTCGACGACGCGCTGCACGCCACCCGTGCCGCGGTCGAGGAAGGCATCCTGCCGGGCGGCGGCGTCGCGCTGCTGAGGGCGGTCAAGGCACTCGACACGCTTGCGGCCGACAACGTCGACCAGAATTACGGCATCGACATCGTCCGCCGCGCCATCGAGGCCCCTGCCCGGCAGATCGCCGAGAACGCCGGCGCGGAAGGCTCGATCATCGTCGGCAAGCTGCGCGAGAAGACCGACTTTGCCTGGGGCTGGAACGCCCAGACCGGCGAATATGGCGACCTCTACAAGCAGGGCGTCATCGATCCCGCCAAGGTCGTGCGCACCGCGCTGCAGGACGCCGCTTCAGTCGCTGGCCTGCTGGTCACCACCGAGGCGATGGTGGCCGAAAAGCCGAAGAAGGAAACCGCGCCCGCGCTGCCTGCCGGCGCTGGCATGGACTTCTGACGTCCTGACAAACGGCCCGCTCCCGCTGTCGGGAGCGGGCTTTTCGTAGATAGCCCGGGGGTGCCATGAACAAGATGACCAGCGTCGGACCCGTTCCGACGCCGACCCATTCGCCGAGCGAGTTCCTCGCCTATGAAACGGAGTGCCGCAGCGCCTTGAAGCCGCTGCTGACGGGCCTGCTGGACATGGCCGAATCCGCTGGCTGGAACCGACGCACCGCGGCGTCGACGCTGATGTTCCTCGCGGCGCAACATGTGTCTGCGGTATCGCAAGCATCCAAGGCGGGATGAAACTAGATCGGTTCTCGCCGATTACACTCGGGGATGGAAGGCAACGCTCCTGACGAGGAGGGCGTAATGCCTTTTTGTTTTTCAAAGGGGGCAATCGAGGGCCGGAACGATGCAGCAATACCTGGATCACAAACTCGAATGTCCCTGTTGCGGCACGATCCGATTGCGCATTCCCGTCGGTGTCACCGACTCCACCGAAATCAAATGCGATGACTGCGGCCTGCGTCTGGGAAGCCGGGCGAGCTACAGGACGACTTTGCAAAGCAAGGCGGCCATGACGGTGTCTTTTGGCTGTCAAGAGGCAGGATCAAACGGATCGACTGAAAGACTCGCCCACCGCATTATCACCGAGGCAACGTTCTGGACGCGCGTTCCGTAAGAGAGGGAGCGGCGGCAGCATAGCCGCCGCCCTGGGTCGCTTGTTGATTAGACGCGCAACGGTTTCTCTGTGTTTCTGATGGACGGTATCATCCCGTCTTCGACTAGGATGTCTTTCTTCCTGGCGAACTGCACGAGAATGCCGCGCGCGGTCTCTGCGTCGATCTCGCCGGCTAGTGCTGCTTTACAGGCGCGGATCACCGCCCTTTGCTCCGGGCTGTTTCCACACCAGTCTACGACGAACTGGTAGGCATCCACGACGGAGTTCAGCTGGCGCGGAAAGCCAAGCCCGACCCACACCCGCACAGGCTTTTCGAAAGGCTGGGAAAGCATCGCTTCCTCCCTCCGAAACGGTCAGGTGGCGACACCGCCAATCTCGCCGGTTTTCGCCCCGGCCGTCCAGGGCATCGCCGCAGAGACATCCTCGAGGATTTTCGCCGAACGGGCAAAGCCGACAAACGCATCGCGCGCTGCCTTCAGCGGGACAAGGCCATCGAACGCGCGATGGCACGCCCGTGTCGCCGTTTCATAGATCACGCCGCGGCGGTGCTTGGGCCACTCGTGGAGAAAGTCGCAGGCATCCTCAAGACAGGCGATCTCCTGGATGAGGCCCTCCGTGGCCCTCACGAATACGGGACTTTCGAATGTTCTCTCGCTCATTGAAACCTCCAATGGTTGAACGATTTCAGCTGGTTGAGGTTGATCACCCCGGCAATTGGCGGTGACCAAAGGAAATATGTGAAGGCCGATTTTCGGCGTCAAGATCATGCGAGGACGGTCGGACACAATTGACAGGCGGGTCGCGGCACTTGCGATCAATCAGCTGTTGGCAGTGATGTCAGCGTCCGGATACGATCAGACCAAGTCGGCTTATCGCAAACCGAAGCACGTGTTTCAGCCACGCGCCTCATTGCACTCCGGTACGGGGCGCGACATGCGTACCGGTATGGTCCAGCCGGCGCTTACGCTTCGCCGGCGCGCTCGCCCCCGTTCTTTCCAACCTATCGCCCGCTGAAGCCTGGAGAATCGAGGCGCTGGCGCACCTACTCTATTCGGGCTCCGCCTGGGAGGTCCTGAAGGATTACGGCGGTCTCAACGGTGCCCAAGCCGGAGAGGCCGCCTCTTGAGCGCTCGATACGATCTTGTCCGCGGTCGCCTCGGGTTCAATGCCGCGGGCATGACATGGAAAGCCAAGGAGAATGGCAATGAGCATAAATGTCACCATCATGCATGAAGGCGAGACCCGCTGGGTCGTCGCCGACCGCATCCGCTTCCTGGGCGGTCTTGCCGATTTTGCGATGTCTGCTTCTGGGCAGAGGCAAAGTTTGTCTCTATGGCCGACATTGGGGGGCGCGTTGCCGCCGAAGCTCGTTCACTCGGTGGAGGTCAGCTTTCTCGACGGAGCCGTCCGAAACCTTCCCGACCGCTTCCCACCACTTCTCCGCGTTGGCGGACATCGCCAGATTGGCGCTTGACGATCAGGTACCGATTACAGAAGGGATCGTCACCTCTGGCCGAAACCCGCGGCGCGGGGTTCGGGGCGCCGCAGGCGCCTAGAGCCCGGCCCGGCGCAGGCCGGGCGCGCCCCTGTCCATGGGGGAGACGAAAGCTGGAAAAGACAGAGGAGGGCCCGGCCAGGACGCCGGCGGGTTACGGACGCGGCGCCGGCGGCGACGGCTGTTTGCCCTGCTTGGCCTTGGCGGCTGCCTCCAACCTGTCGAAAAGGGGCGCCGTCGTGGGCGATGAGGCGTTCGGTGACGTCGCGCAGCAGCTGTTCGCGGTTGCGCGGTCCCTCAAGGACGGCCGAGACCTCGGCCATATCGTCGAGAGCCGATATGGTTCCGAGCGTGATCATCGCTGCGCGGACTTTGGGATAGTTCTGGAGCAGGGGGGAGGCATGCGGCGGGAGTTGCTCCTGGATGCCCGTCTCAATGTACGGCCTCAATGTTTCGCGCAGGAGGTGAAACCGGGCCTCGTAGCCGGGATCCTTGCGCAGCGCCTGCACAAAGGCGGCGTGGGGGATCTCCTTGTCGAGAACCATTTGCTCGACGATTTGGTCTTCTGTCATCAGGAAGCTCAGGAGCGCGAAGGTGCGTTTGAGCTCACTGGCGTCGGGTGTGTTGTTGTCCATAATTGCTCCGTTGTTAAGGTTTTATGGACAAGTGCTAGCATGGGCGCGCGAGCGCGTACTATTTCAATAAGTTTAATAAAGTTTCAATTTTGGCTATACTTTCTCAATTTGCTGGCTTTTCGGCCACAAGCTGCGCTATTCAGCATATGATTACATAATATTTGGAGGATACTACATGCCAATGTTGTCGAAACTTTCGCTCTGCGCAGCCTTTCTGGCGGCGGCACCGCTGTCTGCGGCCATTGCGCAGACGTCGTCGAAGGAGATCATTGCCGTCAGCTGCGGCAAGCTGGACACGGTGCTCGACATCGGGACCTGCCTGCAGGGCGCTGTCGCGGCTGGCGATACTGTGAGAGGTTTGCTGCCGCCGGGGATCATGGTGGATCGCAGGGTGGTCGAGGCGGCGCGAGCCAGTGCCGCGTGCGTGGGGTTCAAGCAGAGTGCTGCAGCCGTTCTCGGTGAGATCGGCACGGAATCCGATATGAGCGCGGCCGTCACATCGGCGCTGAAGACGGCACTTGCTGATCTGCTGGAGGACACGGCCGATTGCAACATGGAGATCGGGAAAGCCTTTGAAGGCGCAGCGTCCGCGGTGAATGTCGACGTTTCCAAAGCCATGGAAGAGGCGGCGGCGGTCAGCCGGGAGTTGAAGCTCGTGGCCGGCAAAGCGCGTGGCCCGGCCCCCTGATATCGTCGCAAAACGCGGCTGCCGCCGTCCTTTTGTGGGGCGGGGCAAGCCGTGTGGGTTGTCAGGGCGTGGCGGCGCGGGGCGGCACGGGGGTCAGGGCGTTTTCTTGCGGGCCGGTTTGGCGGGCTGCGGGGCCTTCTTGCGGTTGCGGCCGAGGCCCATCTTCTTGGCGAGCGCGGAGCGGGCCGCCGCATAGGCGGGGGCGACCATCGGGTAATCGGCGGGCAGGTTCCATTTGGCGCGGTATTGGTCCGGCGTCATGTTGTGGTGGGTCATCAGGTGGCGTTTCAGCGACTTGAACTGTTTGCCGTCCTCGAGACAGACAATGTAGTCGTCGTGCACCGATCGTTTTGGATTGACGGCTGGCTTTAGAGGCTCGTCCGCGGATGCCGGCCCGGGGTTCGCCAGCTGCGACATGGACAGGTGGACCTGGGCGATGAGGGCGGCCAGTTCCGAGGCCGGCACGGGGTTGTTGGAAACATAGGCCGAGGTAACGTCGGCCGTCAGTTCGAGGAGTTGCTGGGTGTTGTTGTCGATCATGGCAATCTCTTGATGGCAATACCTTCAGATAATTGGTTTTTGTGCGGATTGCAAAGAACGCGCGCAGGCGAAAGACCGTGTCCCCAGCTTATGGGAGCAGAACCTTGTGTTGGCGAATTTCTGGGGAGGGGAGCCGGGAAACCAGCGGGGCGGTGCGAACGACATCGGGAAGCCGTCGAGGTGCGTGGTGGTTTCGTCGTATGGCCGAGCAACCTGGCAACGAGTACCAAAGTTTGGTACACTGGAGAAAAGGAGACAAGCGATGCCAAGGAACACTTCCGTTTCGCTCGGCGAGCATTTTGCCGGCTTCATCGATGACCAGCTTCGGGCCGGGCGCTATGCTTCGGCCAGCGACGTGGTGAGGGCCGCGCTGAGGCTGCTGGAGGAACACGAGACCAAGGTCGAGGCGCTCCGCGCTGCGCTGATCGAGGGCGAGCAATCCGGCCCGGCGCTGCCATTCGACAGCGACGCCTTCCTGAAACGGATGCACGAAAAGCATGTCGGATAAGACCGGCGCCTACAGGCTTTCGCCACGCGCCATCGGCGACCTGGAAGAAATCTGGCTGTACACGATGAAGAACTGGTCGCCGGAACAGGCCGACACGTATCACGAAGCCATCATGACCGCGGTCAGGGAATTGGCCGCGGGGACAAGAACGGGGCGCGCCGTCGATGTTCGCGAGGGCTACTTCAAACAAGCCGTGGGCTCGCATTTCATCTATTATCGAAAAACCGTGTCAGGCCTGGGGATCGTCCGCATTCTGCATCAACGCATGGATGTGAATCGGCACCTGTGACCGTCCATCGGCGACGCATTTGTCTGGTGCCATTGCGCGGACGTCATCGAGAGAGATCTATTGCGTGTTCGGGTATTTTGAGAGGAGCCGGCGGGCGCAGATAAGTGCGGCGGCGCGAAGGACAGGGGATGCCGTCGCGGTGCAGGTGGGCGGTGGCCTGCGTCGTCTTCTCGCCGGTCTTGCGCTCGCAGGCGGCGGCGAGGGTTTGCATGACGTCGGGCTTGATCGCATAGGCGACATCCCGCCCGTGCGGCATACGCGCTCGTCTGCGATAGCGTTGCAGCGGTTCGGTCAGGGCGGTGGAGCATTGCGGTTCGTCTCGCGATGATGCAAAATCCCGCCGGGTGTCCTTGCGTCTCTTGTGCAATGGGCAGGTGATAGCGCTGGTCGGGCCGCCAGCGGCTAGACTTGTTCGAGGCGCCCGATGGCTCATAATCCGCACGCTCGTGCAACCGTGTTCCGCCGCTTCATCGACAGCGAGTCGTCTGGCGGCATCATCCTCATGGCCGCAGCCGCGCTTGCCCTTGTGGTGGCGAACTCGCCGATGGCGGAGACCTACTTCGCCGGTCTGAAACTCGATGTCGGACCGCTGAACGTCAGCCACTGGATCAATGACGGGCTGATGGCGGTGTTCTTCCTGCTCGTCGGGCTGGAGATCAAGCGCGAGTTCGTCGACGGCCAGCTTTCGACCTGGCCGCGGCGCATCCTTCCTGGCATCTGCGCGGCCGGCGGCATGGCCGTTCCCGGGCTGATCTTCGCCGCGCTGAACTGGAGCAATGGCGAGGTGATCCGCGGCTGGGCTGTGCCGACCGCAACCGACATCGCCTTCGCGCTCGGCGTGCTCTCGCTGTTCGGCAACCGGGTGCCGGTCTCGATGAAGGTGTTCCTGACGGCGCTCGCTATCATCGACGACCTCGGCGCGGTGGTCATCATCGCGATTTTCTACACGGGCGACCTGCAGCTGTGGGCGTTGGGGGGCGCGGCAGCCGTACTGGCCGCGCTGTTCGCGCTCAACCGCACGGGGGTGAAGCTGCTGCTGCCCTATCTGCTGCTGGGCGCCGGCCTCTGGCTTCTGGTGCTGCTGTCGGGCGTGCACGCGACCGTCGCCGGTGTGGCGCTTGCCCTGACCATTCCGATCGTCCGCCCGAAAGGCGGCAGCAGCGAACGCACGGTGGACTCGCCGCTCCATCGCCTCGAGCATGCGTTGGCAAAGGTCGTGCCGTTCGTCATCATCCCAATTTTCGGGTTCGCCAATGCCGGCGTGTCACTCGCCGGCGTGAACGCCGCGTCCTTGACGGACAGCTTGACGCTTGGGGTTGCCGGCGGACTGGTCGTCGGCAAGGTGGTGGGCGTCTACGGCACGGCGCTTGCGACCGTGAAGCTCGGCTGGGCCGATGCGCCTGTGAACGCCGCGCCGCTGCACCTGCTGGGAGTGGCGCTGCTCTGCGGCATCGGCTTCACCATGAGCCTGTTCATCGGCCTGCTGGCCTTCCCGGACAATCCTGCCCTTCAGGACGGCATCAAGATCGGCATCCTTGTGGGCTCGGTCGTCGCAGCCGTGCTGGGTTCGATCGTTCTGTTTGCCAGCCCAAGGCCGGGCGGCGCGGAGTCGCGCGTGTTTTGAACGATCTCGATAGCGCGGGCCGCCAGATCGAAATGCCGGGGTTCCGGTCCCAGGCGTTGGGAGGCGTGGGGAAGTCAGAGGACGGGATCGGTGTCTCTGGTGGACCTGGAGAGGGCGGTGCGGGCGCCGTGCTCGAGCCTTGCGACGGCCATGATCGTTGGCTTGAGTTCGGCCGGGGCGTGGTCGTAGTTGCGGCCGGACTTGCCGTTGAGGCGCGGCAGCAGGCCCTGCGGGATGGCCTGCCAGTTGGAGGGGTCGGTATTCTGCCGGTTGCCGTCGAGGCATTTCAGCACCATGCCCTCGGGCACCGGGCCGTTGGCCTGTTCCCACAGCCAGCGGTGCTTGTGGACGCGCCAGGTCGCGGCGCCGGTCCACGGGTTGGTGGCGTCGGTGATGATCCAGACATAGCCGTCCTCGTCGACGGATTCGTGGCCGGGGCCTTTATAGTTGTGCGGCAGCTGCCCCTTGCTGAACTGGGTTTTGCGGGCGTTGGGATGACGACCGCCTGTGCCCGCAGGGCAGGGCTTGCCCTTGTTGGCTGGAACCGCGCCCTTTTCGAAGTGTCCGGTGCGCCCGGTTTTCCAGCCTTGCCGCTTGCGCAGGCTGTTGAGCTTCGCCGCCGAGGTTTCGGTGCGGCCGAAGCGGTCGCAGAAGGCGCGGTGATAGTCGGCGATCGGCAAGGTGCAGTTGTCGCGCAGCCAGGCCAGCTCTTCGCCGGTGTATTTCATGCCGCGGCCGACATAGCGGCCGGGGGCGCGGCCGACCTTCCAGCCGTTGCGTTTGCGCAGCGCGTGGAGGTGCGCGGCAGAGACCTCGTCGCGGCCGAAGGCGGCGCAGAAGGCGCGGCGGTAGTCGCTGATCACCAGCGTGCGGTTGATTTCCAGCCAAGCGAGCTCGGCGGCGCTGTAGGCGATGGGGCCGCGTCTCATGGCTTGTGCTCGATGACGGGCTTGTTCTCGATGACCGGCAGGCTGAGCGTCTGGTCGGGGCTGTACTCGGCGGCGATCCTGGCCGCCTCGACGCGCAGCGCCGCGTTGCGGATGATCTTGTCGGCGACGGCGACGATCGCCTTGCTGCGGCGGGCTTCGATGTCGAGCTGTGCGGGCGTCAGGTCTTCGTCGCACAGGCGTTCGAGCTGGGCGAACAGGTGATCGTTGAGGTGGGGCAGCTTGTTCTTCATCGGAGGTCTCCTCTGTTGCAGGGCGGTCAGCCGAAGTGGCGGCCGGTTTCGGTGAAGGTGTAGGAGTTGGCGGCAATGCCGTCGTCGACGGCCTCGTCGCTGGTCAGGTACTCGTACTCCGTCAAAAGCTGGCGGTAGAGCCAGTGGGCGAGGTCGCGCAGCGCTTCGACGACGGCGGTTTCGGCGTCGGCGGTCATCGGCTGGCGGGTCGGGCTGTCGCGCTCGACGTCGAAGTCCATCGAATACGCGTGGCAGTAATGGCCGCGATGCCGGAAGCTCGCGGCAAGCTGGTAGAAGTTGCGGCGCTGAACCGCCTGCAGCGCATCGGCGATGGCGTGCAGCTTGGCGTCCTGCGGGGCGTAGGAACGGATCTGGCGGCCGGCGTGGGCAGCATAGGCGTAGTGGCCTTCGTAGCAGGCGCCGTCGCCCTGCGAGGAGAATCCGCGGAAATAGATGCGCGGGTCCTGGCGGAGGCCGCCGCCCATCAGCCTGACGGGGGATGCCGCCAGCGTGATGCCGAGGATGCGGCAGATTTCGGCGAAATCGTCATAGACGCTGTCCCACCAGTCCCAGCTGTTGACCCAGCTTTCGCGGAACCAGGTGCGGGCCTTGTCCTTGGCCGGATCCGACAGTTCGGCGAAGTCGTAGACGGTGGTTTCGACGATGCGGGCCATGGCTCATGTCTCCTCTGCGGCGGCGGCGTGAACGGGGAGCGCCGGCGGCTGAACCGCGTGTGGCTCGCGGGCGTCGTCGACGGCGATGGAGGTGGCCCCGATGCGGACGCTGAGCGGCTCGTCGTGGTCGGGGTCGTAGCAGTGGGCGACCAGCTCGCCCTTGTCGATTTCGATCCAGATTTCGCGGTTGCGGCCGTCGGGGGCGGTGGCCGAGACGTCGAAGCGGTCGGCTCGGATGCGGATCGTCGTCGGCCAGGGCTGGCGGTCGGCGGCGGTCAGGTCGGTGTCGTAGCCGTCGGCGAGACGCCAGTCGTGGAGCGCGAGGGCGAGGGTTTGCGCGTCGGTCATGGTTTAGGCCTCCTCTGCATTGTCGGGATCGGCCAGCATGCGGGTCAGCCATTCATTGGTGCTGAGCCAGCCGATCTCAGCGCCGGTGGCGAGGTCGAGGGCGTGGGCGCCGCCGCCAAACGTGTCGAGGCGCGGTTTCGAGCAGGTGTGGGCCCACTCGAATCCCCAACGGCCGGTGAGGCCGAGAGCCGGGCCGAGCTCGCTGACGAAGGCGATGACGTGCTGCGGTTCGCCGGAGGTGTCGTCGTCGCGGATCCACAGCGTGGTCGGGTGGGTGTCCGCGACCCCGAGCATGAAGCCGATGGGCGTGGCCTCGTCGCGCTCGAGGCGTTCGGCGAGCGCGTGGTAGCGCTCGCGCGCCCGGGTGACGTTGGCGGGGCTGCCGACGTCGAGGATGCAGGAGAAGTGGGTGAAGAAATCAGCCATGGAGTTTCCTTTCAGAGGTTGGTGGTGACGGGGTGGGTGCCGGGCTGGCGTGCGGTGAAGGTCATGCTGGCGCGGCGCTGGAGGACATCGAGCCTGACGGTGCCGCGCGCGCCGGGTCCGTCCTGCCAGCCGATGTGGAACTCGCTGAGCGCGTCGTAGGCGAAGCCGTCGATGGCGTCGGCCAGCGGGCGGTGGGCGGCGATGGGGTATTCGGCGACGGAAACGACGGCGTAGAAGTCGACGGTGACGTCAGGGACGCGGACGAGGTCGATGCTGCCGCGGCGGGCGCGGCTGCTGAGGCTCGTGCGGTTGTCGTGGCCGTCGAAGGCGACGGTCACCTGGTCGATGCCGCATTCGGCGAGCGCGTCGAAGATGATGTCGCGGTTGAGGGGACGGCAGAGCGCGAGGGACGTCAGAAAGCGCTGCAGCTGGCGGTCGTGGGCGTCGGTCATGGCGGGTCTCCTTGGGTTGGAAAAACCGAAAGGCCCCGGGGTGAGCGGGGCCTTTTCGGGGAGCTGGGTATCTGGCGGCGGCGTCAGAGCCGCCATAGGTGGACGAGGTGCTGCGCGTCGGCATGGTGGGCGAGCATGGCGCGGTAGAAGTGCTTGCGGCGGTCGCGCAGGGCCGGGTCGCGGCGGGTCTCGGGCGCGATCCTGGTGCGGGCGGCGCGCACGACGCTGCGCCAGTTGTCGTGGACGGTGATGTCGAGCCGGAGATAGGTGCTGAACATAGCGGTCATCCTTGGTTTGCGGGCGGCGGATCGACGGTTGTGTGGAGCGGCACGGCGCGCCCCATCCAGGGTTCGGGATGGATGGCGCGGGCCCAGTCGGCGAAGCTCGGGATGCGGCCGAGATCCTCGGTGACGTGCTGTTCGCCGATCCAGCGGGTGGGGATGACGCGGCCGGTCGACAGCGTGATGGTCGGACCGTAGACGGTCTCCAGCATGAAGATGCCCTCGGCGTGGTGGCGCAGCGCCCGGTGACGGAAGTCGGCGAGGATTTCCTTGCTCTGGTCGAACCAGGTATGCAGGGGCAGGTAGTCGTCGACGCTGCCGCCCCATTTCTTCACCGAGCTCAGCGCGTGATGGTAGGGATGGGCCATGGCGATCTCCTTCAGAGGTCGTGGATGTAGCCGTCGGAGGCGGTGTAGCGCCCGTTGAAGTCGAGGGTCGCCGTCTTGGCGGCGACGCAGAGCGTCACCGTGCCGTAGCCGCCGTCATTGTCCTGCCAGCCGCTGTGAAAATCGCAGAGCGCGTCGTAGGCGAAGCGTTCGAGCGCCTGGTCGAGGGTCTCGACGGTGGTGGCGGGTTCGTCGGTGGCGGACGCGGTTTCGGTGAAGCTGACGGTGATGGCGGGCATGCCGACGACTTCGTTGGCGTCGTTGTAGAGGGTGACGGACTCGATCTGGCCCTCGTCGCCGGATCCGTCGAACTCGATGGTGGCGGTGGCGACGCCGTACTCGGCGAGAACGGCGATCAGCATGTCGCGGTTGCGGCGGCGGCGGTGCTCGGCGAGCGCCGTCAGGGCGGCGTGTTCGGCGAGCCAATCGTGGGAGTCGGTCACGGCGGGTCTCCTCGTCAAGGGTTGCAAAAAGACGCAAGCCCGGTGGCGAGCCGGGCCTGTGGTCGGGCGCTTGGTCGAAAGTGGGCGGCGTTACGCTCCGGTCGGCAGCGTCAGATGCGGGTAGCAGCTGGCGATGGTCTTGCGGGCGATGGCGACATGTTCGGGCTTGAACGCCTCGGGGAAGGCGAGGGCGACGAGCCCCCAGTCGCAATCTTCCTCGAACCAGCCGTTGCCGCTGTAAGCCATCGAGCGCCAGGCGGGCGGCATGGCGGCAAGGCGCTGGTCGGACAGCTTGAGGCCGCCGTGCGAGGCCGTGTCGATGCGCCAGATGCCGTCGACGATCTGGGTGACGTGCTGGATTGCGCCCCAGGGCGAGTGGGTGAGGCGGCGGGCGTCGGGGGTGTGAATGACGGGGTCGGTCATGCGTGGCTCCTTGCGGTAAAAAGGACGGAAGCCCGGCGGTGAACCGGGCTTCCGTTGAGGTCGCGGGAGAATGAACCTATTCGGCGGCGACTGCGGCGCCGTGGCCGTCTGCGTCGCCGCTGTCGTCGTCACCGTCGCCTTCGCCGTTGAGGAAGGCGGGCAGCGCGACGACGTTGTCGTCGTCCTGGTCAGCCTCGGCCGCCGGATCGTCGGCCGCCTCGTCGTCATCGGCCGGCGCGTCGAGCAGCGTGGCTTCCGGCGCGTGCAGGGCTTCGGGCAGCCAGCCGGTGTCGGCCAGCAGGCGTTCAGCCTCGCGGGCCATGTCGGCCTTCTTCAGGTGGTCGATCAGCTGTACCGACTGCTCGCCGCAGGCTTCGCGCACGGCGTTGAGGATGTGCGGCTTGGAGACCCGGCCGAGATAGTTGTCGACGGTAGGCTTCCAGCCGGCCGCCGCCATGTCGAGCGGCGCTTCGCGGGCCAGCGTGTCGCCATTGGCGGTTTTGGCGGCGTTGCCGTTCCACTGGTCGCGGACGACGTTGACGGTCATCGCCGCGCAGTGGGCGAAGAGCCGGGCCTGCACGTCGGCGTCGAGGTCGCCGAGATGCGCCCACAGCTGGGCGGGATTCTCGGGCAGCGAGTCCTCCCAGTCCTGATGCCGTTTGTCGATCTCCTGGGCGGCGGTGCTGTCCTTGAGCAGCGGCACATGCGAGAGCTGCATGGAGGTCAGCGCGCGGATCTGCAGGCAGGTGCCGGCGGAGGACGCGCGATAGAAGACGTCGACGCAGAGCGCGTGCAGCACGGCGCGGTAGGCGGTGGCGGGGTTGCCGGCGACGGCGTTGCGCAGGAACAGCGTGCGGTGCGCCGACAGCTCGGTCAGCAGCGCGTTGGAGAGCGGCTTCAGCTCGTCGTCTTCGTCGTCGGCCGGCGGCGGCGGATTGAGGCCGCTGTCGAGCACGATCGCGGTGACGCCCGACGCGCGCGGCATGCCCGGCGCGGCCTCGCCGGATTGGCCGCCGGCCGCGTCGGGATCGTTGGTTGCCGGGCGTTCGTCTTCCGGCTTGACGAAGCCGCGTTCGATGCGCAGGTCACCGTCACGGTCGAGGCTGACGAAGATGCCGGCGCGGGCGATGTCGTCGGGATCGAAGACGACGGGGCGGTTGTCGAGCGCCTCGATCATGGTCTCGATCTCGCCGAGCCGCTGGTCGACCTCGTCGGGCAGTTCGTCGGCCTCGGCGTATTCGGCCTCGAGCCGGTCGAACTCCTCCTGCAGCGCGGTGCGCGACTGTTCTTCCTCGGCGGTCATGTCGACCGTCTCGCCGCGCAGGCGACGCATGCCGTTGGTATGGCCGTAGGGAAAGTCGATGGCGACGGCGATCCACTTCCAGCCTTCGGCCGTGAGCGTTTCCGCCTCCGCCTTCAGCTTGTCGTTGACCAGGCGGTCGAGCAGCGCCGGATCCTGCAGCCAGCCGCCCTCGTCGTCCTCGAACAGATCGCGGGTGACGATGCCGCCGGCCGCCTCATAGGCGTCGACGCCGACGAAGGTGACGCGGCGGTCGTCGCCGCGGACAGCGGTGTCGGTCAACAGCCGGCGGATGTAATAGGGCTGCTTGTTATAGCTCTGATGCACGGCGTCCCAGACCTGCAGCTGGCGGGCCTGGTCGGTGGTGACGGTGAACGCCATCAGCTGGTCGAGCGTCATCTCGTCGGCGACGTAGAGCGCGAGCAGCGCCGGGGCGACGGCGGCGAGGCGCAGCCGCTGCTTGACGATGGCGGCGGTGACGAAGAAGCGCGCGGCGATGTCTTCTTCGGTCATGCCCTTGTCGACCAGCGTCTGGAAGGCGCGGAACTGGTCGACGGGATGCAGCGCCTCGCGCTGCGTGTTCTCGGCGAGCGAGTCCTCCTCGGCGATGCCGGTCTCCTTGATGATGCACGGCACCGGCACGTTTTTCGGGACGCGCTTGGCCTTGACCAGCATCTCAAGCGCGCGGAAGCGGCGACCGCCGGCGGGCACCTCGTAGAGGCCGGTTTCGGCGCCGTCGGCGGCGATGACCGGGCGGACGTAGAGGCTCTGCAGCAGGCCGCGGTTGGCGATGTCCTCGGCCAGCGTCTCGATCGACACGCCGGTCTTGACCGTGCGGACGTTGGCCTGGCTGAGCACCAGCTGGTTGAACGGGATCTCGCGGGTGACGGCGAGGGTCTTGATCTTCGAGGGCTTCGACATAGGAAAGAAACTCCGTGACAGGGCGCCGGGAGCCACTCTCCCGGTCTCTGAGACCCGTCACGAAAACCGGAACGGCTCTCTTCCTCGGCGGCGGCCGCGCAGCGGCCCGCCGCATGCGGGCGAGCGGCGGCTTGGTATTTCTCAAGTCTATCTTGTGATTCTGCCGAGGTTCTCCGTTTGCTCTGCAATTTGACAATTGTTTTATTTGGGCGAAACCGAAAGCCGTTGGTATAACCGTTCCTTGATATTTGAACGACTTTGAAAGGCGAGAATGATGGGGCAGAAAAGGGGCTGGATGGGCGGTTTGCGGCGGTGGTTTCGGGAAAGGGCCGAGAGCGACGAGACGGCGGCTGCCAAACGCGGTCCGGCTGATGAGGAGCGGCGGCGGGCGCATCCGCAAACGACGAGCGGCGCGGCCGACAGCGGGCGCGTCGGCGCGCCGCGCGCTGCAGGGGTGACAGTCTAGAAGAAATACAAGCTGATCCCGTCGGAAAAGCCGGGGCTGTTTCGCGTGCGGGCGACACGGGCCTTTGGCGCGGTGGCGGCGAACCAGATCGGCGGCTTTGTCGAGAGCGAGCGCAATCTGAGCCAGAAGGATCTGGCGTGGGTCGCCGACCATGCCGAGGTGACGGGCGAGGCGACGGTGCTGCATGACGCCTGGGTGGGCGAGAACGCGCGCGTCTTCGGTCTGTCGCGCATCGGCGGCGACGCTCGTGTCGAGGGCCGCGCCGTGGTCGACGGCTGCATCGTCGGTCATCGGGCGCGAATTTCTGGGAGCGCCCGCATTGAGAACTCATGGGTGGACTGCGAAGCGAAGATCGGCGGGACGGCGGATCTGCGCGGCGACGGTAAAGTCAGCAACTGCACGATCCGGGGTCGCATGCCGCCATCAGAGCCGCCGGCGCCGAAGGGCGTGTGAGGCGCGGTGGAAGCGAAACGCAAGAATTTCTCGGACGAGATCGAGATCGTCTACCAGGAGCGTTCCGCCGGAAAGTGGGGGGAGTATTGTTGTTGTCCGCCGATGGCGGTGGATCTGAAGACCGGGGCGGTCATTTTTGATCTTTCGGGGTCGGGCTGGGATTACGATTGGGTCGAGATAAAGGATGACCGGTTGATCGTGCATATGAAGCATCATCCGGACGCTCTTTGTGCAAGCTACGAGATTCTCCTCAAAGGCCGGGATTTGCGGGTGAACGGCGAGGCGGTGACGGCGGAGGACCTGGAGCGGCGGCTTGATCAGGCGCGCAACGCGAGCGTCCTTGCGCTTCTCGGTAAACTCGGCGGCGTTCCACAAGTCCGACCGATCCTGCGCCCAATCGGCGTTCACGCCCTCGGGCAGGACAATCTCCGCATGTTCCACGCCCTGCTTGGCCGTGTAATCATGCGTGATCCCGTCGCGCTCGTTGGTCAGCTTTTTACCAGTACGATAGCCGTAGAGGCGACGTCGCTGCGGCCCTTCGCCCGCGAAACTGGCTTCATGCTTAAATGGTACATCGCCAACCCTGTTGCCTCGATACCGTTTCCAACTCTCCCGCCAGCCTCCAAGCTGGTGGCGCGCTGAGTTGCGTAGCAACTCGGAAGTGCGCCCTTATGAATCTCAACCACTTCCCTCTTTCATCAACGGTGTAACGGTGCTGACCCCCAGCCGCTGCGGTACCTCTGCATCAGGATAACCCCGATCGGTGATCTAGCGGACTGCGTCACGTTGGCGGAAGCGAGGCAAAGGAGCCTGACGTTAGATTATTTCGAACATACGAACAGGATATTCCATTGGACATATTCCGGTGGTCAAAATAGCCTCCCTCGAGAAAAGGGAGGAGTATTCATGCGTTTATCAAAACTCGTTTCGGCTTCGTTGATTTCATTTTCGACGTCTATATTGTATTCCTTTCCAGCCATTTCGGAAGAAATCGTTGTAATGGGCTATAGAGGCGTTTTTGAAGATAATTTCAAAAGTGCAGTCGTTGAGCCATTTCAGACAGAACATCCCGATATTAAGGTGATTTACTACGGCGTCCAGAATACGGCGACGATGCTGGGAAATATGCGTGCTCAAAAGGATGCGCCTCAGACGGATGCCGCCATTCTCGATATCTCCGCAGCGAATATTCTCCTGAAAGAGGGGCTTATCCGGGAGTTGGATACGTCGAAGCTTTCCAATTACGCAGATCTTGGCGAGTTCGGCAGGGAAATCGGCGGCTATGGGCCGCCCCTGACGTACGATACACTCACACTGATGTATAACACCAAGGCTTTTCCGGAGAAGCCCAATAGCTGGGACGCGCTTTGGCACGAGAAGGTAAAGGATAGGATCATTGTCCCGTCGGAAGGCGGCGGTGACATCCAGGCCATTCTGATGATGATCATTGCCGACAAGATGGAGGGCGGAAAGGGCTACAGGGAGTCACTTCAGGCCGGTGTCGACAAATTGGTCAAGCTGGCACCTCACGTGCAGACGTGGGAGCCGAAGCCGGATACCTATACGCTCGTCGCCAATGGCTCCGCCGATCTCGGTATAGGATGGAATGCGCGGACGCAGTTCTATGCGGATAAGACCGGCGGGCTGATCGACGGCGTTGCACCGGTTGAAGGCACTGCGGCCCAGATCAACGTGATCAGCGCCACGGCTAACCGTCCGAGAAACGGCGCGGTGGAAACCTTCATCAATTACGCCATCGATCCGACAGTTCAGGCGCGCTTTTCCAAGCTGATGTACTATGCGCCCACCAATACCAAGACTGTCCTGGACGACGCAACGCAGAAGCGTATCCCGCTGCTGAATCCGGAACTGCGCAGCAATCTCATTCCCGTGAACTGGATCGAGATCGGCGACATTCGCCAGACGTTGCTGGAGCCGTGGCGCCGGAACGTGCTTCCAGCTGGACGCTGATCCAATACTGCACTCCATCGAGGCAGATTTTTCTAGCAGGCAATCGCGATGAACTCAGTTGTAAGCCGCGCGTCCGGCCAGGGCTATTCCGGTAGCCCGTCGGAGCACAGACCGGTCTCGAGCCGATCCGTCACCCTTTGCCTCGACGGAGTAACCAAAACCTATGGTGGGCGCGCCCCGGTCGTCGATGCGCTCTCCCTAGAACTACCGCCGGGAAAGCTTCTCGGACTGCTGGGACCCTCTGGTTGCGGGAAGTCCACCACGCTCAGGATGATAGCTGGACTCATCGGCACCAGCAGCGGGCGGATACTGGTGAATGATGAAGACATTGCGCAAATGCCACCCCACAAGCGCGACATAGGCCTGGTATTCCAGAGTTATGCGTTGTTTCCTCACATGAGCGTGGGCGAAAATGTTGCGTTCGGCCTCTCCATGCGAGGGGTGAAGCGCGAGGAAGCCAATGCACGCGTCGAAGAGGCGCTTGCCATGGTCAGACTAGAAGGCTACGCGGCCCGAAAGCCGCGCGAAATGTCCGGCGGTCAACAACAGCGAGTAGCTTTGGCCCGGGCGCTGGTCATCCGTCCGCGCATCCTTCTTCTCGATGAGCCGCTTTCCAATCTGGATGCAAAATTGCGCGAGGAAATGCGCCTCGAAATACGAGAAATCCAGAAGCGCCTGTCTATCACTACCCTGTTTGTGACGCACGACCAGACAGAGGCGCTGACGATGTGCGACCTCGTCGGGGTCATGGCCAACGGCAGGATTGCGCAGCTTGGAACCGCAAAGGAAATCTACGAGCGTCCCTCGTCGCTTTTCGTGGCCGAGTTCGTCGGTCGGACCAACGTGCTTCCTTGCGAGATCCTCGGCCAGGATATTATCCGCATGGGCTCCATGACGTACAAATGCAGGACCGGCGATCTTGCCTCGGGGACTGGCAAAGCTGCCATAAGGCCTCATCGTATAAGTATCAGCCCGGATCGCGACCTGTCGCTTGTGAGCAATGTGACGAATACGGCAAGGGCTAAGGTCACGCGGGTTACTTATGTGGGAGAAACTGTCCAGTATCAGGCCGAGATCGATGGCGCGACATTCCTGATCGAGGTGCCGACCACGAACGATGACCGCACCTACTCGGCCCACGACAAGGTGCTGTGCGAGTGGAAGCCCGACGACATGGTCGTTTTCAGGGGCTGATCATGATGGAAAATCAAAAGCAGAGAAAGATCTCTGGCGGACGCAGGCAGATCTTCACCGCCTTGCTTCTACCAATGGTTCTGATCAGTTTTGTAGCCTTCGTTCTTCCTGTTGCCCGGTTGATCCAGATGTCGTTTGAAGAAAGCGACGTGAGTGGCATGCTGACCGGAAATTACACTTCTGGTAATTACCCGGCCTTCTTTACCGACGGTTTCAATCTCGATCTCATTACGAACTCGCTCGTCATGAGCATCGTTGTAACAGTCACAACACTCGTTTTTTCCTTTCCAGTCGCGCTATATTTGTTTCGGATCAGTCCGGCATGGCGCAACATCCTTTTCGTTATAACCATTTCTCCGCTGCTGGTCAGCAGCGTGGTCCGAACCTATGGATGGATGATCATCCTTGGCCAAAGCGGCTTGATCAACAATGCGCTCATTTATAGCGGCGTGATCGTCGAACCACTACGCATGGTGAACAATTTTCTGGGTGTGATCATAGGTCTCGTGGAGATTATGATGCCCTATATGATCCTGTCTCTCATCGCTGGTTTCGGACGTCTCAGCGCTGTCTATGAGGAAGCAGCAGCATCTTTGGGTGCGAGTGCATTCACCCGCTTCTGGCGCATCATATTGCCGCTGGCACTACCCGGCATAGCGCTTGGTTGCCTGCTTTGCTTCGTGCTGTCGGTAAGTTCGTTCATCACCCCGAAGCTGCTTGGCGGCGGCCGGGTCTACGTTCTGGCGACCGAAATATACGACCAGGCAATCATCCAGTTGCAATGGCCCAAGGCGGCCACGATCTCGGTGGTGGTCCTGATCATTTTCGCCATAGCACTTTTTGCATATTCGTGGGCGCTTCGCGCTCTTGACCGTCGGTTCAGCTAGCGGGCGCGTGAGGAATTCAATGGTAGGCACCAGCAAATGGCCGCTACGGATACTGGTCGTACTCCTGTACATCTTCCTGCTCGGACCGATCCTGATCGTCGTGCCGCTATCGTTCAGCAACGACACATATCTGACCTTCCCGCCTGAAAGCTGGGGTATCCGGTGGTATGGCGCGATGTTTTATCACCAGCGGATGACAGATGCATTTCTTGTCAGCCTGGCCATTGCGTCCATCGTGACAGCGTTGTCGCTGGTCGCGGGAATTCCGGCCGCCTATTGTCTGGCCCGGGAACGGTTCACCGGCCGTGATGCCTTGTTGAACCTTTTTACGGCCCCGCTGCTCCTGCCGACGATCGTCCTCGGGCTTTCGATCCTTCTGGTTTTCGTCAGGCTCAATCTGCTTGGTACGTATCATGGGATCGTGATCGCGCATCTCATCGTAACCACGCCCTATGTCATCCGGATAATGATTACTTCCTTCACGACGCTGCCAGCCTATGTGGAGGAGGCGGCCAAAACCCTTGGTGCTTCTCCGCTGGTCGTCTTTCGCAAGATCACATTACCGCTCGTCCTGCCTGGTTTCGTGGCAAGCGCCGCACTGTCGTTCCTGCTTTCCTTCGACGAAGTAATTATCTCGCTCTTTCTTACTGGCCCGCGATTAACAACACTTCCGGTAGAAATATATAATTATGTTGAAAGTCAGACTGACCCCATGGCCGCATCTGTTTCAGTTGTTCTTGTCTCCGCCACAATGGCAATCGTCATCGTAATTGAAAGGACTGTTGGCTTGGCCAAGGCCATCGGACGTTAGTTTTGCCATCACCTTAAATAGATAGTTAGGAATACAAAGTGCACAATATTGCTCTGTGGATGTCGCAGCCAAATCTGAGCTATCTCGAAATTGCCCATAATCTCGGGATGAGCTCCCTCGTGCTCGAGTTGGAGCACGGGACTTTCGATCTGGCGACTCTCGATCAGTTTCTGGCCTTTTCAAGAGCCCTTGGCTTGAAGACCATCACCAAGGTTTTGGGCCCGACGAGCGAAGCGATACAGCAGGCGCTTGATTTCGGCTCCGGCGGCGTAATCGTTCCCCACATCCTCGACCTAGAGCACGCCAGGAGCGTGACGAGAGCGGCGAAATATCCTTTGCTGGGAACACGATCCTATGCGGGTGGTCGCGTATTCAAGTATGCACGCCCAGCAAGCGAAGCGTTCGCGAGGGAAAACGAGAACACAAAGTGCTACGCGCTGGTCGAAACGGCCGAATGTCTTAACGACATTGAAAAGATCGTCGAATTGGAGACGGTCGACGGAATCTTCCTCGGACCGTCTGATCTGGCGCTCGCTCGGGGTCGGGGCGCTTACGCATTCAATGATGAGGATCGCCGCGACCTGGTTCGGTGCGCGAAGGCTGCGATCGGTGCCGGAAAAACCTGGATCATGCCGGCATGGACTGCCGCCGAGCGCCGGTTCGCGCTTGATGAAGGCGCTTCGCTGCTCGTTGTAGCTACCCAGCACATGACAGTGCGTCAGGGCATTGCCGAGACATTCCGGTCGCTCAAGGCCGAAGCGATCATCGCCTAGCAAACAAATTTGGAGTCCTTCAATGAAGATCAGTCTTATTCAATCGAATCCGCAGACAGACAGGGCGAAAAATCTGTCGACATTGCAGGCGATCATGTCGGGCGTTGTCGCGGAGGATCGCCCGGACCTCATCGTGCTGCCTGAATATTTTGAATATTATGGGGGCAGGGCGATCGATAAGGTCGCTGCTGCACAGTCTCTTCCGGAGGCCGATGCCTATCAGATGGCGAAGGCTTTCGCCCGGACAACAGCGTTTTCGTTCACGCTGGATCGATCATGGAAAAGGCGCCGGATGCCCCGAAAATCTACAACACCACCGTCGTCTTCAATCGGTCCGGTGAAGAGGTTGCACGCTATAGAAAAATGCATCTCTTTGACATAGCGACCGCCGATGGTACGACCTACAGGGAATCCGACACCGTCATGGCGGGGTCAGAGACGGCGATCTACGAGGTCGATGGCCTGAAAGTAGGCTGCGCGATTTGCTACGATATCCGTTTTTCAGAGCTATTCCTGAAGCTTGCCAAAGACGAGGTAGATGTCATCATTTTGCCGGCGGCCTTTACCTTGCAGACAGGCAAGGATCATTGGGAAGTTTTGGCGCGCGCGCGCGCAATTGAAACGCAGGCCTATTTCGTGGCGTGCGGCCAGTGCGGTCCCAATATCGTCGGCAATGAGACGCGTTACACCTATGGGCATTCGCTGGTCTGCGATCCTTGGGGGCACGTCGTCGCAAGGGCATCTGACGGTGTCGGGCATGTCACGGCCCGGATCGACGTAAACCAGATCAAGCGCGTCAAAGATCTTATCCCGATGAATAGTCATCGTCTGAATGTCTGGGGCTGACGATGGACAAATTCATTGTGAGGGGAATGCCCGAGCAAATTGCTAGGGACGACCTTGAATTGTTGAGCGGAGTGGAAACGGCCACTGTCGGTCATTGGCGCGTTTTCGGATTCATGGATCGGGGTATTCAGGGGCTTTTGCGTGGAAAACGGGTCGTCGGCACGGCAGTCACGCTAGCCATACCCGGTCCGGACTCGACGTTGTTGCATCATTGCATCGGAAAATTGCGGCCGGGCGACATACTGGTTGTCGATCGGCTGGGTGATAATCGCCACGCGTGCTGGGGGGGCGCTGTCACGGTCGCTGCGAAGGCTGCTGGGGCAGTGGCCGGGATCGTCGATGGACCATGCACCGACATTGCCGAGATCGAGGGTTCCGACTTTCCGATGTGGTGTCGGGGACTGTCCCCTATCACGACACGTCTTTATGCTCTTGGCGGCGGCTTCAACGTGCCGGTTTCCTGTGGCGGTGTTCCCGTATTGCCCGGAGACGCGATACTCGCCGATGAAAGTGGCGTGCTTGCTCTGCCACCGGGCGATGTCCGGGACGTTGCACGGGAGGCATTGCGAAGGCAACAGGTCGGAGGGGCGCGCGAGGAACAGATAAGGCAAGGCGCGCTATTGGGCGACCTTTCCGGTGCCAGTGCAAAGATCAGCTCCTGCGCGTGACCGCCAGAACAGCGATGCCGTATTCACTTTCGGGTCGGCGGGGTTCTCCGATAGAAGTCGGAAAGCAGTGGCCTGGCCTGGGTCGGGTCTAAATGGAATCGCCATGAATATCCGATTTCTTGAGACGGCCATCTGGCTCGCGGAATTGAGAAGTTTCCGCGCCACCGCGGATAAGTTGAACATGAGCCCCGCCGCTATCTCGAATCGTATAACGGCCATCGAGCATGAATTGGCTGTTCGTCTGTTTGAGCGAGACACCCGCGATATCAAGCTGACGGCGGAAGGAGCCCTGTTCGTGGAACGGTCAAAGAAGATCGTCGACGACTACTCGTCGCTCATCGGTGCACTGAAACGACCGGGGTCGATCGCAGGCGTCGTTCGGATAGGCCTGGTTCCGGGAGTGGCGATGACGATCTTTCCGCTCGTGTTCAAGACGTTGCGAGAGAGTTTTCCGCAGATAACGGTGTCCTTAACCACGGACAGCAATTCGACGATATTGACGAAACTCGATGAGAAAAAGCTTGATATCGTCTTCGGTACGGAAACGCCCAGCAACCGCAGCCGGACTTCGGTGAGCCTGTGCAAATTCGGTATGTTCTGGGTAGCCAACCCGGCCAAGATCGAAATCGACACTACCGAGCCCCTTGGAAAGCGCGAACTCTCGGAATATCCAATAATCTCCTACGAATTCGGGACCATCAATCACAGACGGACGGTAGAGTATTTTGCCGATACCAATTCCGGCGAAACGCTGATGCACTATTCGAACTCCCTGGCTACGACCATCAGCATGGTTGTTGCCGGGATCGGCATCGCAGTCGTCCCTCCCATCCTCATCCAAAACGAGCTTCGGTCGGGATCGCTACAAGTACTGAAGACGAAAACTGCCTTCCCCGCAGCGGACTATTTCGCTGTCTACGGCGATACGGAAGCTTCGAGACTGTCGTCATTCATCGCGTCGCTCGCCTGTAGGGCCGCGGATGAGTTTTGCTCGTTGTACGACGATAGTCTGGCGGCCTCAAGAGTGACGCAGCCATGACCCTTTTAGACGCCGCTACAGTTAATAGGCAAACCAACCAACCCGGCTGCTTGAGGGCTTACTGAATGGAAATGACGGACCAGGAGTTCGAGGCCCTTTTCGAGAGGATGGGATTTAATTTGGATAGGCAGACATATAGCGAGATACACGCGCACCGCGCCGTCCTCGATGCCCTGTTGAAGGCAATACCCTGTGATCTGCCATTTGAGCTGACGCCTGACGTTCCTACCCAAGGCGAACCGTCATGAACCCTCAGCTGACTATCTCACAGGCATCGCGGTTACTTGCAGAGGGAAAAATATCAGCAGTTGAGCTGACCAAGGACTGCTTGTCTCGAATTTCGCAATTTGATGGGCAATTGAATTGTTTCATCCATGTAACAGATGAACGTGCTCTTGCCGACGCCAAAGCGTCCGACGCGCGCCGCAAACGAGGCGAAACGCTCGGACGCCTCGATGGCATTCCGATCGCGCATAAGGATATTTACAATACTGCTGGCATAGCAACTACCGCTCACTCCCGCCTTCTTCAGGCCAATGTGCCCTCTGTAGACGCCCATTGCGTAATGCAGTTGGCCGATGCCGGTACAGTTTTACTGGGCAAGCTCTCGACATTCGAATTTGCGATGGGGGGGCCTATTCGGCATTCCGATTGGCCTCCTGCAAAGAATCCTTGGAACCCAGCCCATATGCCCGGCGGCAGCAGCAGTGGCTCGGCCGCTGCCGTGGCCGCGGGTTTTGTGCTTGGAGCTACCGGGTCGGATTCGGGTGGCTCGGTACGCATACCCGCAGCCCTCTGCGGGACAGCAGGTATTAAACCGACACAGGGCCTCGTGAGCACTGCGGGCATTATGCCGTTGACCCCCTCTTTGGATCATCCAGGGGTGTTGGCATGGACAACAGAAGATTGTGCCATTCTGTTTGATGCTCTGACTGGCGCGGGAAGCTCATTTGCGGACGGACTTGAGGGGGGCTGTCACCTTCTCGAGGGCATCCGAGTCGGTGTCATTGATCACTTTCACAAGGTGGACCATCCTGTCGATTACGCAACCCAGACCGCCATATCGAACTGTCTTGCAAGTATGGCGCGGTGCGGTGCCAGAATTGGGACCGTGAAGCTCTCGCCACTCTGGGATTATCACGCTTGTGGTTTCATCATTTTGCTGGCTGAAGCCTTTTGTCTGCACGAGTCTTGGCTGAAGACCCGATTCCATGAATATTCGGATGTTTTTCGTGACCGTGCTGTCTTGGGAGCTGCAATCTCCAGTTCTGAATATCTGAATGCTCTGCGCCAGCGCAGCGCGCTCCGAATGGAGATGGACCGTGCCATGTCGGATGCAGACATTCTGGTGACCGCCGTCCAGGCGGGCGAGGCCCAGCACTTCAAGAATTACGACAAATGGGCAATGCTCGAGCGCCCGAGCTTAACAATGCCTTTCAACTTGACGGGTTTCCCTTCGATTTCGATATGTTGCGGCTACGGCCCCAAGGGGCTTCCCCTTGCCATTCAGATCGCCGCTAAACCAGGCTGCGACGAACTGCTGCTTCGCGTCGCCAGCAGGCTGGAAAAACAAATTGAGGGCCGGCGACGTCCCAAACTCTGCTAGGCTCAGGGATAGGCAAAGGGCGGGTATAACAATACCATGCTGCGCAGCGCATAAGTCCGGGTTTCGGCCCGTCCTTTGGTCGTGTTCTCATTCATTATCTCTCTTACCGGCTCAACACTACCCCTGCGATCGGGAAAGCTGCTGTTTCAGCATATGATCTCGGGATAGTTCCGCCATTCGCGTGCGCTCCACGACACGGGCCATTTCCTTGATCTGCTCGGACTTCTTCGCCAGCTCGGGATTGCGCTCGAGCTGCTGGGCGAAGTCGCGAGGATCAGAACGGCCGAACCGCACCGCGAGCGCCTTGCCAACCTTCCGCGCTTCCTCGAGCGCAGCCGTGCCGTCCGGTGTCAAGCTAAGCTGATTGATCCAGCGATTGCGCTCCGTCATCGGCACCTTGTCCACCTGGGCGATAGCCTCGGCGCTGCGCGGCGTGAGGTCGGGAACCTCGACCACATCGCGCTTTTCGCGCAGCCACTGCTCTGATTTCCGTTCCTCACCTAGACGGCGCTGCCATGTCTCGGCCGCCGATTCGACATGCCGGGCGATTGCACCGACATAGCCCAACGCCTGCTTGCGCTCCTTGTTGTCGCCAAACAGGCGGACTTGCCGCGTCTCGAAAGCGCTCCGGCTACGCGGTAATGGCTTTCGCCATCACCTTGCCATCGCCCCCTTGGTCGATGATCGCGGAACCCAAGCGACCGGGCACCTCGTCCGGATCGTGAAATGCGGCCCGGATCATGGATTCCGCTGATTTCCAGTGGGTATCAAATGTCAGCAACGCCTTTTCGCGGGTCGAATAGCGGACAAGCTCGGTCTCGCCCGTTGCCGGGTCCGCGCGCTCGGGCTGCAACTTTACCAGCGCCGGCGAGGCCATGGCCTTCGCAAAGGCACTCTGGAACTCCTGCGGGTCGTCGTTGATGTAGCGATGCAGCGTCCGCGCAACGTCGTGGTGTTCGAACACACTCGTTTCCCCGGTGATGATCGCAAGCACCTGCTCGGGCTTCTCGTGGATCAGCTCGGGCATTGCGCCGCGCTGCGTCCTCGTCCAGCCGGACGCGCGACACGTCCATGCCACGCCTGTCGATCTGCGTGGCATGGACGCCCATATGCTCGGTCGGCGTCAGCTCAAGCCCACGTTCCGAATGCGACCGGTGGTCGATGCGGATATCCAGCCCGGCCATGGCCAGCCGCCCATTGGCCACTCCCTTCCACCTCTGGCGAACGTCGCGAAGCTGCATATCGGTCGTCGGCAGGTCGTTCGATAGCAGCCATTTGTTTTCCCGCTAAAGAGTTGATCAGGCAGAATTTTGCTTTGGTATACATTGCATCCTTTATCATTATATTTCGCATTTCTTCGGATATGCTTGAGAGGCAGTGTGACGGGTCAGCGCTCGTGGCGGGGGCCACGGCAGACGGCCCATGCCGAGCGGCGCGCCCGGGCGGTGACGGCCGGTGACCTAGCGATAGAAATAGGCGTAGGCGACCGCGTTGAGCGGACCGCCATAAGCGGCGGCGAGGGCGCGGATCAGGCGGCGCTGGCGACGCGGCAGGGCGGCGATGTCGATGCGGACGGAGCGCCACAGGCGGGCGTCGCGGTCGCGGTCGATCTGCTCCTGACGCTCTGCGTCGTCGGCGCGGTCGCGCATGACGTGGTCGATCGTGGGCTGGAAGAACGCGATGAGTTCGGCAAACAGCGGCAGGCTGTCGCGTTCGGGCTGCTGACGGCGGGCGGCTGCCTTGCGCTTGCGTGGCGTATCGACGAACCGTCCATAGCGGGGACGACGGCGGAATTTCATGGCGACCTCCTTCGGATCAGGCCGCAACGGCGGCGGGTTGGACGGGCTGGAGGGCGTGCAGGAAGTCGGCGCCGCGCTGCTCGTGGGGGGCGGCGGTGAAGATGGCGCGGGAACCACCCTTCATGACGCCGAGCCAGTGGCCGAGATAGGCGGCGTGTTCTTCGCGCGGTGCGGCGATCGGCGAGAGACCGAGGTCGGCGCAAAGGAAACAGGCGATTAATTCAGCACATTATCTGGACAGTTTCATGGTTTTGGCGCCGGGTGGCGGATCCGGTTGGCTGTTTCGCTGTTCGTGGCGGACCAGGCCAGTTTTGACGGCGGCGACGAGGTCGTGGGGCTATTCGCCGAAGACGGTCAGCGAAGAGATCAGATAGCGGCCGAGGGCGGCGCTGTGGGCGCTGCGTTCGTCGGCGTTGCGCAAATGCGCATCGAGCAGGCGGCGGCCGAGATCGTCGCTGGGCTGCGTTGTCATGTAGGCGGCGAATCCGGTCGCATCGCTGAGATCCCCGGCGCTTCGCAGCCATATTAGGTAGTGAGCGGCGAGGTTTTCGTGCGCTTCCTTGATGTTGGTGAGATAGGCGTCGGGGATCGGGTTCACGACTGCCCCCGCGGTTGCGGGGCGACGATTTGCGGCTCGAGTGTGTCGCGCAGCAGCGATGCGGCGGCGGCGTGGCCGTTGGACAGGGCTGCTTGCAGTGCGTGGTGCGGCCTTTGGCGGCAGCGGTCTCCAGGGCTCTGCTGTCGCGGGCGTGGACGTAGGCGCCGCGCTCGATAAGCAGGGCGGCGAGGTCGTTGAGGCCGGATTCGGCGGCAAGTTCGAGCGCGCTGTCGCCTTCGGCGTGGATGTCGGCGCCGCGGTCGAGGAGAGGCTTGACGGTGTCGGTATGCCCCCACCAAGCAGCCTCGCGCAGGGGCGATGTCATCTCCGGCGTGAATGTCGGCGCCACGCTCGAGCAGAAGCGTGACGGTGTCGATCTTGCCGCCCGGGCGGCGCCGGCCAAGGCCTCGGGGTCAAGCGGGGTGCCGCGGTCAATCAACAGCCTGACGGCATCGGTGTGGCGATGAATGGCAGCGGCATACAAGGCGCTGGAGTCGGGGTGAGCGCCCTGGTCGAGCTGCTGTTTGAGGGTTTTGGTGTCGCCGCTGGCAACGGCGTTCCAGACGTCCCTGGAAGACATCGCGACACGGAGCGGCGGCGCGGGCGTATGCTCCTCGATGCGCAGCGACAGCGGGATGTAACGGCCGACGGACAGGCTGAAATCGACCAGGACTTTGGTTGTGACGGTGTCAGGCGGCGTCGGGGCGGGCGCGGATGCTGCGGGGTCATAGTCCAGGCTGAAGGTGACGGACGGGAAGCAGCGGTCGAAGATGGACTTCAGAAGGCGGGTCATGATGAATGCTCCTCTGGTTAGGGCTCGAGGTTTAGGGACGTGGCCCGCAATTGGTTGACGGACGCGGGCATGGCAGGATTTCGCGGCCGTACTTCCACCATTCTTCGCCGGTGACGGCGCCGGTCCTGGCGTCGCGGGTGGTTGAGGCCGGCGCGTCGTCGCGATGCCGTTCGCCGGCCACATGCCAGTGCTCGGCGACGACGATGCTGGTTATGGCGTCGCGTTCGATGAGGGCTGGGCCGTCGGCGCGGTGAAGTTCGTTGTTCTGATGCCATTCCTGCCAGGTCAGGATGCCGGTGGCAGCGTCGCGGTGGGTGATGGCCGGGCCGCCGTCGCGGTGAAGTTCGTTGTTCTGATGCCATTCCTGCCAGGTCAGGATGCCGGTGGCAGCGTCGCGGTGGGTGATGGCCGGGCCGCCGTCGCGGTGGAGGGCGTTGTCCTGATACCATTCCTCGCGGATGATCTTGCCGGTGCCCGGATCGCGGTCGATGACCGCGGGGCCGCCGTCGCGGTGCCGTTCGTGGTCCTGCCACCATTCTTCGCGGATGACGACGCCATTCGGGTGATGCTCGATACAGGCGGGCGCGCCGTCGCGGTGCAATGCGTCGTTGGGGCGCCAGGTTTCGATCTTGATGCCGCTGTCCGCGATGGTGCGGAAGCGACGGGATATGTCTTCAGTCATCGGCCCTCCTCTAAAAACTATTTGTCATATAACATATTGGCTATGTTATATGCAATATTTTACAGTTTTAATACTTGCCGTCATCTAAATCGGGACGACGCTATATAGTATCGCCATTGTTTAATTATGGGATTATTTATCTTAGCGTATGCACAAACATCGGATGTATAGAGGCGATGGCCTTGTTACTACTGGAGTTTTCGCACTCCTGTAAGGCGACTTTTACATATTGAGACAACTTTAAGGGGTATTGCCGCAAAATACTTATAGGTTTTGCTTCAACAAGGGTGGGGGATTCATGACAAGGCAGCGTCGACGGGTGAGGAGCGGATTTCAGGCGGCGGCGGACAAGGTGGAAGCGGCTACGCCGGAAAGGACGGCGGAGGAGGTCCGGATGTTCGGCGCGCGGCACAGGCGGGCGCCGGGGCGCTCGGACGAGGTGCGGCGGGCGGAACTGCAGCGTCTGATCGAGGAGCTGGAAAGGGCGGCCGACCGGGAGGACGGCGATTGTCCCGGGTCGATGGCGGCGGTGGACGAGGATGCGGCGAAGCGGCTGCATCGCCGTCGCCTGTCACGGCTCTACGACCGGTTCGGGATGGGGATGCACGAGCGTCATTCGAGCGGCGAGGTATATCTGACGCTGCGTGCGCGCGAGAAGCGGAGCGCGCTGACGGATTCTCAGTTGCGGGCGGCCATCCTAACCGGCGTGCTCGAGCATGGCTGGACGACGTTGTATTTCTACGGTGGACCGACGGCGATCGACAAGGATGTGTCGCGGCGGGCGCGCGAGATGCTGTGCGAGCTGACGCAGCGTGGCATGCCGTTGGCCGGCATGAACATCGATGTCAGCGGCCGCCGGATGGCGGGCGTCGAGCCATGGATCGACGGGGCGCTGCGCACGGTGTGGACGCAGTCGCTGAAGGATCTGGGCGAGCGCAAGGACGATCTGCTCGGGGCGTTTCGGGACGCCAAGACCAAAGGTTTCAGCGTGCTGGCGCTGCGCATGCGGTTCCGGTCGCCGGTCGAGGAGGACGAAGGTCGCGAACTGCCGGACGCAGGCAATCGCTGAAACACGGCTGGAGGCCGAGGGGCGCGCTAGTCCTGGGTGCGGCCGCCGCGCCCGACGCCTCGGTCGCGAAAGACGGAGAATTCTTCGGACGGCTGGAGCGCAGGCGTCTGGGTTTTTTCGAGTGTCTGTTGCGGACGGCTGTAGAGGTCGGCTGCGGCGATGGCGCGGCTGCATTCGAGCCAGGCGTTCCACAGGGTTGAATGCTCCTTGTCCGCCGACAGCAGGAACTGGGCGTGGCTGGCGCGGAGGGCCGCGGTGTCGCTCCATTCTCCCTTGTTGGTGTCGATCGCGTGGACGGCGAGCGAGATCTGCAGGCGCGCTTCGCGGGCCTTGTCTTCGAGCGGGGTGTGGCGGTGGCGCGCGTCGAGCGCGGTGAGCGCGTCTTGCAGGGAGCGGCGCGCCTCCGCGGTGGGTTTGACCAGGGCGCGGAAGTTGGCGGCCGATTGTGCGGCCTGTGAGCGGATGTCTTTCTGACCGCCGGGGTGTGGGATCAGGGCTGAGGCGTTCGCCGTGGATCCAGTAGGTGTCAGGCGGCGGCTGCATGGTCGTGGCCTGCTCCGGTGGTCGCGACGGTCGTCGCGTCTGCCGGGCCGTTGGGGACCCGGGCCCTGCGATGATAGGCTGAAAAGGCGCCGGGCGAAAAGATGGCTGCGTGACGTACCGCCTAAGCGATTCGTGTTTGGTGAGGGAACTTCGGGTGCCTACAACCGCAAATTATGTAGGGAAACGGCGGCCCGGAGAAAGACGGTTGCGGCCTTAGCCGGAAAGCCGCAGACTATCAGAGGTCTGCACAAGCAGATTCGACGTTATCGAAAATCCAACTTGAAGAGTATACAGGTATGAAATAAGAAAACCCGCTACTTGCGGGCTTCCTCAAAATTCGTGCTGAGATCGTGACAGACATCAGCATGCAGTATTGGTCGGTATGATGCAATAGAAATCTTGCAGCGTCGATCTGCGCGCAATTGAGCGGATTTTCTGACCTTAAGGGAGAAAATCTGATGACTAGTAGAAAAGAAATAGAACAGGCCGCTTTTGTCGATTCGTACGCGCGGCTGAAGCAACGCGTCCAGGCGATCGCCGCAGGCGAGCGGGTTGCGGATCCGGCGCGGCGGGCGCGATCGCTACAGACGTGTCATCGCTGGAAGGCGGCGCCAGAGGTGACGCCGTTGAGCGGCCGGAGCGGCGACGCTTATGTGCCGGAGCTGTCGGCCCAGGTCGAGGAGGACGGCAATATCACGGACGGCGCGCGGCGCTGCGTGCGCAGGATTGCCGAGCTCGCCTATCGCAGGGCACGGCGGGACCGCGCGGTCGCCGTCACCGTGAGCTATCTGGCGAAGGGATTGCGGCGGTGCGAGCGCACGGTACAGCGCTATCTGCGCCAGCTCGAGGCGGCCGGATACATCCGGACGGAGGTGGTGATGAGCGGGCGCTCGCGCATGAGCTTTGGGCTGATGATCTGCCTGCTGGAACCTTTGTTTGCAGCGCATCACCGGAAGAGATGGCCGGGTGCGCAAGCAAATGCGGGGGTGACAGCAGAGTCACAGAACAAGAGATTCCATAGATTGCACGCGAGAGGATGGCGGCGGATTCCGGTCGAGTCCTGGGCAATGCGCTGCATGGACGGTGTTTTCCGTGCGTTTATGCAAAGCGACGAGCGGCCTGTCTGGACCATGGCGCGATGACGATGGTCTGTTCAGGGCAAAATGAGGAACTGCCGCGGCGGCGGCACCGTTCGTTTTGCCTTCAGGTCGGGGCGGCGTCGACATCGCCGCAAGGATGGCCGGACAAGCGTAGCCGCGCAGGCGTTGCAACCGGGCGGGTGTGCACTGCTAATGATGTGCATGTGGGGAAGACGACATCTTTGAGCCCTTCAACCAGGCATCAACGACCTGCCGGATGGGGGCAGCATGCGAACTAGGCGCTCGCGATAGCGTGGACGACATGCTGTGCACAGCTTTCGATCTGAGGCCACAGGCGATCTCGTCTTCGAAGTTGCATATCCCCAATCTGGCTCGTGGGTGTCGGGCTCTCGCGCGTTTGGGCGAGCTGAGGAGCAAGAGCAGTATGGCGGCCTAGATAAACCACGTCGCCACCAACCCCAAAGAGGCCGAAAAAATTGCGACCGCAGTGGTCCAGCCGAGAGCGTTGGTGGCGCGGCTGTTGACTTTGTCACCCATGATGCGCGGGTTGTTTGTCATGAGCGTGATAAGAAGACGCAGCGGCGGCGTGGAAAAGCCCTGCACAATGCCGGACCAGACGAGGACCTGCATTGGATTGAAGCCCAGAAAATTCAGTCCAACCGCGAGCAGGGTGAAACGCCGATCGCAACATAGAACTTCGGCGCCTCTCTTGGCTCGGCGTGAAGGCTGTGCTTCCAGCCAACCGCCTGCGCCACGTCGTATGCCGAACAGGTCGTCGTGACGGGAACTGCAAGGAAGCCGACGCCGATTACGCCGGCTGCGAACACGCTGGCTGTTGCGCCGGCGAGAGGCTCGAGAGCTTCCGCCGCCTGGGCGGCGATCTCTATGTCGTGCTCGCCGGCTTCGCAGAGCGTAGCTCCTGTCGACAGGATGATGAAATACATGATGAGATTGGAGAAGGTCATTCCGACCAGAATGTCGCGGCGCGAGCGGCGCAGTTCGCCGTCGGTGGCGCCCTGGCGCTCGCGCAGCGTCCTTCTGCCTTCGGTGATCTCTTCCTCCACCTCCTTGGTCGACTGCCAGATAGGTGGTGCCGATGATCCTACCAGGATGGAAAACCGCCGCCACGTCCGGCTTTGCCATGACGGCCGATCCGACATAGGCAAGAAGGGCCAGAGCGAGCCAGCGGAAGATGTTGCGTATGAGCGTGTAATAGCCCCAAAGCTGGAGAGCGAAGATCATGGCCCGCACTGCGATCGCAATGAGTGGGACCGGAATGGGAAGGAAGATGTTGATGGATGCGGCCATGCCGCCGAGATCGGCGGCGGCTTCGATCGTGTTACCGATCAGCACGCCCACGAGGACGACCCAGAACAGCCAGCGCGGGTAGAAGTCCTTGATGACACGGAAGAGGCCCGCGCCCGGAAGCTTGTCCAAACTTGGACGAGAGATACACGACGAGTGTACATCATCGGGAGCGTTGCAGGGGCGGTCCAAAGCAGGTCCGGGCCAAAGCGCGCGCCGGCGCTTGCATAGGTGCCGATCGCCGAGACGTCGTCATCTGCGGCGCCGGTGATGAGGCCGAGCCCAAGTGCTCGTCCGATGCCGTCTTTCTTTTCTTCCTGTGGTGTGGGGCTGCAATTGCGCTGCATCATTGCGGCCACGCCGCGCTTAGGCCGTCGTGCGCACACGACCGAAAGGTCGAGAGCAAATTGTCCAATTAATGTACCACAGCGCGGAAACCTCTGCCGGCGTCTCCAACCTCGGGACCGAATGTTTGTTCTCCGGTCTGCGCGCCACCCGGGAAGCGGCTATCTCTGGATCCGATGAGCCAAGATGGCGCGGCGTCGAGTGCCGCCGACAAGGCTCGGGAGCTGACGGTTCCCGAGGACCGACCCGTAAACTTCTGCCGGGAGAGAGCATTTCTTTAATTGACCACGACCGTCACTGCACGACTCCCGGCTCTAGTTTGGTGGGCCCGAAGGCTATTCGTGAGTGCCCGGTCGGCATCGTCTCCGAAGGAACCGAGCTCGCGACAAAACGTTCAGAGCAGGGAGCTTCCAGTGGATCAGGCAATTCACATCTTTGATTGGGAACGCATGCTTTTCGGCGAAGAGCCGCCGCTCTTTCTGCTGGAAATAGCGTTCAGAACCGCCATTGTTTATGGCTACGCCTTGGTGTTGCTGCGATGGCTTGGCAGTCGTACAATCGGGCAACTGTCGACAATTGAATTCCTTTTGGTCATTGCGCTCGGGTCGGCCGTTGGCGATGCCATGTTCTATCCGGACGTGCCCTTGCTTCACGCCCTTCTGGTGATCACGGTGGTCGTAGTGGCCAACAAGGGTCTCGATATCCTGATTGCCAATAGCGCATCCGCAGAACGGGCGATCGACGGAATTCCGGAGGAAGCGGTCCGCGACGGAGTGATCTGTCGAGAATTTTTGGAAGGCAATGCCCTCAGCAGGAATGAGCTTTTTCAGCAATTGCGAGAGCACGGAGTTGAACACCTTGGAGAAGTCGCGCACGCTTACATTGAAACGGATGGTGCGCTGACCGTCTTCAAAGCAAAAGACAACAGACCCGGGCTGCCAGTCATGCCGCCGTGGGAAATTGAGGAGCCAACAGAGATGGAGCCAGCAGAAAGGCACCAATATCCTTGCCCTGTCGCATGTAAGAGGTGCGGCACAATTGCCGATCTTGACGCGGCCGCCTGTTCATATTGTAGCCACGATGTATGGGTGCCAGCTCGCGCTCGGTAGGCCGCGTGTGTGGTGATGCAAGGAAAAGATGCGATTTTCGCTAGCGCGAAGTTGGATCGTGCGCAGCGCTTCGCTAAGATTGAGCATAATTGCGAACAGCTCAGCCGTTCAACACAGTAGGGCTTCGTGGAATCCTGTCAGAAAGAGCCATGCTGCGCCGCCGTGATTGGCCGGGGCGATCGGCACCGGCATGGCGGCGCTGCCGCAAACCTGTCGGAGTTCAAAGCCTGGCACTTGCCCATGGCTGTCGCCTATTCGCCAGCCAGTGACGCGCTTGGAGGACTAGGGGCAGCTGCAGGCAAGGAGAGATTGCTGGCTGAGCCGGAGATGGGGTCTTTACGGCGGATAGGGCGGAGTGGCGGAGGTCGATAAGGTGCTTGGCGTTTGGCGAGGGTCGCGCCAGGGCGCGAATGACCGCTTTGCGCCCGCATGCCGGACGTTTAGATTCGGCTGGCCGCTGCTGGAAAGCGGACATTGCGTGCGCATTTCTACAGATGCCCGCACGACCGGTTGCTCCAACTGGAAGAGGGTTTAATGCGCGCCAAAGCCGTCTGATCTACTGAGCAAACGGAACGGAACCATACAAAAACTCGACCGTTACCTCGTTCCCGCCACCACGACAGGGGGTCATTGTGGACAGAGATGACGCGTCACCAATCTCTTCTGGAGTGGAAGGCCTCGATTACGTTCTTCGCGGAGGATACGCCAGATTTCGTTCTCACCTTGTGGAAGGAAGGCCTGGATCGGGCAAGACAACGCTCGGGCTGCAATTTCTGATCGAAGGAGCCCGGAACGGCGAGAAATGCCTTTACATTACGCTCTCTGAAAGCAAGCGCGAATTGCTCTCCGTGGCCAGCCGCCATGGTTGGGATCTAAATGGCATCGAAGTGCTTGAATTGGTGCCTCCTGAGCTCAGCTTGGACCCGTCTCAGCTGCAGACGTTGGTACATTCCTCCGATCTAGAGTTGGGGGAAACAATCAAATCGGCGCTGGCCGAAATAGGCCGGATGCGACCCGACCGGGTGGTATTCGATTCCCTGTCAGAAATCCGCCTTCTGTCACAGGGATCGCTGCGCTATCGCCGTCAGGTCCTTACGCTCAAAAGCTTCTTCTTGCTCAACAACGTCACGGTGCTTCTTCTTGACGACCTGACTGCCGAGCATGACGACCTCAATCTGCATTCGATCAGCCACGCTGTGATCCGGATGGAGCAGTTATCGCCTGTTTATGGTGGTGAGCGGCGTCGGCTTCGAGTGATTAAAATGCGGGGCGTTCAGATAAGAGGCGGATTCCACGATTTTGTTATCAGGTCGGGGGGCGTGTCGGTATTTCCTCGCCTCGTGGCCTCAGAGCACGAAGTGGCAAAGACAGGAGCGCCGGCGATTAGCGAAAACTCGCTCGATACATTGGTAGGCGGGGGTTTGGAACGCGGCACAAGCACATTGTTGATGGGCCCGTCAGGCGTTGGCAAGTCGACGATTGCTTGTACCTATTGCCATGCAGCCTTGGCGCGTGGCGAGCGTGTGCTGGTACTCTTGTTCGACGAAACCAAGCATATCTTTTTGGAAAGAGCTGCCGGGCTCGGCATGGATTTTAGGGCGTTTGCTGACAGTGATATGCTTTTGCTCGAGCAAGTCGATCCAGCGGAGCTTTCGCCTGGTGAATTGTCATCACGTATTCGGTCGGCGGTAGAACGGTCAGATGTCAGAATTGTCGTTATCGACAGTCTGACTGGCTACCTCAATGCTATGTCTGAGGAGCAGCAGCTCGTGCTCCAGATGCATGAGATTCTGACATATCTCAATCAGAAGGCTGTAGTCACTATCTTGCTCTTGGCTAATCACGGACTGATCGGCCAAATGTCCGCACCAGTCGATATGACCTATCTCTGCGATTCCGTCATGCTGCTGAGGTTTTTCGAAAGCGGCGGTCGCCTACGACGCGCCATCTCGGTGGTCAAGAAGCGCGTTAGTTCTCACGAAGATACTATTCGAGAGTTCCGAATTGGTCGCGCAGGTGTCACGGTTGGAGAGCCGCTTGTAGATTTCAGGGGTATTTTGACGGGCGTGCCAGTGTTTGAGGGCAAGCAGGGCGACCTTCTTAAAGACAAGCCATCATAATGCTCTCTACGTCGCAAGTCCTTGTTCTCGCGCCCGTCGGACGTGATGCAAAGATCGCTGTTTCAATCCTGTCTCAGCACCAAATCAACTCGCGCATTTGCCTCAATTTGGACGAGGTCCTCCCGCTCCTCGAGCAATCTCATTGCCTTGTCATTGCCGAAGAGGCTCTGATCAACACTGATCGACGACAGTTCGCCGCGTGGTTGGAAAGTCAGCCTGGATGGTCGGATTTTCCTGTCGTTTTGTTGACAATGCGTGGAACGGAGTTTGACAAGAGGCTTTCGTTTCTCGATCGGTATCTGATTGTATTGGAGAGGCCCTTCTTGGCCTCGAGCCTTGGCAATTCTGTCCGTTCGGCACTGCGAGCCCGATGGCGCCAGTTGGAGGTCAAGAAATATATTGAGGAAAAAGAGCAGGTTGCGGCCCGGCAGAACCTGCTTATTCGGGAACTGCACCACCGGGTCAAAAACACGCTTGCGAATGTCCGGGCGATGATGGGGGCTACAGTCAATTCTAGCGGCACAGTTGAAGAGTTCGTCCGCGACTTTTCGGCCAGAATTGTGTCATTGGCCGACACCCATTCCATGCTCACGGACGACTATTGGCAAACGGCATCCCTGCAAAACATGCTGGACGGGGAACTCAGGCACTACGAAACTCAGACAAAGCCACGTATCGCCGTCGAAGGGCCAGAGGTGTTTCTAGTCGCTGATATAGCCATCCCGGTCGGCATGGCTTTTCATGAACTTGCCTCCAACTCCGCGAAATTTGGTGCGCTCTCGCGACCCAACGGGCGCCTGGATGTGCATTGGTCGGTTGCAAGCTCGGCCCACACGCACGTCGTCAATCTTGAATGGCATGAACACGATGGACCGACGGTCCATCCGCCCAAGCGGCGAGGCTTTGGCACAACGTTACTCGAAAAGGTTCTCACCGTTCAATGTGATGCCAAAGTCAAATTGGACTATCGGCCTGAAGGCCTCGTTTTTACGATGACTCTGCCGTTGAGAGAGACGAGGCTGGTGCCTTCGTACTCCTGACCAAGCGAAAGTGAGGCGGTTGGCATTGGTGATAGCGGGCTTGGCCCGTGGCTGATATTGAGGGTGCTGCCATCAGCGCAAGGTCTCTCGCATGACATTAGGTTCTGAAGATGCCGAAGCAGTCGGAAAACTGCTTGAGACACCTGATCTCGCCACGGCCTTGGAGAGCGAACAGTTTAAGAAGTTTCTCGACCAGGTGCCGATTGCCATCGCCGTCTCGGATCTCACGGTCAGCGAGCGCGTCGTCTACGCCAATCCGGAGTTCGAGAAGCTGTCAGGCCTGGAAGCGGCTTCTCTCACGCGAGAAAACTGGGAGGCACTTGTGGGGACGGGCCTTCGCCACCAGAAGGAGCGATCGCTGGCCCAGGCTGTTGTTGAAGAAACCGATTTTGTCGGCACTTTCCGGCTGGAGCGGGCGTCCGAGAAGCCACCGCTTGTGGACGTCTACTCAAACCTCATTGAGGACGACAACGGCAAGATCTGCTTTCGCTTGGTGGCGCTGGTCGATGTAACAGCCCACGGAGACGCTGATGACGGATCGGCCGAAGTGCGCGTCCACGAAAAGGATACGCTGCTGCGTGAACTCCAGCACCGTGTCAAAAACAATCTTCAGATGATAACCGCTTTGATCCGCATGGAGACCCGCAACGCGACGGTCTCGGATCAAAAACGTTTTGAAAGGCTAGCAGGCCGAGTGGATGCGCTGGCAATCCTGTACCAGGCGCTTGCAGCTGAAGAGCAGAAAGGCGAAGTCGATCTCGGTGTGTATCTAAGCCAGATCGCCTCCGCGGTTATGGCCTCTCATGCGGTCGAGGGTATTCGCCTCGATATGAAGGTCGACACCTATCCGGTTTCTATTGACGTGGCCATGCCAACTGGGCTCGTCGTGAATGAGCTTTTAACCAACTCGCTAAAACATGCGTTCGCAGGACGCGATGGTGGCAGCATAACGCTGCACAGCATCGTCAATGGCGACGGATGTCGTGTCGTTATCGCCGATGATGGGGTGGGCCTTCCGGAGGGGGAAACGTGGCCCAAGCCGGGCAAACTCGGGGCATTGATTGCACGCTCTCTGACTGAGAATGCAAAGGCGCAGTTCGACGTTCGCTCCAGTCCAAGAGAGGGAACGAAAGTCACCATAGCTTTTAAGAGGTCGGCTGCCGCAAGCTAACACTGCTTTGGAGTGCTCCGGGTGTGGTCACCACTAGGGCCGTGCAGGCGCCTGTACTATCGTGGCGGTAGCTGTGGGGAATGCTGGAATCGAAGTATATGGCGTCGCCCGCATCAAGCTTGCTTTTCTCCTTGCCAACTTCGACCCAAAGGGTGCCGCTCAACACGTAGATGAACTCCGCGCTGCCGTGCCGGTGCGTCGGCGAGGGCGGCGAGCCGGCGGGAAATTCGGCATAGAACGCCTCCATGCGGCGGTCGGCGACAGGATAGTCCAGGCTCTCAAACAAATAGGCGGGCGGCTCCTCGCCAGGCGGGCTGGGAAGCCTGAGACGCTCCTTCTTGCGCACCACCGCCACCAGCGGCTTCTCCTTGTCGGCAGTGAAGAAGTGATCGAGCCCGACGCCGAAAACCATGGCAATCCGGACCAGCGTCGGCAACGTCGGAAACATCTGCCCGCGCTCGATCTTCGACAGCATGGCGGTGGACAGCCCGGTATGGGCGGCAAGCTGCACCAGCCCCAGCTTTTTCCGCAGCCGCAGCGCCCTGATGCGCGGGCCGACGGCGTAGCGCTGAAGCTCGTTGGTGATCGTATCGGACAGCAACGGCAAAACTCCTTTTCGTCCCGCGAAACTATTCCCGCCGGATTTTCCTTACACGATAATGTAGTCTACTGTCACGACAATTTTACTGGCTAGAAAATAATTTTTCCCCAGATGACAAGCGGTGCCATCGCATCGGCACGGTCACAACAGGAGCAAGGTTATGATTATGAAGACATCGATATTGGCCGCGGCGTTCGCGCTGGCCACCAGCGTCAGCGCGCTCGCCTCGGGCAAGGACATCGTGGACACCGCCGTCGAGGCGGGCCAATTCAAAACGCTCGCAGCCGCGCTGACAGCCGCAGGGCTCGCCGACACGCTGAAGGGAGCCGGTCCGTTCACCGTCTTCGCCCCAACCGACGACGCCTTCGCTAAGCTGCCCGCCGGCACGGTGGAGAATTTGCTGAAGCCGGAGAACAAACAGCAGCTCACCGACATCCTGACCTACCACGTGGTCGCCGGAAAGGTGATGGCCGGGGATGTGGCGGGCCTAGATGAAGCCAAGTCCGTCAACGGCAAGATGATCGACCTCGAAGCCGCCGGCGGATCGGTCAAGGTGAACGGCGCCACCGTCACCACAGCCGACGTCGCGGCGTCGAACGGCGTCATCCATATCATCGACACGGTGATCCTGCCGCCGGAAGGCTGAGGCTCACCTCCAACTCTGGGGAAAGACCATGAAGTTCATCAACATACTGACGCTCGTCCTGGTCATCGTGGGCGGGCTGAACTGGGGACTGGTCGGACTGTTCGACTTCGACCTCGTGGCCGCGATCTTCGGCGCGGGCTCGATGCTCTCAAGGCTTGTCTACATCTTGGTCGGGCTCTCGGCGGCCTGGCAGATCGTGCCGCTGTTTGCGGTTATGGGTTCGGGCGAACTTGCCGCGGAGCGGAACCGCTAGGCCGTGGAGGGGCCGCTTGACAGCCAGGCGGCCCCCTCCACCTTCTTCACATGGACGCATCATCCCTGCTCATGATGATCGCCTTCGGCGCCGCGAGCTTCGGCGCGGCAGCGACTGGCGGGATCTTTCGGCCGGGCGACTGGTATAAACAGCTCGACAAGCCGCGATGGCGGCCGCCGGACTGGCTGTTCGCGCCAGTCTGGACAATGCTCTACGCGTCGATTGCCGTGTCGGGCTGGCTGGTCTGGCGAGAGGCCGGCATTGAAGGCGCAGCCCTGCCGCTCGCCGTCTTTGCATTGCAGCTCCTGCTCAACGCGGCCTGGACAACGCTCTTCTTCGGATTGCGGCGGCCGGACCTGGCGCTGGTGGAGATCGCGTTGCTGTGGGGATCGATCGTCGCCACCATTGTGCTGTTTCATCCTGTCAGCGCGGCCGCGGCCTGGCTGCTGGTTCCCTACCTTGCCTGGGTCAGCTTCGCATCGGCTCTCAACGCCTCCATCTGGCGGCGCAACCGCGCGACCGCCACCGCCGGGGGCGTTCGATGAAGCCGCGCTGGATCGGGTCAACGACCGCATACAGCAGGGCTACCGCCACGCTCTGGTCGCGCCGGCCGGGCGCGCCGTGGATCCCGAGTTCCGGCCAGACCTGACGCCGGCCGAGATGCCTGCGCTCGGCGCCTTCGGCGGCAACTACACGACCGATTGCCGCGACGAATTTCCCACAAACTGGTACGCCGGAGCGGGCCTGTCGGAGCCCAAGCATGCGGCGCTCAACTGCTTCGGCGTCGACGCCAGCTAGCCGCTCAGCGTCTGGCGGGCCAAGGGCTGGATACATCCAGACCACCCGCGCGCTGGTCCCAGTGGTACTGCTGCTACGATGCGCGCCGGGGGATGCCGGGCGAGGACGAGCGGCAGATCGGCTGATGGAGGCCCTTCGCCGCCACATCGCCCAGCTTCGCCGCGCGTGCGAGCCCGGCGATGTCTGGTGCCGCCCGCGCCAGCGCTAGGCCTTGTTGCGCTCGGCGTACGACAGTCGACGATGTAAAAGGTCGTGGCGGCATCGATGGTATGCGTTAAGTCAACGCGAGCCAGTGTTTAGCACCAAACCTGCTGGTTCGCCGTCGGAGGAGAGGTCAGATACACGTCCGCTATCGTGATAGTCTGCCCCGCAAGCCGACCGACCGCTTATGATGCGGTGGACGGCTCTCCTCCCTCCCTGCGGTATGATCGCGGGGTTAGAGCTGGAGGAGCGCTATGATGGGCAAAGTTGCGACGATCGGTCTGGATATCGCGAAGTCCGTGTTTTCAAGTCCACGGCGTGGACGCGGCTGGTGAGATTGCCGTTCGCACAAAGCTTACGCGTGGGCGCGTGCTGGCATTCTTCCAGAGCTTGCCGCGATGCCTGGTCGGTATCGAGGCGTGCAGTTCTTCGCATTATTAGGCTCGGGAGCTCATGGCACTTGGCCACGATGTGCGGCTGCTCCCTGCACAGTATGTGAAGCCCTATCTGAAGGGGCAGAAGATGGGATGGTTGCCGCCCTCCCCAGACGGCATCGCAATGTGCCAGGGTCGTGGTGTTCAACGCCACGAAAAGGAGAGGACGGCAAATGGAAGATACAATGATCGGGGTGGACCTGGCAAAGAACGCTTTCCAGCTTCACGGCGCGACAATGACGGGGAATTTGAAATTCCGTAAGAAGCTGACGCGGTCACGGTTCCGGCAGTTCATGGCATGCCAGCCGCCTGCTGTGGTTGTGATGGAAGCATGCGGTAGCGCGAGCTACTGGGCACGGGAAATGGTCAAGCTCGGCCATGAGGTGAAACTGATCGCGCCGCAATACGTACGGCCCTTTGTGAAGAGGCAGAAAAACGATGCTGCCGATGCTGAGGCAATCGTCGTTGCGGCACAGCGCCCCGAGATGCGTTTTGTCCAGCCGAAGTCGGAAGCTCAGCAAGCCTGCGCTGTGCTGTTCCGAACGCGGGAGCGCCTTCTCCATCAGCGCACCGAGCTTGTGAATGCTCTGCGTTCGGTGCTGTATGAATATGGCCATATCGTTCCGAAAGGAATCGCTCACATCAAGCGGATTGAGAGCATTCTGGAGGCACCTAACAGTGACCTGCCCGAGTTGGTGCGCGAGGAATGCCGCGACCTGATTGAGCAGATTGCCGAGAAGACAGCTCGGATCGAAGCCAAGACGAAGAAGGCCAGAATCCTGTCCATGGCGACTGATACAGCGCGGCGACTGCAGACAATGCCGGGCGTCGGGCCACAGACCGCGCTGGCGATCAGCGGCTTTGCTCCTCCGATGGAGAGCTTCAAACGCGGACGAGATTTTGCAGCCTGGCTTGGCCTCGTGCCACGCCAATACACCTCCGGTGGCAAGGAGCGACTTGGACGTGTGTCGAAGGCCGGACAGACTGATATCCGATCTTTGTTGATCATTGGCGCCATGTCACGCCTGACAGTGCTGGCTCGCAAATCGATCGCCGAGGGATCATGGCTGGGACGGATGCTGCGTCGCAAGCCGCTCATGCTGGTCGCGATCGCGCTTGCGAACAAAATGGCGCGGGCGATCTGGGGGATGATGACGAAGAAAGAAGATTATCGAGATCCGACGTGTGTGGTGGCTGCATGATGAATGCGCTTCGCTACGCAAGCTGGCGTCGGTGAAGGGAGGTGTAGGAAGTCGACGACCTGAATGGGCGCAATGATCGAATAGATCTGGGTTGGGAAAACCAGCCGTCGTTCGCGAGATTGAAAAGCTCTTGCAGAAGATTTGGACCCGATCCGCAGATCACCATACCGGCCAGCGGCTTCTTGAAAGGCCGCGAGGAAAAGGCCTGAGAGAAGAACGCACTCGATCACCGAACACCAGGTTGGAAAGCTTCTTGCATCGAGGGCGGCAACCAGAGAAGAACGACGCTGCAGACGCAGAGGCGATCTGCGAAGCCGTGACGCGGCCGACGATGCGTTTCGTGCCGGTGAAGTCGCCCGAGCAGCAAAGCGTTATGATGCTGCATCGTGTGCGGTTGACGCTCAATCGTCAGCGCACTCAGATATCGAACGCGCTGCGGTCACACCTGTCTGAGTTCGGAATCGTGGCGCCGATCGGGCGCAATGGAATTGAGCAATTGCTTGTAGTCATCAACGACGGGAACGACGCCAGGATACCTATGCCTGCGCATGCTGGAGGCACAGCTCAAGGTCGTGAAGGAACAAAATCCCAGGGGTCGGCCCGCTGCTGGCGAGCGCGTTCGTCGCCACCATCGCCGATCCGCACGCATTCAAGTCGAGGCGCTGTCTATCGGACTGGATCGGGCTCGTGCCGAAACAGAACTCGAGCGGGGGCAAGGCGAAGCTCGGCAGCATCTCCAAGGCCGGTAATCGCTATCTACGCCAGCTGCTCGTCGTCGGCGCAGTGGCGGTCATCCGCCATGCCGAACGGAACGGAACCAGGAGGCCATGGCTCGTGCAGTTGATGGCGCGGCGAACAACCAAGGTTGCAGCGGTTGCGCTGGCCAGTAAGACAGCCCGCATGGTCTGGGCATTGATGACAGGCGGCGAGCGCTACAGGGAGCCGGTCATCGCATAGAACGAGACAAGGCGAGCGATCGCCGACGAGGTTGGAAAGGGCGGACAGCTGATGTACCAAGCCGGTTGAAACCGCCGGATCAGGAGAACCCACTGGGGCCGTGCTCCTCGAGTGCGAGCTTCCGATCGGGATCTGAGACGCGCGAACGGCATTATGGCCAGCGGCACATGAAAGGTCGCACCTACAGGTCGGATACATGGCCGCACCAACCAGCAGCTGCGACGCTCAAATACCCCTTGCCAACGGAAGGCCGTCCAGACGGCCCCGAAGCTGACGTCTGCAACGCGCCCCCATGTCGACCGTTCCAAGTGTCATCGATGACACCTATCCGCGGACATTCGAGAGGCACTGTGAAGGATGCCGAGTCATTCCTTAACTCGAAACGCTACTGCGAGCGTTCGAGAATTTGTCGCGAGCAGACCCTCCACAGCCCTCGTTGTATCGTCTCAGGTCACGATGCGAGCCACGATCAGCGTCGCGTCGGGTTATGTTTGGAGGAACTGGAAGTTCTATCGGAAGCGAGTATGGCGAAAACCCCAGGCTTTGGCTCGATGCCGCGGAACTACAACACTGCTGCGATGGGCCTTAGGAGATGGTCGTGACCTCATAGGTTCATACCTGAAAGCCCCTGCGCACATGCAGACTGAAGGAATTGATGAGCGGGATCGCGTCACGGCCGCGCAACAACGAGCCTGCCGATTCGAGGCACGTTGTTGCGCGGATCGAAAGTATTGCCATTCGCCACCGATAAACAACTCGATCCATGAAATCCATCGGATCGACAACCGGTACGCAAATGTCGCCAAGATGACCGTTCACGCATCGGGCCGGAATGTTGAGCGCTCGGCAAACGTGACCGCCAGATGCGCGAAGTCGCGGCAGACGCCTAGCCGCTCATTAAAGGTGTCGAACGCGGTCCGTGTCGAGCGGGCCTGCATGTAATCGAAGAGTACATGGTTGTGCTCGAGGTCGCAGATGGCCTGCACGCGACCCCGCCCCGGCCGGACCTTGCCTAAATGTCCCACGCCTCCTGGCTCAGTTGTCGTCCGGCAGTTCTGGCACCGGAAGCTCCTGCGCGCCAGGCATCACCCTGTCCAACTGTCCGTCATCCCAGTCGTTGCATCGCCCCACATGGTCAGGTCGCCGGCGAGCGCGACGAGCCTGCCGCAGCGGTTGCCGAACAGATCGCGGTAGGTCGAAATCGGGACGTGCACCGACAGCAGACACACTGGCGCGGTCGGCTGCTGGCAGGTCAGCGTGATCTCATATCCGTAGCGGATCAGCATGACGCGATCCCTCTACCGGAAATCGGCAGCGGTCAGCGTATAGGTGGTACGGCGGCCGTAGGAATAGGCCTCGCGTGCGACATCGTGGATCGAACTGCACGCCGAATCGAAAGCCGTCAAAGAGTCCGCTTCGGACAATTGCGTCTTGCCGGGCTTTGCCAGCGCTGCGGTCTCTACAAAGAACGGCACCTCGAACATGCCATCATGTCCGATGAAGCGAACGGCGTTGCGCACTTCGTCGAAGCTGCGGCTCGGATTAGGGAATTCGAGGGTCACCGTCGGCATTCCTCTGACGTACGTTGTGCAGTCCGGATGTCTGCCATCGGGCTGCCTCCACTTCGGCGGCGCGGTTCGTTGTGGCGATTAAGCGATAGCATCCCGTCGGTCGCAACCCGTTGAGTCAGCCCGATCATCGTGTTGCCGTTAATGCGGGCCGGAACCCCCGTGAAGACATGGTAGACCGTCCAGGAGCGATCCGTTTCGACGCGCCGGCCATAGTGATGGTCCGGGGATTCATGGCGGTGCGCGCCGCCCTCATTTTCCCATCTGTCGATGGCGAGGTCCGGGGTCTGTTGTGTCCGCTTTGTGTCATTGTTGCGGGCGTTCATGGGCGTGTGCTTTCTTCATTAGGGACGTCGGCTTCGGGCGCGCCGGCATAGAGCACCGTGCCGACCCCATCGGTGATCGTCATGGCGTCGGGTCGTTGCGGCATGTTAAGCGTTTGCGAGAGACGTCGCGCGACCTCCATTGCGTCGTCGAGGTTGGCAGCTTCAGCAATCTCCCGACCGACAACGGCGTGCGCGTCGTCCCTGTCCCGGGTGCGGTAGAATTCGATTACGATGTGCATCGCCATCCCTTCCTCGTCGCGCGCGCAACACGGGCTCAGTTCTTGCCCTTGCCACGCGGCGCGTTGGCGTTCGCAGCAAGTTTGATCTGGTTCCGAAGGAGCTTTCAGGCTTGGGCGCCGCTTTTCCTGCTTCGCCTTCAGATCTCGCGATTGCTTCGTTTCTGGCCCTTAGCCATGTCCGAACGTCCGTGCGATGAGCGTTGCGCGGCTGCCGGATTGCGACATGTCGACCGGCTCAAGACTGTCTTGCGTCGTCACCCGCTCATGACGCTCGTCATCGTTGCGGATGCGATACTGAAGCGACTCTCCCCGTGGCGGCAACGTGCCGGTGATGCGGTAGATTTCTGCATGTTGAGGCAGCTTTCCAAACCAGCCCCTCAACCGGACAGCCTGCCCGATCGTGAAAAGATGGGTAGGAGGCTCGTGGCGGGTGGTTCGGGCGGTTGGCCGGATCGAATTCATCGAAATCATGGCTGCTGGTGGTCCTTTTCGAGTGCGGCGTCGAGATCACCAGGATCGATCGGCGCCATCTGATGTGTCTGGCCATCAATGCCGATGGCCGGCAGGTGGACAAAGGCGCCTACACGTCTCCAGGCAAGGCGGGAGAATACCTCCAGCAGTTCCTCATCCTGGTCCACGCGATAGTCGCCGGCAGGCTGCGCGGCGTCGAAGCCAGGTAGCAAGAAGGGTGCGGAGAACCGGACGACGGTTTGCGTCGTGCGCGTTGTCATGGGTAGATACCTCCACAGAAGCGCGCGAACGCGCCCCCCATCATCCCATTCGAACCGGAACGAACTTCCGTGCTGCCAGTACATCCGTGGTCAGCGGCGGGGTCCGTTCCAATGTTCGAACAGAGCGATATGGGCGCCGGATCGGCGCTTCATGCATCGCTATCGAGAATTCGGTGGTGAATGGCGGGTCGTAGTCTCTGACACCGCGAAGCCAAATCGGCCAAATCAACGAGTTTCATATATGGGCTAAGATCGCCTTTTCTGCAAGGCCATCTGTATTTTTTATTTATTTTCGCACATGCAGCGAAATAAATAGCCGGAAAATATTTCCGCAAAACTGGAGAATTTCGTCTTCCATGCGGATGTGTGCGGAGAGTTTGATGGCTAATGATTTGGGTCCCTGCAACATATTTCTGGCACTCCTACCATTCGAGCGCCAAAGTACTATGTATCTGAAGTGGTCGCCCTATGGGCGGACCCCAGAAAGAACGCTCATGAAGTTCCGGCCCCTCCATGACCGGGGGGAAGGCAAGGTGGTCGCCGTCGGCCCCGGTTCGCGTGACGAAAGCGGCAAGCTCATCCCGCCCGACGTGAAGGCCGGCGATTTCATCCTGTTCGACAAATGGTCCGGCACCGAGGTCAGGATCGACGACCAAGACCAAGGAGAGCGACTTCATGGGCATCGTCGAGAAGACAACGGCGGCCGCCAAGAAGCCGCCTGACGGGCCGATCCCCGATCTCAAGACCGAACTGGACGAACATCATGTCTGCCAAGGAAATCAAATTCGCCGGCGAAGCCCGCGACCGCCTGTTGCGCGGCGTTGAACTGCTCAACAACGCGGTCAAGGTGACGCTCGGCCCGAAAGGCCGCAACGTCGTCATTGACAGGGCTTACGGCGCCCCGCGCATCACCAAGGATGGCGTCACCGTCGCCAAGGAGATCGAGCTTGCCGACAAGTTCGAGAACATGGGCGCACAGATGGTGCGCGAAGTTGCATCGAAGACCAACGACCTCGCCGGCGACGGCACCACCACGGCGACGGTGCTCGCTGCCTCCATACTGCGCGAGGGCGCCAAGCTGGTCGCCGTCGGCATGAATCCCATGGACCTGAAGCGCGGCATCGATATTGGGGTTGCAGCCGTCGTGAAGGAAATCCAGGCGCAATCGAAGAGGGTCAAGTCCTCCGAGGAGATTGCGCAGGTCGGCACCATAGCCGCCAATGGCGACGCGACTGTCGGTGAGATGATCGCCAAGGCGATGAAAAAGGTCGGCAACGAGGGCGTCATCACCGTCGAGGAGGCCAAGACTGCCGAGACCGAGCTCGACGTGGTCGAAGGCATGCAGTTCGATCGCGGCTATCTTTCGCCCTACTTCGTCACCAATGCCGAGAAGATGCACGTGGAGCTGGAGGCTCCCTACATCCTCATCCACGAGAAGAAGCTGGGCAATCTCCAGTCGATGCTGCCGATCCTCGAAGCGGTGGTGCAGAGCGGCAAGCCGCTGCTGATCATTTCGGAGGATGTCGAGGGCGAGGCGCTGGCAACGCTGGTGGTCAACAAGGTGCGCGGCGGCCTGAAGATTGCCGCCGTGAAGGCGCCAGGCTTCGGCGACCGCCGCAAGGCCATGCTGGAGGATATCGCGGTGCTGACTGCCGGCCAGATGATCTCCGAGGATCTCGGCATCAAGCTGGAAAACGTCACGCTCGAGATGCTCGGCCGCGCCAGGCGCGTGCTGATCGAGAAGGACACGACCACGATCGTCGACGGTTCCGGCGACAAGGCCGGGATTGCCGCGCGCATCGCCCAGATCAACGCACAGATCGAGGAAACGACCGCGGACTACGATAAGGAGAAGCTGCGGGAGCGGCTGGCCAAGCTCGCCGGCGGCGTCGCGGTGATCCGCGTCGGCGGCGCGACCGAGACCGAGGTGAAGGAGAAGAAGGATCGTGTCGACGATGCGCTCAACGCGACGCGCGCGGCGGTCGAGGAAGGCATCGTACCCGGTGGCGGGGTCGCGCTGCTCCGTGCGAAAACAGTGCTGTCCTCCCTTACGGGCGTCAATGCCGACGTGACCGCCGGCATATCGATCGTGCTCAGGGCGCTCGAGGCCCCGGTCCGCCAGATCGCCGAGAACGCCGGCGTCGAGGGCTCGATCGTCGTCGGCAGGCTGACGGCCAGCAAGGACCGCAACCAGGGCTTCGACGCCCAGACCGAAACCTATGTCGACATGATCAAGGCCGGCATCGTCGATCCCGCCAAGGTCGTTCGCACCGCCCTGCAGGACGCCGGCTCGATCGCTGCGCTCCTGATCACCGCCGAGGCCATGATCGCCGACATTCCCGCGAAGGAATCCACCCGGTCGGCCGGCAACGGCGGCATGGGTGGATACTGAGAACAGTGCCTGAACCGTTCGGCGCTTCGGCCGGACAAAGCAGTCCGCACCACAACCTGGAAGGATCTCCATGGTCATGCGGAGCACGACGAAACATCTCTCTCCCGCCGTTGGGAAGACTACTAGCCCTCTAAGACCATGCTGGTCTGGGCATGGCACCGCGGCAGTGATCGCAACGATCGTCGTCGGCTTCAGCTGGAGCGGCTGGGTCGCCGGCGGCACGTCGCAAACCATGGAAGGTGGCTGGCGACACGGCCGAGTTCAAGGCGATACCCGACGGCTTCCAGAAGCGTCAGTTCATCGAGGCCGGTGGCTGGGCAACGATGCCGGGGCAGACCTCGCCCGATAGGCTGGGCGCTCAAGGCTGCGCTACCGCTCTCGCCGCATAAGCCTCCGAGGCGAGATATCCCTGATCGCCGGACGGCTTTCGGCGGTCCCTACAATGACCAACCAGCAACAGGAGCCCATTCAATGATCACCTCTGTCGAGAGAAAAGACCCGAAGCCGGCAACGGAAGGGAACGAACAAAACCGCTTCGAAAACGTCCGCGAGGCGGCTGCCGAACGGCATCGGAAAGCGGACACCGACGGTACCCGTCGGCGTGCTCGCCAGACTGCGGAAGACAACCGCCTCATATGAATACTGGAGCCCGACTGGCCGTCTATTTTCACATGGCTTCTGCTTGCCGGATCGTTCCGGGCAGCGGTCTCCAAATCCATCGCGGCCCTTCCCATTGTCGTTAACGCAGACCGCCATATCGCTCTCCCAGCACCGAGGTGGCCAACGAGGCTGGCCGAAGATCCTTGCCAACTATAGGGAGCCACGCAGGGGCCGCAGCCTGCTTGAACTCATGGTCACAATTGTCCCGTTCGTCGGCCTTTGGACGCTTGCCGCGATGGCAGCGCATCACGGCTTCTGGTGGGGGATGCCGCTGACGGTTCCGGCGGCGGGCCTCCTGCTTCGCCTGTTCATGATCCAGCACGACTGCGGCCATGGTTCCTTCTTCGCTCACCGCAAGGCGGATGACTGGACCGGCCGCGCGATCGGCGTCCTGACGTTCACACCATAGGATTATTGGCGTCGTGCGCATGCGGCGCATCACGCCTCGACAGGTAATCTCGACGAGCGCGGCGTCGGCGACATCAGGACCCTGACCGTGGCGGAATATCGGTCCCTCTCGCGGTCGCGCCGGCTCGCCTACAGGCTCTATCGCAACCCGGTCGTGATATTCGGCATCGGCCCGATCTGGCTTTTCCTGTTCAAGCAAAGACTGCCCTTCGGCATGATGCGCTCGGGCATGGAGCCCTGGGTCTCGACCATGGCGACCAATCTCGCGATCCTGGTTCTGGCTCTCGGCCTCATCTGGCTGGTAGATGTTGGGTCGTTCAGGCTCGTGCAGCTGCCGGTCGTGGTGTTGGCCGGATCGGCGGGTATCTGGCTGTTCTATGACCAGCATCAGTTCGAGGAAACGCACTGGTCGCAAAAGCCCCAGTGGCAGTTCCAGGACGCCGCCCTGCACGGCACTGCCCTTTCTCCTGCGATGGCTGACGGCCAATATCGGCAATCATCACCATCTTTCGCGCAGGGTGCCATATTACCGGCTTCCGGAGGTGCTGAGGGATTATCCGGAACTGCGCGGCATCGGCCATATCACCATCATGGAAAGCCTCCGCTGCGTGAAGCTCGTCCTTTGGGATGAAGACCGCCAGCGCCTCATCTTGTTTCGTGAGGCAGGCTGAGGGCCGTCGCCACGGTAGCAAAGGTAACTACTTTCGCTGAGCACGTCCGACTGTCTCCTTGGATTCAAAGGCTATCTCTCCGCATGCCCCGCCGAAGCATGATCTCGTCCGCCCGGCAGGAAACTCGTTGCGATTGCCGGCACGCCGCGTTACCAATTGCGAGCCGTCTTTCGTCGGCGCATTATTGGATAGATGGTGCTGCGGGCGCCGAATTCGTCTCATTGCATCGTCGGCACCGACACGCCTCCGCTACAATCTCACTGAAAGCCGACAATTGAAAAGCGACTATCAGGCGGACATCGACGCCATCAGGAGGATCGATGCAGTGCCCACCATCCTCGACGTGGTGTGCCGGACGACGGGAATGGGATTTGCGGCTGTCGCACGCGTCACCGAGGATCGCTGGGTCGCGTGCAGTGTGCTGGACCGTATCGCGTTTGGCCTTCAGCGCGGAGGCGAGTTGAAGGTCGAAACCACCATCTGCCACGAGATCCGCCAAAGCGGATATCCCGTTATCATCAACAACGTTGTCGAGGATCCCCTCTATTGCGGTCATCCGACGCCGGCGATGTATGGCTTCCAGAGCTATATCTCCATGCCGATCTTGCGCAAGGACGGCTCCTTCTTCGGGACGCTCTGCGCGATCGACCCGAAGCCGGCCAAGCTCAAGGATCCAGAAATCGTCGGCATGTTTAGGCTCTTTGCAGAATTGATCGCCGCTCACCTCGATTCCGTCGATCAGATCGCGGTGAGCGAGCAATTGCTTGCCCGGGAAAGGGCATTCGGTGCGATGCGGGAGAAGTTCATCGCCGTGCTCGGCCATGATCTGCGCAATCCGCTCGCATCCGTCGTCTCGGGCACCAAGATGCTGATGCGCAAGCATGAGGCGGAACCCGAAAGCAGACAGATCCTGCTGCTGATGCAGGGAAGCCTGCTGCGTATGCGAGGTTTGATCGACAACATTGCGGACTTCGCGAGATCCCGACTGGGAAGCGGGCTGACGCTCGACCTACAGGCGGATGCTCATCTCCTTGAGCAGACGCTCGATCAGGTTGTCGACGAACTGCGAACCGCGCATCCGGATCGGCCAATCATTGCCGAGTTCTCGGTGAAACACGCCGTGCCGGTGGACCACGGACGCGTTGCCCAGCTTCTTTCCAATCTGATCGGCAACGCCCTGAGCTATGGGGACGTGGCTAAGCCGGTCCGCGTGTCTGCAAAAGCGGACAAGTCCGGTTTAGAGCTCGTCGTGGAGAATGGCGGCGCCCCAATTCCGGCAGAAACGTTGGCAAACCTTTTCGAGCCCTTCGCGAGAGGCGACGTTGGACGGAATGTCGAAGGCCTAGGCCTTGGGCTGTTCATCGCTTCCGAGATTGCGAAGGCCCATGGCGGAACGCTTGAAGTGACATCGGACGAATCATCGACGAGATTTGTTTTGGATATCCGCGCAGCACCGCCGGCTCAGAAAAATTCCGAGCCATCCGGAGCCCAACGACTAAACGGGTGATTTCCTCTGCTTGCAGCGAGCTGCCATTCCCGATGTGGGAGGCTTGGATGCAATTCTGCATCTTACGGAGCCTCAGTGAGCCTCCCGCCCTGCAGCCAAGATACCGTTGTCGAGGATGAGCCGCTCATCCGGATGGATCTGGCGGCGGTGCTGGAGGAGATGGGCTTCTCGGTTCTCGAAGCGGCCAATGCCGACGAAGCGATCGCGATGCCGCAGTCCGATCCTGCAACTAGGACGGTGATCACGGACGTGGACGTGCCGGGAACCATGGATGGCCTCGCCTTGACCTTTCTGGTTCGGGACCGGTGGCCGCCTTGTCACCTTATCGTGTCTGGCCCTAGGAGGCCAAAAACCTCGGGTATGGCTGAGGGCGGCCGGTTCATCAGATAGCCGCTCACGACCGGCGACCTTCAGAGAATGTTCGCCGAAATGGACTTCGGAACCCAACGATCGCAGCGGGACATTTGGAACCTTTCCGCTTGCGGGACGCTGTATGTGATGCGCTTCACGACCCCGTGAATGGCAGCGCACATCAGATGCGCACCAAAGGAAAACCCCCATGGCAAGAGAAAAGACGCTGGAAGATCTTTTCCACGATACGCTCAAGGACATCTATTACGCCGAACGGAAGATCCTGAAGGCTCTTCCCAAGATGGCCCGCGCGGCATCATCCCCTGAACTCAAGGCGGCGTTCGAGAAGCACAAGGACGAGACCGAGGGCCACGTCGATCGTCTGCAGCAGGTCTTCGAACTGATGGGCAAGCGGCCTCAGGGCAAGACCTGCGACGCCATCGAAGGCATCATCTCTGAAGGCGAGGAGATCATCGAAACCTTCAAGGGCACGGCAGCGATTGATGCCGGTCTCATCTCGTCGGCCCAGGCCGTCGAGCATTACGAGATCACGCGTTACGGCACGCTCAAACGCTGGGCCGAGGTGCTCGGCATGGCAGACGCCGCTAAGCTGCTTGACCAGACGCTCGGCGAGGAAACGATGACCGATGAGGCCTTGACCGGCCTCGCAGACGCATCCGCCAACGAGATGGCCAAGGCCGCCTGATCCGGGCGTCTTCGCACGAAATGAGTCGGCATCCATACCGACGAGACGTTCTTCCGCGACACCGCTCATGGCTTCATGGCCTGGGCGCTGGCCACGTTGCTCGTCGGCTTCGTACTGGGCTCGGCACTATCGTCGGCAATTGGCACGGGCGTTCAGGCGGCTTCCACAGTGGCCTCGGGAGCTGCGATGGACGCCTCGGCGGGAGCATCCGCAAGTGCCGGAGACGGTGGTGGAAGCGATGCCACGTCCTATTTCGTCAACGCGCTTTTCGCGCTCGGCGGCAGGCAGCGTGACAACGACGAGATCGCCTACGTGACGACATCGCGATAGCCGGTTCGCGGCCCGGCTTGATCGGCATGGGTCGGCCCGCACCTATCTTCGATGGACCCCGACGAATGATCGCTAGGGTTCATGCTCTTCGTCATACCATGGCGATTACGATGATGCGCAAGCGCGACCTGCGGACCGCGTTCCTGTAGGGGAACGCCTACCGTGCTCCCAGCATACCGACGCAAAAGCTGACACGCGACGTCACCTGCGACATGCTGGTAGTAGGGCTCGGCATCAGCGGCGCAATGCTGGTCGAGGCGCTCTCCGCTCAGGGTCTCGGGGGTCATTGGCGTCGATCGCCGGGGCAGCATGCTCGGCTCGACGCCCGCAAGCACCGCTCTGGTGCAGTTCGAAATTGATCAACCGCTCTCTGACCTCAGCCGGAAGATTGGAAAAGGTGACTGCATAGTCGATGTCGTTTACTGCTCTCAATCCAATCCAGCTCTTACTTCGACGCGAAGCGCCTGACTCGACTATGCGTCCGCACTTATCCGAGCACCAGCGCCTGCGTCCTCCGCGTGAGCTGTCGAGGAAAAGCAGCTACAGTTTGGGCCTCTGCACTCGCGCACGGTCCGATGATCCGTACTTTTCACCATAAATTTCCCGGCCGCGAAGGCAGGTATTGCTTGAGGAAAGCCCGGGTGTTTTTTACTGCTGATCCGGCCGGCGATGAGGTCGCGCTCAGACGAAGTAGGCTCCCCGCCGACAACCAAACGCCAGCGATGCCCGATCCGCGGCAGATGGTGCTGACCGACTGCCGTTGCAGTCGCTCCGGCGATGTGCCGTGATGTGCCACCATGCCATCCAGAGTTTGTCCACCACCCGCTAGCGGATTGGGGGAAAGCGGAACCGATAGAACCGCGCTGAGGTCATGCCGATGGTCCTCGCGTGCGACCGCGCCAGTTTGGTAGCGGGCACAGAGAGCGCAACTCACAAGTCGAAATTGCTCGGAGCCATCCGACTGTCCCGGCGTTAAGGCCGGCGGAAGCAATTCTATGAGTGCGGTAACCGTCAAGAAGAAAGAACTTAGCCGCGATGAACGCCGTGAACAGCGCGAGCTGCGCAGGGAGAAGCAGCGGGCAGTAAACGTTGAACGCGCGGAGAAGATGCATTCCGCGCGCTTAGTTGATCACGCTATCGAAGAATGCGATCTGTGGACCGAGTTGTGCTTCACTGGCATGCGTATCCCCATCGTTGGTGCCTTGTCCCGGATGGCCGGCAGACTTCGTCGGCATGGAATGTCGGGCCGAGCGTCACCTCACTCTTAGCGAACATGTGGTGGCCGCTATCCTGCTCTTACTTCGGACGGTCGGCTTTGCATCGCCGCGCCTCTTCTATCAGCGCTGAGAAGCGCTTGCTGGAATGAGGCCAGCTCCAATTTCGCAGAACCGTTTCGCGCGGTCGGAATCTGTTTAGATCCGTCATCATTTCCTGCAGGACAGCGGCGAACCGATCTTCATCCGCAGTGCGGCCAGTCGCGGGGGTAATGAACTGCAGGCCGCAAGTTAGGCGGGAATTGACGAGCACCGGCAGGCCGGCGAGCATGTATTCGGTGAGGATAGCTGGCGCGCCGTCGTCGACGCCGCAAACGACGCCGATACGCGCGCGGTTCATCAGCCGGTTGAGCTCCGGGAATCCCACGCCCGGGGGCCCGACGAACTTAACGGAAATGCCGAGTTCGTGAACGCGTGCGCTTAGAACGTCGCCCAGTTCGCCGTAGCCGCACACGCAGAGCGCCCGCATCGACCGCGGCATTTGGGCCAACGCGTCGAAGAGCACCTCATGCTTTTTGTAGGCCTGCGCGGCGGCGACGTAGATGACGTCGTAGGTCTTTGCCAGTCCAAGTGGAAAAAAGGTCTCCGGTGACGCGAATTCGGGGCCGATGGGCATGACGGCCGTCAGCATGCCGGGATGACGGCGCTCGACCTCTTCGGATTGCCATTCAGCGCCGGTCAGAACGATGTCGAAGTGGCGGCTTACATCGTCCGGGACGCGGAGCGCCGGCGCATCGATGGAGTTGTAGACTCTGATGCTGCCGGCGCAGGCCTGCAGTATCGCTGCGTCGATGCCGAGCCCCCACACACATAGAACGTCGGGCGGGCCGAAGGTGGCGATATGCCCGAGCATGTCGGCCGACGAAAACGGGCGGCCGGCGGGGTCGTCTGGCCGAAACGAGCGCCGGGTCAGAACCGGAGGCTCGAACGACCACGACGGAGGTGACTCCTGGGCCCAGAAGGTCCAGATCTCGGCTGTATCGCACAGGCCGTGTCGTACGACGGACAGCGGCAGGCGCTCGAGATAACTCCCAACAACCACGGGCGCATCAAGGCTGGATGCGCTCCCCGGAGCGGGCCCGCGCTGGCCGGAGCGCCATGCTGCTGCGGCCTGTTCGATCGATGGTACGCGGTCTGACGCGTATGCGCCGTCGCAAAAATCGCTGATGACGACGATACGCCGCGACCGAGGAGGGTCAGGGGGCATGGGGCCGTCGACGGAAGCCGTATTCGTTTGCCTGTCGCCATTGCTGTACGGCTTCGGCGAGAGGGGCATGCGCCTCGCGCCGGCCGCCCAGGCGGCGGGACAACAGTCCGCTCGGGCAGTCGCGGTCGTCGTCCCAGCCGACATGGTCTACGACCGGATAGAGACAGACGCCCTCGACCGGAACGCCCGCGCCGCGCGCCGCCGCGACCTCATTGACCATCATGAGGAACCAGGCAGCGCGGCCATCGCCCTCCGTTCCGGTTTCGGCGACGAGGAGCGGCCGGCCATAGCGGGCGTAGGTTTCCGTCAGGAAGTAGCGAAAGCGCTTGGACTGCGGATGGCCGACGGCGATGGGTGGGCCTTCAAACAGCCACTGGTTGCGATGGTAATAGTTCAGGCCGACGATATCTAACAGCTTCACCTCGCCACCAAGTTGCGGCCAGCAGCGCCCTGCAATCATGTCAAAAGCCTGGAACTGCGCTAGCCGCGCAGCCTCCGCTTGGCCGCGTTGATGCGGCCTGGACGGATCGGCGGCGACGTTGATCGCGGGCTCGCAATGCACGAAGCGCGCGCGCGGATCGACGCTCAGAATTTCGTTCATCGCCGCGATGGAGCCGCGGGCGAGCTGGACTTTCAGTTCGAAGCCGCGCCCGCGTGCATAGGGATTGAGATACGCTGCGTCACCACCGCCCCAGGCGTGAAAGGAGATCTCGTTGATCGGACAGTAGAACGGGATGGCATCCGTTTCATTCCGGATGAATCGTGCCGCGGCTGCGCAGTAGCCCGCAAAGCGGTTGACGAAAGCCGGCGACCAGATGTCGAGATCGTCCGGCCAGCCATAGTGCATCAGGTCCCAGATCACCTGGATGGGCTGCGCCTGCGCCGCGCGCAGCATCGGCAGAAAACTCGACCAGTCGTAGTAACCGGGACGATTCTCGATCACGTGCCAGCGCATGCCGTCTCGAACGGTACGCATTCCGTACGCGGCGAGCTGCGCGAAGTCGGCGGCGGCATGGGTGTCATGGCCGGTCGCTGCAAGCAGGTCGAGGCGCTGCCCGTCGCCCCGCTTATGGGTGGAACACTCGAAACCACCCTGGATGAAGCTGGCGAAAAGCGCGGGTGGAGGAGCCGGCCTGCGCTCCCGCAGCACATCCTCGAAAAGCGCTTGCCACTGCGGTACCACGACCTCGGCGGCGTAGGTGATGGAAACCTTCTCACGCAGGGAGCGGCCAAGCCTCGACCGCATCACCGGATCGCCAGCCAGGCGTTCGATCACGACAGCCACGTCCGCCGGCGATTCATACGGCACGAACAGGCCGGACGCGCCGTGTTCGATCTGCTGCATCGCGCCGTTGTCGGCCGTCGCTATCACTGGCAGACCCGCCGCCCCCGCCTCCGCGATGACATGCGGCATGCCTTCCTCACGTGAGAGCCAGACGAAGATGTCCATCGCCGAGAGCAAGGCAGGCACGTCGGCGCGATCGCCGAGAAATGTCAGCGAGCCTGAGAGACCCCGCGCGACGGCAAGTTGCCGCAGCGCCCCGGCGTAGTCCGGCATGAAGGCATCCGCTCCGCCGACGACGACGAAACGGATAGGTGGTAGCCGGGCGTGGACGATTGCGGCGGCCTCGATGAAGTCCTCGACGCGTTTCTTGGCATACAGCCTGCCGACCCAGCCGACCAGCACAACGTCATCTGGTACGTCGAGAACGCTGCGCATGCGGGCGCGATCGCTCGGTGAGAACTCAGCCAAATCGACCATGGAGGGGATTTCGATGGCGTCGTGCTCGCGCCCGGGCATCTGAGACGCGGCGGCATCGCGGATCGAGCGGCAGACGCCGACGTAACGCCTGGTAAAGTGCTTGGGGCCCGCAAGCGCTTCCGAGACGAGGCCGCCATGCTCGATGAGCGGCGGCCGCCAATGGAGCTTTTCGAGCGCGGGATAGATGTCGGCGACGTTCTGGCAGGCAACGACCAGGTCATAGGCCGGGATCTTGTTCGCCAGATAGGCCACCGTGTCGTCGAACGACAGATCATAGGGCGCGCAGTCGACATCCACGCCCAACGCCTCCAGTTGCCGAAGCGTCTGGTTCGGCATCCCCGCCTTGCGGAAGCACACGACGACATCAACGTGGTACCGTCGCGGATCGAGGGCGCGGACAAGCAGCCGCAGCTCCGTTTCCTCCCCGCCGACCACCAGCCAGGCCAAGACAAACAGGATGCGGATGGGCCTCGGCTTTTCGTCCATCATTCGAAGCTGAATACGATTTGAAGGAATTCGGGACGCTCGGAAACCAGGTGGGACAGGAAGGACGGGGCGTCATCCACCGGCACGATCTGCGTGATCATCTCGCGGCAGATGGCTTGGCCATATCGTTCGAGGAGCACGAGCGTCTCGGCCGAAAGACGGCGACGGTCCCACCGATGTGCCAGTTCACGTGGCACCCGGCCGACCTGGGCGCAGCGCAGCGACAGGCCGTTGTGGTGGAATTCCTCGCCCAAACGGGTCCGGTCGGCGGCGCCTTGGTAGAAAGCGAGGTCGATGACCGTGCCCTGGGGCCGCAATGCCCGCAGTGCGTCATGCAAGCTCTCGGATCGCGCCCTGGTCTGAAAGGCAAAGTCGGCGCCGCGGTCCTGCCCGCCGTGATGCCAGCGCGCCTTGGCGTGCTGCCAGGCGTGGGCTTCTGTCATCGCCGTCAGCCCAAGCGCCTCGGCCTTGTCGCGACGCCAGGCGGACGGTTCGGCGAGCACGATCTCAGCGCCAGCGGCTTGGGCGAAAAGGGCGGTCAACAGACCGACCGTGCCGCCACCGAACACGACGATAGGACGATCGGTGAGGCTTTCGCCCAGACGCCGGACTTCTGGACCGAATGTTTCGGCATCGGCATGCAGGATGCCATTCGCCGCAATCGGCCCCATTTGTGCGACGAAGATGCCCAGGATCGGATGGATGCCGTTCGGCATCCCGACCACCAACTCCTGGAAGGGATCAGCGGTGTGGCCGGATTTATGGCCATAGCTCGCGGCGACGACGTCGGCTGCGACGAAACTGTCCGCGCGGCTGTCGGCGACGCGTGCGACCTCCATGTAGCCCAGAAAGGGCACCGGAAACCGCACGCTGGGTTCGCCGTCGACGAAGACGCCGCGCTCGCCATCCCAGCGCGACCGCAGGTAGGGATTGGTGTCCTTCAGGAAGGTAAGCTCCGTGCCCGCCGAAAAGCCGCTGTAGAGCGCGTCGAGACGAACCTGCCCTTCCGCGAGCGGCCCCTCCTCATAGCAAAAGAAATAGGGTCTACCTGGTGCCTCGACGCCGAGGGAGCGGATGGTGCGATAATCAGGCATCTGCCAGATCCACTAACGAATCGATCTTGACTGGCTGGCGCGAGGCAGCGGACTGTGCAATGGCCAGCGTGACGCGATGCGACTTCAAGGCCTCCCCATAGGGACAGCGGATGCGGTTGGGCAATCCGCGCACGGCATCAAGAAAATGGCGGTCCTCGAGTTCGACGGCATCGCTTCCCGCTTGCCGGAGCGGACGTCCACGGCCGACATCAACCATAATGTCGCGGTCGGAAAGTTCAATCGCCATGCCATCGCAAAAGAGATGAAGGCCGGTGCGATGGGGCCAACCCAGCAGACAAGTCGCCGACAGCGTGCCGACCGCGCCTGTTGCAAAGCGCAGGGAAACGGCGGTTGCGGTGGCGATGTCGAGTCCGGGAAAGTCGCGACGCTCAGCGGTGTGGGCATCCTGAGCATAGACCTCTGTGATTTCGCCGACGAGGTAGCGGGCCAGATCGATCGCGTGGGTCGCCTGTTCGACGATCTGGCCGCCGGACTGACCCTGCCGCCACCACCATCGCGGCGCCGGCGTCTGATCGAGCCAATAACCCACGACCAGTGCGGGCGGGTTGCCGACAAGCAGGTCGCGTACCTCCTGGACCGTGTCGAGATAGCGCCAGTGGTAGCCGACGGCGGTGACGACGCCGCGTGCTGCCACTGTGCGGGAAATACGCTCAGCCGATGCGATATCCAGCGACAGCGGCTTTTCGACGAAGAATGGCAACGCGGCGGCGATTACCGCGGCCTCGACATCCCCGTGGGCGAAAGGCGGAATGCAGATATAAGCGGCGTCGAGTTTTTCCATGACGATGAGATCGGCATGGGAATTGTAGGCACGGGCGCCAAGCCTGCCCGCCAGGTCGGCGGCGCGCGCGAAATCAGGATCGGCGACGCCAACAATCGCGACATCCTCCATAGCGGACAGCACGCCGACATGTCGCTCGGCGATCCCTCCGGCGCCGATGAAGCCGATCCTGAGGTGTGTCTGCCCTATCCTCATGTCAAACACACCCTCTTGCGCATCGCCTGGTAAAGCGCCGCCGTTTCCCGGCCCATGCGTGCTGCAGTGAAGCGTTGCTCGAAGCGCGCCCGGCCGCGGATACCGACGGTCCGGCTCCCGGGTCCGTTGGCAAGGGCCGCGACGATCGCCCCAGCCAGCGAATACGGGGATCCGGCAGGCACCAGAAGCGGATGGTCGCTGCCCAATGCCTCGAGAGTGCCGCCGATGCGGGTCGCCACCACAGGGAGGGCGAGCGCCATTGCCTCCAGCACGACAATGGGCAAACCCTCGAATAGCGAGGGTAGGACGAACAGGTCGGCGGCGGCGAGCAGATCCGGGACGTCCGCACGCTGGCCGAGGAAGGCGATGTTCGCCAATTTCAGGGAGGCCGTCAGTGCCTGCATGGTTTCTCGTTCGGGGCCATCGCCGACCATCAGGAAAACGACATGTGGTATCTGGCGGGTCACCTCCGCCGCTGCGTGCAGCAGGCAGTCATGACCCTTCTGCGCGGCGAAACGCGCCACGGTGATCACAAGCCGCGCGTTATCAGGCAGGGCCAAAGTCTCGCGGGTATCTCCGCGTGGGTGTCGCACAATCGGCGTATCTATGCCGTTGCGGATTGTGACGAGGCGGTCGAAGCCTTCGGCCCGGTAGCTCTCGGCGGCGGAGTCCGAAACAACCACGAGGGTGTCGGCCAGACCCGCGGCCATGCGGTGCTGGGATTTTTGTTGTTCATCGGTGATGAGATAGGGAAGGTGCTCGGTCCGCACGATGGGTATGCCGGCGATCCGGCCGGCCTCCACCAATCCATGGCCTTCCCAGCCGATGCCGGCATGGACATGAAGGATCGCTGGACGGCGTGCGGTCAGCCATTTTGGGAAAGCCTCGTCCAACGCAACGGTCTCGAACCCGGCCGCATCGCCGCGCACGAGGAAGCGAACTCCGTCGCCATGGGGCGGGAAGGCGAGCGCCACCTCGTGCGTGGATGAAATAGCGCCGGCAAGCGTTAGCATATGTTCCCCCACCCCCGAGGGCACCATGCTATCCGTGGCCATCACGATCAGTGGAGTGTTGCTCATTCCGCTGCCGCAATCCAGTTTTCGGCGTGCGCGGTCTCCGCCTTCTCCAGGCGGCGGAAGGTTGCGAGCGCCTGCCCGACCACCTGATCCATGTTGTAGTATTTATAGGTGCCGAGGCGGCCGACGAAGATCACGTCGCGCTGCACGCGCGCCAGCGCCTCGTATTGTTTGTAGAGCTTCTGATTTTCCAGTCGTGGGACTGGGTAGTATGGCTCGCCGTCAGCGCAAGCGTACTCGTAGGAAATGCTGGACTTTGCGTGGCTCTGGCCGGTCAGGTGCTTGTATTCGGTGATGCGGGTGTAGGGAACATCCGCAGACGGATAATTGACGACGGCGACCGGCTGGAACTGTTCGCGGTTTAGCGTCTCGTGGCGAAATTCGAGGCTGCGATAAGGCAGCGGCCCGAACCGATGATCGAAATAGGCGTCGATGGGACCAGTGTAGATGGTGCGATGCGCCAGGCCTTCGCCGTTCAGGTCGCGGTGGTCGACGCCGGTCTCGACGCGAATGTTGTCGTGGTCAAGCATATTCTCGAACAGGCGGGTAAAGCCGCTTGCCGGCATCGCCTGATAGGTATCGAGAAAATAACGATCGTCAGTCGAGGTGCGGGTGGGAATGCGAGCAGCTACGGACTTGTCGAGTTCCGACGGATCGAGTCCCCATTGCTTGCGCGTATAGCCTTCAAAAAAGGTGCGATAGAGATCGGTGCCGATCTGGGAGACCACCACGTCGCGCGAGGTGCGGATGTCGGACACGGGCTCGGCACGACCCGCAAGGAACGCGGCGGCGGCCGCTTCGTCCTTCAGTTCGATCCCGTAGAGCCCGCTGAGCGTGGTGCGGTTGATCGGGATCGGCAAGAGCTTACCGTCCACCGCAGCCAGCACGCGGTGTTCGTAGGGCCGCCAGCGCGTGAAGCGGGAGAGGTAGGCAAAGATCTCCTCGCTGTTGGTATGGAAGATATGCGGCCCGTATTTGTGGACAAGGATTCCGGCTTCGTTGTGGAGGTCGAAAGTGTTGCCGGCGATGTGGGGGCGGCGGTCACAGAGGAAGACTCGCTTACCCGATGCAGCCAGCCGTTCGGCCAAGACCGAGCCAGCGAAGCCGGCGCCGACGATCAGATAGTCGTAGGGTGTTGCACCGGTGGGCCGAAAGACCGCCGGTCGAGACGGCCGCGCCGTATTCTTCTCCTCTTTCTTCGCGATCGCCTCGTCAACTAGCGCCGACATCTTCATGAAGGTCTGATCCCACGAGTTGCGCGCCAGAAGTGCGTCGACGGCCGGCAGCCATGTTCGCCGGTCGCGCGACAGGTCGAGGGCACGTTCGCAGGCCTTGCCGAACTCATCGGCGCCGCCCGCGATGAGGACGCCCTCCACATCGCCGTAGTGGCGGACGACATCGGGGACGGGAGTTGAGACCACGGGTCTGCCTGCCGCGAGATATTCCGGCGTCTTGGTCGGGCTAATGAAGCGCGTCGCTTCGTTGCTCGCGAAGGGCATGAGCGCAACGTCCCAGCCGGCAAGGTAGGTCGGGAGCTCGGCATACCCTTTGCGGCCTAGGTAGTGAATGTTCTTGGCCTGCGGCAGCGTCGCCGGATCAATCTTGGCCACCGGACCGATCAGAACAATCGACCAGTTTGGCCGCCCCGCTGCCAGCTTTTCGATGAGAGCGAGGTCGATACGCTCGTCGATGACGCCACAGTATCCGAGAACTGGTCCCGCCAGTTCCGGCTGGTCGCTTGGGACGTCTGTCGTGCGCGCGGCATTGAAATGCGCGACATCGACGCTCGAGGGAAACGGATGGATGTTGCTGTGCTGATGCCGCTTTGCCTCGTAGAGGCCGTGGCCGCCCGTGAACACCACGTCGGCCTGCCGCATCAGAAGCGCCTCGAGGTCGCGCAGCTCGGGCGGTGCAAACCGAAAGGCGGACAGTTCGTCCATGCAGTCGTAGACCACCGCGACGGCATCGATATGCTGTGCGACTGGATACATGATCGGGGTGTAGAACCAGAGCAGGGGCCGGTTCGCCCTGTGCAACAGGAGAAGCTGGTCAAGAAGGCGAGATAGTGCGACTTGCAGCCGTTCCCCGTGCCAGGCGAGGGGAATGCGTGGGCGCACCGCAACCACCTCGCTGTCATCGAAGGCGTGAAATTCGAGATAGGGCAGATGATGGTCTGTCGGGATATGTTCTTCCCAGTAGAACACCTGTCGGTGGCGGGCGAAGCGTTGCATCAGATGCTGTGGGCGCTGCAGGACGAAATCCCAGCGCAGATGGGAAAAGCATATCAGGGGCGACGCCTGGGGATCCGCGTGTTGCGGGACAGGCGGAAGTGAGACTGGTAAGTTCAAGGCAAAACCCTCTCGGTTAACACGCTCCGCGGGCGACGCACCGGTCGCCAAGGGAAGGTAAGCCAGGATTGGTCTCCCTGACGCGAAAAGTTCTAGGGGCTGCAGTTGCAGCCGCTGTGGCTGCGTTTAGCTGTGCGCGGCTTCCAGGAGGCGGCGACGGGAAGGCATGACCCTATCCGCGAAAACAGGATAAACCACGCCGGAGCGTCCGCCCAACCAGCCTGCAATAGCCCCGAGCACCAAGGCGACGAACGCCGAAAGGGCGCCAGTGGAGACTATTGACGCTGCGGCGTCGGCGGCATCTGTGGCAGCCTGCCGTGTCCGTTCGACGGCCTGCCGGTACTGCTGTTCGATCTGCGCGACCTGCGACTGCGCCTGGTCGATCGGAATAGCGCGAGCGTTGGCCAACGCCTGTGCAGCCTGCTGTCGGGCTTCCTCCGCACCGCCTTCGTCCCCCGTTACCAGTGCGCGGATGGCATTGACCGCGTTCACCTGTAAGGCCTCCGGGTCGCTACCGGAGGCGCGAACCTGGTTCTCGATTGCGTCGAGCGGATTGGCATCTGCGATCACCGGTGCGGTCTGCGCCACGGTCTGGCCGATGCCGCCGATGGCGCTCGAGATACCGCTGAACGCACCGCCGACGATGGCCCCGACGGTCGTCGACAGGAGGTAGAGGACCAACAAACTTGTAAACGCCCAGGTGGTCAACCCATGCAGTGCGCCAGTGGTGGGCGAAGTCTTTCCAGACATGCGCGCTGCGATGTACCCGCCGGCAAAGGCTGCAAGGATACCGGCAGCCGCGTACCATATTGCCGCGGAGATCGAGAATGTGGAGGCGGCAGGATTGTCGCCCGCGTGGGGATCGAGTACGGCGACACCGATGCCCACCCCGAGCATTGTCAACAATACCTGGATGACAAGGGCGACCACAACGCCGGCGAGGATAGCGCCCCAAGAGACCTTGTTGATCAGGATCGTATGGGCTTGCTCGGATATGGTGGGATGCGTCTGGATGTCGTCAGGGGCGGGGTCGTCGATCACGTCGGCCGGTTGGGAGTAAACGCTCAATGTTCTGGACCTTGATTCGGCGACAACGTCCGTCGCGCCAGGTTGGGATTGCCAGCGTCAAAACCCTAGTCGGGACAACTCGTTCCGGCGATCCGGGAACGATCCTCCAATTTCTGGACACCCTTTTAACATAAGTTGAAATCTGGACTTTGCCGGCTTCACGGCCGCCGTAGTCCCCTGTCTCCCAAGATGCGCAGCGTTCCGACGACCCGGCCCGCCGGGTTATGCACGGTGGCCACGATCTCGACGGCGTCGGATATGGTACAACCCAGATCGCGCAAAACTTCCCCCGTTGAGGTCACGGCGAGAGACCACGCTGCATCGTCGTCGGCGAGATCGATGCCATCGCCCCCCGCTATCGAGGGCGACCCTGTGATGCGAAAGTAGTACAGGGGCATGGAAATATCCCGCCCGCGCCGGAGTACGGCTGAGCCCACGCCCGGGGCGCGGATGCTGGGGCTGTGGGGCCGAATACAGTACATATCCTCGCCAGGCGCACACCATACTATGTGTGCAAAAGGTGATGTCGAAAACTGGGGCTCGTCGGCCGCAACCTATGCAAGCGCCTGACATTGTAGCGTTGTCGGCAGTATCGTTGGGACCCCGGTCCTTGGAAACTTACGACGTCATGCCGTCATCGAACCTCTTCATCCGCAAGCTTGAGAGCTTCCATCCCCTGTCGGGCGAGGACAAGAAACTTCTGGACCGTTACAGCCGCCCCCTGAGGGAGGTTCCGGCAAAGCAGGACATTATCGCCGAGGGTGAAAGACCCAGTTCCGTTTTCGTTATAATCTCCGGCTTCGCCTGCCGCTATAAACTCATCGAAAGCGGCAGGCGCCAGATTATGGCCTACATGCTTCCGGGAGATACATGTGACTTCAACATGTTCATCCTCAAGCGGATGGACTATGGAATCGCCGCGCTGTCGCGCTGTCAGGTGCTGGAATTGTCCCGGGCGGCTATCCTCGAGATGACGGAGCACCCGGCCATCACGCGCGCGCTATGGTGGGCCAATCTGGTTGACGAAGCGACGATGCGCGAGTGGCTCGTTAACATCGGCCAACGCTCGGCCGAACGGCGAATAGGTCACCTGCTTTGCGAGATTCTCACGCGCTTGGAGATTGTGGGCCTGGCGAAGGGGAACACCTTCTCCCTGCCGGTCACCCAGACTGATCTGGCCGATACATTGGGAATGACGGTAGTTCATGCAAACCGGATGCTGACCAGCCTGCGCATCCGCGGTCTGATCGAAATCGACGCCAGGAAGCTCATCATCAAGGATGCTGAGCGTTTGCGGGCATTCAGTGGATTCAACCCAAACTATCTGCATCTGGGTGCTGGACTCGCCGATGCTCAGTCGGAAAAGGAGACGCCGTCATGATTGACGCCGCTCGTTGCCGTCCCGGCGGCCCGGTTTCTAAGATCTAGAGCGGCGGGCGTTCTAACTGAATCAAGGGGATTCTAGCGGCTGGGTTTTCGTGATTCACTTCGGTTGGAGGTGATTTGCGATGACGAGATCCTATTCGCTTGATCTTCGTGAGCGTGTTGCGGGCTTTGTGGCACGCGGCGGGTCGTGCCATGCGGCTGCGGCCCATTTTGGCGTTTCCGTATCGTTCGTCGTGAAGCTGATGGCGGCGTTTCGAGCGAGCGACAGCCTCAAGGCAAAGCCGGAGGGCGGCTGGCGCTACTCGAAACTCGATCCGCACCGGGACTTCCTGATGCGCCGGATCGCCGAGCAGGACGACATCACCATGCCGGAGCTGGCCGCCGAACTGGCCGGGCGAGACACGGTCGTTGCGCCGTCGTCGATCTCGCGCTGGCTGATCCGCAACGGCTACCGCTTCAAAAAAAACACTGCTGGCCAGCGAGCAGGAGCGGCCCGACGTCGCCGCCGCGCGCCGGGAATGGGTCGCCCGCCAGCCGAGGATGCGGCTTGAACCCCATCGCCTGGTGTTCATCGACGAGACCGGGACCACCACAAAGATGACGCGCCTGCGCGGGCGATGTCCAAAAGGCCAACGGCTGCGCTCGAAGGCGCCATTCGGGCACTGGAAGACCCAGACCTTCATCGCCGGGCTGAGATGCTTCGGCCTGACCGCGCCCTTCGTGGTCGACAGGCCGATGAACCGCTGCATCTTCGAGACTTATGTCGAGACCCAACTCGCACCGACGCTGTCCAAAGGCGACGTCGTCATCCTCGACAACCTCGCCGCCCACAAGAGCCCAAAGGCGCAGGCCGCCATCAGGGCGCGTGGCGCATGGATGCTGTTCCTGCCGCCCTACAGCCCCGATCTCAACCCCATCGAGATGGCCTTCTCAAAGCTGAAGGCTCACCTCAGGGCACGTGCCATCCGCACCATCGATCGCCTCTGCCACGCCATCGGCGACATCTGCACCCTCTATCCGCCAACCGAATGCCAGAACTACTTCAAAGCCGCCGGATATGTCTGAATGCACGTCGCTCTAGGGCGTTCCGAGCGCGGAAAGCGCCTCGTTTCCAATCCGGATCAAGCGGCTCCTCGTCGAGTTGCAGATACGCAGTGCTGTGCGTCGAAGGATGATCTGAGGTCGGGGCAGGTGATGTCGGCGACGCGATCTGCGGTGCAGTCGAGTTGGTCAGCATAGGAGCGAGGTGTCATGGTGTGCCACTCACTCCAAGGAGCGCCGGACACAAAATTCCTTCTGGGTTGAACGGATCGGTCGCCCTCGGCGCAAAGAAGCTTCGACGCTCCGGGCGCCAAGAAGGAAGAAAACGCCGCTACAATCCATGGCTTAAAGGATCATTCGTCGATATGGGGCTGCGGTCCGGTCGGTCAGATGGCGACCCTGCTCTGCCGGCAGCGGGCGCCACCACGATTGCAGCCCCCCGGCAAGGTATCGTGCAACAGATGCTGCTGAAGATTGCTCCGCACTGAGGATTGCGATGTTTAGAATCCGACGCCCTCCAGTGAGGAGGCGGCTGCACCTGCAACATCCTGCCTCGCGGCCCTGAGCGACCGCCGCTGCAGATCACGCGACGGCGGGAGGACGCGCTCCTGCGTCCTGCGGCGGACCGGCCGACGAAACTAGCGTAGCCCGCGGCCGGTCGCCGCGCCGCACTGTCTCTACCTATGCCTGCTCACCAATCCACAGAGCCAGACCGTAGATCGCAGTGCAAATAGCAATGAGAAGCAGGGTTTCCATCCGAAGCAGCGTTTCCATCCGAACTTGCCCGGCTCGGTTCATCAACGCTCGGCGCGAGAAATTGTTGCGACCGCAGACGCTCAGAGCCCCTGTAACGACCGCCGCGCTGCGGCGCGTCAATTAAGAATGTGGACGTCGACCAGAAAGAAACTTGGCGTCTTAGATAATTCGCTGCGGAACCACCTGCCCCCGGTACAGTTGTTGCTGCCTCGCCTGCTGCGTTTCGCTTGCAGGACGGAGCCAGCAAAACAGGAGATTGGCTATGCCTAGCAATGAAACTGGCGGCACGACGGGTCTCGAAGACCTCTTTCTCGACGGACTCAAGGACATCTACTACGCCGAGAAGAAGATCCTCACAGCCCTCCCCAAGATGGCGAAGGCAGCGGAGGCGGACGAAGTATCAGCTGCGTTCGAGAAGCACCTGAGCGAAACGGAAGGCCAGGTCGACCGGCTGGAGCAGGTATTCGAGCTGATGGGGCAAACTGCGAGCGCCAAGGCCTGTCCGGCGATAGATGGCATCCTTGAAGAGGGTGCGGAAATCCTGGAGAAGTACAGCGGCACGCCCGCGATTGATGCCGGTCTCGTCGCAGCCGCCCAGTCAGTCGAGCACTATGAGATCGCGCGCTACGGCACGCTGGTTGCTTGGGCCATGCAGATGGGCATGGCGGATGTCGCAACGCTGCTGCAGGCCACGCTGGAAGAGGAAGAGACGACCGATACGGCATTGTCCTCGCTTGGCGAAGGCGGCGTCAACGAACGGGCGATGCAAGAGGCTGCGTAGGAGGCCGGCGAGGAAGGCGGAGAGTTCGTCGCACAAATTCCGCGCGCCGGGTCAAACACGCCCGCTGGCGACTGCCGGCGGGCTTTTTTGCGCAACGGTAGGCAGATGTAAGACCAGGCGATGACGTTCTTCGCTTTCTTTTGTCGGTCAACGCGCGCCAGCAGGAAAACGCGCTGCAGCCGTCTCCCTGTCGAAATTGCGCACCCGGCCGGATTCGGGCGTCTCAGCAAATAGGGCTTTTGATAGCGACAGTTCGGGGCGGCACCATAGTCATGATGTCCCCTGCCAAGGCGCGATCACCGCCCACAGCCGACAGCGCCCGTGTCATGGGTGTCAGCTTATCCTGGATGCACAATCGCGAAAATAACGCGCTGCAGCCATCTCGAATTATGAAAGACCGGTGGCCGGCAGAGATTTTTATAAATACAATACAAATAGTCTCAGTTCGTGCTATTATTGAACGTGGCCAAAAAACAGAAATAAGGAGGCCTGAAATGAGAAATTACATTCTGAAGTGGGAAAAATACTTCGATTTCGGGCAATTTTTCGCAACAATCGCAGTCACTTCGGCGATCGCGATTGTCGTCTACTCCGTGCTTTTTGGCGGGTGAGATCGCAGCCCTCATGCCATAGGGCTTTGCAAGGCGTTTCGCATTCGCCGCGGAGGGAACCTGACGACATGCATCCGCGAGTGTCACCGCCTGGAGGGACAACGAGAAGGAGCGCAACCCGCGCCCCTCAAGCCAAGCAAGGAAACCAGCCATGAAATACCTGGATCAACTGCCCAATGAAATGTATGGCGCGCTGATGACGGTTTTCATCGTCATTACTAGCGCCTTTTTCTACATTTTCCTCACCAGCATCACCTATTGACGGTTACCAGGAACGCGGCGCGGGGTTCGGTTGCCCACGAGATAATGACGAACGCCGCGCTGGCGCAAATACCCTCTGAGGCGCCTGCCGTCGATTACGCGGGCCGCAGTTTGTCACCACCTAGCCGCCGAGCTTGGCTGTAGACGACGGAGCCCTTTCCGTCGCGCACCTCGACGGCAACGGCGCCATCATTGGTGTTCTTTTCGGGAAACGCTTCGATCGCGTGGTCCTTTGCGGACCGCTCAGTATCGAATGCCTCCCTGCCGAGTATCCCCGCCTTTGAATACCACGTGACACTGAACCCCATGATTTCCTCCATCGATTGTCGGCCGCGCTCGCGCTGCTGCCGCCTGCTGTTTCGCAACAGGGGTATCGAGCGATGAAGGTCATCCAAGCCAGACCTCAGACCTTTAAGATCAGTCCCTCCCGAGGCGTACAAGAACATTAGCCGGAGAGCGATGGTCTCACGATCTGCAGAGGTTGAAACGCCGTGGGCCCTGCAATACTCATTCAAAACCGTGGCGAACAGCTTGAGTTGATAGGGTTTGTAATCCATCGCTTCCTCCCAGGGTCGGGCGAAAGCGCGGATCGTCTCTTCCAAGCGCCCGTAGCCGTAGGAGATCGGGCGACCAGGCACCTTACGCCGAACGCCGCCCCACCGCACTAAGAAATGACGCAGGACGCGGGGTTTCTCACGGTTGGCCCCAGGCAACACGCCTGCTCGGCTCGGCCGGCAGGCCATTTTGGCGCAGTGGCTTGTCCTGCCTGGCCCTTCACCGCGGCAGGGCCGTGCGGTTGAACGCCGCCTTATGTTGACTTCACTCTACGGCAACTCGTGCGCTACGACTGGACCGGTGAACGGGCGCGGCGACGGCAGCGGATCAAGCTGGCGCTGATCGTGCTCTCGGCGGCTCTTGCCGCAGGCATAGCCTGGATGCTGGAAGTGCGATCATTGCCTTGATCGCATCGCTCCGCCGCCCGGACGGATTGATCGGCGTCGTCCAGGCCGGCCCGGAGCACCTCGACAGTTGTCGCGCCACTGTCGAATAGGCCTATTAGGCGAAGCGCCACATCCTCGCGATCGTCGGCAGTGGTGACGCCTCTAGCCGCACAATACTCTTCGAGCACGGTTGACAGCATCTTTACCTGGTCAGGCTCATAGACGTTGGGAAACATCCTATTCTACTCCGTACTGAACCGCGCTTCTTCTCCTCTGTGCGGTGCGAACTGCGCCTACCACCGATCGCTTAGCTCAGGGCGCCGGGGTCGCCATGGTTTCGGAGAGCAGATGCCAGCAGCAGGCTGATGGGCTCACTCGTCAGAATGCCGGCTTCTCGCGCGAAGTCGACAAAAGCCGAACGGGCGACCTGTGCATCGACTTCACCAGTGAGCGCCGCACGGCAGGCGCTTAGGGCGAGCTCGTGAGCGGGACCGCGTTGACTCGTCGGCCAATCAGCGAGCAGGCCATAGGCCCGCGTGACGTTGCTGATGGAGCTGGGAAATCCGAGGCCGACGAGGATGGTCACGGGCTTGGTGAATTGCATCGGCTCCTCCATTGCTACCGCCGCGCTACGGAACGGCGGACGACCAACAAAAAAGTCTGCAGGGAGAAAATTTAGGTAGAGAAAAAGGGCACTGCAAGAGGTGTCTCACACTCCGACGACCGTGATAACCGCGATTCAGAAAAAGGCCCGCCAGGCCAGAGGGCGGGCAACGACGGGACATCTAGCCGCGAACGACTGATGCTCGTCGCTTGGACCATTGAAGCAGATCGCCCCATGTGTTGCAGTGTCATTTGTTAACGGGACGGTTCCGCCAGATGATCTCGACTGCCCCCGCGATTGAGGCCGCACGCCGCGCTGCTACAGGAATTCGTCGGCAGCTAGAGACGCCATGTCGACGTAGTGTGTTACGTCGCTCATAGCGCTGGTGCGGCAGATGATTCCGATCTCGCGTAGCATCTGCTCGACGTGGAGCGCCGCGGGCTTCTGTTCCTGGGACGCAAACTCAGCCTTCGGCATCGTGCCACCCCTTTCGATACGGGGAGGATGGACCGCAACGCGCAGTGCCGCAAGCTACGACAAAACACCAGTCCTTGCGGTTCGGTCCGGGCTATTTCTTACCACGGCCCTAGAGCTGACGACGCTGCCTGCTATGTGCAGCGAGTACAGACGGGTTGTTGGGGGAACCCCGGGGATTTCTATGACGGACGGCGACAAAGGTGACCCGCCCTGGCGCTCTGCGCTGGTGGACCGCCTTGTGGCCGCAACCGGGATACCAGAGATACAAGCACGAGAGCTGATTGCCCTGCTGGGCACCAATTGGCCTTTCCCTTTTACGGGAGGCGCAGCTCATACAGCTTGGCCTCGCATAGGAAGGTTCAGCCCAAAAGCCGGAGGCGGCTCTTGGTGATCAACATGATCGTGTTCCTTTCCGGATTTGGACGGCCGTGACCGTCACGGCCCTTGTAGGCGGGGCTGGACGGCCCTGACGCGCCCCGGATCCGCAGCCAGCGAAGGAGCCGCCCGCAGGCGTGCCGAGGACACGGGAGCGTGGCTGCGCCGGGAACCGGTTGATTTGGGGAAAAGCGGCAGGGCTAGCTTAGAGATCGGCCGTAAAAGGCGGTGATGCCGGGTTGCGGGTGGGCCGGCATACGGAAGGGGATCGGTGGAGGAAAAACCACGGGCGGCGTCGGGCGAAGCGGCGACGCGTCAACTGCGGGACGGGCTATCGGACAAGACGGGGAGGAAGGGCGGAATCTTTTCGAACCGTTTTTCGCGCGCAGATACGAGAGGCGGGGGAAGCGGTACAGGAAGCGGGGATTCGGGGGCGACCAGTGACGCGGGTCGCGGCCGGGGAACGACTGCCGGTCACAGGCGTGCAAGGAGGAAGCCTTGTTTGGCGATCCTTTCGCCGATGCAGGGGATGAGGGCGCGGTGTCGCCGGGCCCGCCCCGGCGGCGATCGCACGGGGGCGTCGTCCGGGAGGTCAGTGCAGATGGGCGCTGATGTTCATGCGCTGATGAAGGATGCGGATGACCTCGATCAGGCGGTGGTCCGCGATGCGGAAGAACAGGAAGTGCGCGCCGACGGCGTATTCAGGTAGCCGGCGCGGATGTCGTCGATGGGGCGGCCGCGAGCAACGAAAGGGGGCCGGACTCCCGACCCCTCACGCATGCTCCTACGCCGCCAGTTCATACGTGGTCGGCATAAGGCGCAAATTCAGGTGGCTTATGCCGCCGACAGGTTCGCCGCAGCACTCTTGCCGCTACGACGGTCCACTTCGAGGTCGAAGTTCACCTTCTGGCCTTCGAACAGGCTGCGCATACCTGCGCGCTCGACGGCGGTAACATGGACGAACACATCCGCGCCGCCGGCTTCTGGTTGGATAAATCCAAACCCCTTGGTGGAGTTGAAGAATTTCACGGTACCTGTAGTCATGACGATTTCCTTTCGAATCGACAGTCGCATTGCCCACACTGCTGGCGCAGCGCGGATACATCGATTTTGAAGGGAAGATCGGCAGAGCGCTTTTTGGCGCGGAGACAAGCTAAGCAGCAAGATCGACTGTGCGAACATAAGCGTCTTCTGGTCCGTGCACAATGCGCATTGTCGAATATTGCACCCACCCTAGGTATTTACCTGACTGTGCCACGTTGAAGGAAGGCCGCCAGCGCAGCAGCGACCTGATGAGATTTTGGATTTAGCGCAGAGCGACCAGGGTCATGGAAAACATAGACGCACGAAACCCAGGAATTTCAACGTTGCTAACGTCGACGGCATCCTGAGAACTGGCTTTGTCGGGATTAGACGGTGGTCAAGTAACCGAATAGAGCGCTGCACCCGCAACGATACCTATCAACGCCCAAGTGTCGGGACGCTCGTTCAGCCGCGCCAAGTATTTCACAGCCGGCCCCTTCGCTCCAGCCCGGTTGCTCGCCACCGCACATCCAGAGCCGTTCACTCCCAGGAGTCGCCCGGCCGCAGCGCGCGTCCCGCCGTCCTTTGGCGCTCAAGAACATGGGGGGCGTCTCTCACCAAGTCGCCAAACCGCAACGCATCAGATTAGCCGGTTGTCCTCGGCAGTTTGTCGAGCGCGACGTCTCGTGCCATCGGTGTCGGCCTTCTTGTGCCTGTCCATGGCGGCCTGGCGGATCTGCTCGAAACGATTGTCTTCAGCTTGCCTCGTCTCGGGAGACCCGATCGGTGAGTTGGTAGATGATGTCATTTCGTCGAGGTCCTGTTCTGGCAAATTCTGACAACGATTGACTTGGCACACGCGCGGCGCTTCGGGGGGGGGGCGGCGTGGTCGCCTCGCCTTTGCTGGCGAGTCTGACTTCAAGCACCTTTCATGTGAATGGAGCCGTCACGCGCGACCGGGTCACGGCCGTCATAACCAAGCAGGTTGGCAATTCCAGTTTCCGCGCCCGCTTGAAAACACCTGGATCGCGTCATAGCGCATTTGACCCATGATGACTATATCGCCTGCACTTTTATCTTGACCTGCGGCAATTTTCAAAGAGTTGACTGCCCGGAATAATGCGAAAGATCTAGTATTTTTTGTTGAAACTCCAGCGATTTTTGCTCGGGGTTTCCCTCGGCAGGCGGCTACATATCTCCATTGTTTTTCGAATGCCCGATATTTTCCTTGAATATTATCGCACCGAAGGCTATTGATGTCTCATCGTCTATTTGGCCGATTTGGCTTCGCGGTGTCAGAGGCTTCGACCCGCCATTCACTTCCGAATTTTCGACAGCGATTGTGTTGCGCGGATCCAGCGCGGCATGCCGCTCCGTTCGAACCGTGGGATAGACTCCGCCGCTGACCAGGGAGGTGCTGGCAGCATCGGCAGCGCTCCGGTGGTTCGCGTGGGAACTATGCAGAAAGCGTCGTCGTGCGCTTCGGCGGAGAACCACCCCGTGACCAGTCGTACCACGCAAACAGTCGTCCGCTTTTCGTTCCCTTTCTCGCTTCTCGGCCTTGGAGAGCCGCAGGCGGCTGGAGAATATCGCGTCGATCATGACGAGGAGTTGATCGAGGGGATTCCGGTGCTTGCCTGGCGGCGGGTTGGCACCTTCATCCACCTGCCCGCTATTGGCGCGCAAAGTTCGAAACAGCAGATGGTTCCGATCGAACCGGCAGACCTCGAAGCCGCACTCAGAAACGACCAACAACAATCATGACCACCATAACCATGCAGCGCAATATTGGTGCAACTCGGCCCGACGCCGCAAGTCATCGCTTCTGTGTGGGGGATATCGTCCGCCTCAAAGGGGGGCGGGGAATGGCTTACCACACTGCGGACACTTACCGCGTTACCGGCAAGCTCCCGCCGCGGGAAGATTCACTGCAGTACCGTATTCGCAATGATGCCGAGCAGCACGAGCGCGTGACGACCGAAGACAGGCTGGAGCCTGTGCGCACGTCGTCGACAAGTGAAACCACTCTCATCGAAAGGACGTTTGGCCATGGCCAAGGGACAGAAACGCAGCAATCGTGAGATTCGAAAGCCGAAGCAGGAGAAAGCGCCGCCAAAGAGTGAAAGCTCATTCGGCGATCAGCTCAACTCTGCCGCTAGCACCAACGTGCAGCGAGGCAAGGGCAAGAGCTGACCCCAAGCGCTGACAGTGAGAAAGTCTTGGAAGGCTGGGCAGATAGCGATGAAGATCAAGGTCGAGTTCTACCGTACCCGGAGCGAGGATGATGCTCACGCGATCGTCGGCCGGGAGACAGAGGAAGCGACTTATTTGGAAGATGTCATTCGCATTGCGCGGGCGCTGCCATTGAGCCTGAGCATGCCGCAACGTCCTGACCCCAGGACAATCACCGATGCCGATGGCAACAATCCTTATTCGGTCCGATTCGACATGCCGAACCATCCGAACAAGGGCTTAGATTCGAAACAGACGACGCACCGAACACGCCCGCTCCGTCGCGGAGCAATCGGCGATCAGTTCGGGCGCCGAATCGGGACGGACCGTTCGTGGACCGTCTATCATGTCTTCACCGGCATTCCGGCGCGCATTGGTGGGTGCCCCTCGACGGGTCTGAACCGCTCCGATGCGACAAAACACATGATGTCTCTCAATATCCGCTATGAGCGACGCAGGCTAAGTTGGAGGCTGATGGGGTTCGGTGGGAATCCCGGTGACATTGATGGGGTTCGGCCATGACGCTGGAGTTTCCGAACCGATGCCGCAGCTTTGACGAGGGAAGGAACGCGGTGCGCTTTCTCGGATACGACGGTACGTTCGAGGTGCCTTTCTTCGTCGAGGTTTCAGCACTCTCAAAATCAGGCGAAGCGCTGGACGGTTCGGAGGCAACATTCCTGGCCGCGTTTGACGCCTCCCGCGGTTCGATCCACGACGTCGCGCGAAAGACGTATTTGCTTAGCCGGCGCAGATTTTACACTTTGACCGCTGCCGACTTCCGATGACGGGGTGATGGCGATTTTTAGTGAACGATTAAGATCGTCGTCCAGAACGGAACGAATGACGATGGAGGTTTGCGTGAACAACGACATTCCCCTTGAATTGTCGGAAATGCGTGAAGTCCTCGCTGCGGCCTGCCGTCGGCTTGGTATCAGGGAAGGCTCGCTCGAGCATGAGCGGATGGCCTACAGAATTCTGGAGCTTTTCGAAACCAGCAGCGACGTCACCGAAGTTCTCGCGGCTGCGTTGAAGGGTGCTGAACGCTAACCTCGAAAGGGTACGGTCCCACGCTTCGCTTCAAGTTTTCCCGGCCGCGCAACAAGCGCGAACGAATTCGTCATGGGAGGTGTTCAACTCGCTGAAAACGACGTTGTCAGCAAGAAAGCCGGCTTTATGCTCAAACGGGGGGGCCTTGCTTGAAGGCGTTGATCGCCCATGCCCCCGCAGGATTACCCAGTCGTTCCACCGCGCGGTCATCGTCAGACAAAACTCAATCTGGCCCGATCAGCCGACGGAAAAGACACTTCGCGTCGCGGGAGCTTGGCAGCCGGCCGCCCGAAAGCGCGGAACGATTCGAGCCTCAGCGCGTTGGGTCTCACTCTTTCCTATGTTCTCAAGCGGCCAGGCCAGATCGGGTCTCAGGCGGTGAGTGCCCGGACTTCAGTCCTTGTCGTCGAAGATGAGCCCCTCCTTCGCTTCGACCTTGTGGATCATCTGTCCGAAAAAGGTTTCGATGTACATGAGGCGTCCAACGCCGACGAAGCAATTGCCATCCTGGAAAACGTTCCACACATCCGGCTGCTGTTTACGGACGTCGATATGCCCGGCAGCATGGACGGACTGAAACTGTCGGCAGCCGTACGGGACCGGTGGCCGCCGATCAAGATCATCGTCACCTCCGGTCATGGGTTCGTCAGTCCGTCGGATCTTCCGGAGGGCGCGCGATTTTTCTCAAAACCCTACCGGCATGCAGATGTCGTGCACTCGATGCACGAACTCCTGGCCCGTTGACCCCGCAAAACGATGCGCAAAACGATGCTGCCCAAGCAACCGGCTGGAACGCTCCCCTGATCAACAGATGGAACCCACTCCTTGCGGTCCCTGTTTCTTTGCGGCTGGGGGCGGGCTGGTGTGGCTACCCGATCACCAGCCCGGTCAACTTCCCGCAGGCTGTCCAGAAGATCCTCTACGGCTGTCACTCCTGAGTCATACAGCTGAATTAGTCGAGCGGCGACCTCCTCGCGATCGTCGTTCCTCGTGATGCCTCGAGCTTGGCAGTGCTCGTCCAGCGCCTTGCGAAGGATCTTGAGCTCAGATGGCTGGAAAATCATCCAAAAAAGGCATCGCAACCCCCTAACGTTAGGGCGAAAGCACAGACGGTCCTATTTCGCCTCGACCCGAGAAGATCGGTATGCAGAGCACAATATCATAACGTTTATGGGTTTTGGGAGAGGGAAGGATCGTATGTTCTGGCACTTCTTGAGGCCCGCTCGCGCCGCTTCCGCAAAGCCCGCGGGCAGTGGCGAGGCAAGCGACAGTGGTTAGGCAAAGGGGGAGACCGTCCGCCGCCGCTCGGGTTACCCAAGCAAATGGTGCTATTTCCGCAATGACATTTGTTACGCACGTTCGGCAGGCAGAGTCGGTCCCCTGAATCGGACTTTGGACGGCAACGCGCCGGCACTTCTCGCCGCGCCGGGCGGCTGGTGCGCCGGATAGGGCTTGAAGTCATGACTTTTTGTGATGCTTTCCAAGTGCGGCTTCGAGATCAGCAGGGGCTATCGGCACCATCTGGCGTTTCCGGCGGCCCTGCACGCCGATAGCGGGCAGGTGAGGCGAGGCCGACGGAGACGTCGATCAATGCCTTATCCTGGTCGACGCGGTAGCCGCCTGCGGGCTGTAGGCTGTCGAAGCCAGGTAGCAGGAAGGGCGACGAGAACCGGGCGACGGTCGGCGTGGTGCGTGTTGCCATGGTTAGATGTTTCCTTGAATGCGCGTACAGGCCCGGGATCGTTCTTTGCCGGAACGGTTCAAGCAGCCAGCACATCCGGGGTCAGCGCAGGGTTTCATGCCACGACTCGAACGAGTCAGAGGGGCATAAATAGTTCCGGTCCTTAAATCCATGAAGGTAGCCCGGATCCGTATTGTGGATCCGTCATGGGAACTTTTCGTTGCCCGCTGTGTTATCACCGTGGCGACATCCCTCGCTTCTCCGTGCCGACCCGGCCGGAGCGCTTTAGAAGCGCAGAAAGCACTCAGATGAAATTCCTTCAGCGCATGAACGAGCAACCCTCGTCCTGGCTCCTGCTGTTCGGGTCCATAGCTATCGTCGGATACCTTTTGTATCTGGTTGGCGATGGACTGACTTGGTAGCCGGACGATGCAAGCAAAGCGCCCCGTGTCGGCGAATATTCGCGCAGCCATCGCTGTTTTCTTGAACCAATGTCAGAAGGAAGCGAAGCCCTTTCCAGGAGATGAATCTCTCGGCGCAATCCGTACGATGTTTCCTGAGTTGAACATCTCGGACGCCGAGTTGGAGGACGCGATATCCAGCGAGGCCGCAAAAGCCGGCTTTGATGTGGGTGACGCCCCCCAAGCTGGCCCGGCGAGGTCTAACGGGAATGCACTTCAACGTTGGGAGAATGAAGGTGGCGCAACCGGGAAGGGCTCTCGCAAGGAGATCCAGCGGCGGATCGATAAAGACCCCGACGGCACGAATAGGCGAAATCGTCACTTTGTTTGCTGACAAACGCTGGAAGGCCGTGATCGACTATCGAACGGAGGAAGGCCCAACAAGTGTCGAACACTATTTCGAGGAGATTTCCGACCTGCATCTCATCATAGAACACGGACCGGATTGGAATTTCCTCATTCGCTGCACCGTTACGTTAAATCGCTCCGATGATGGCGAGGAGCAAAACAGCGTCGAGAAGGCGCTGCGCCATGAACGCACGTCTTAGCAAGACTCGCCGATCGCCGACAACCAGCTCAAGGTGCCGTCATGCAGGGTTTTAGACCACCTGAGATCCGCTACGCCGTGCGGATCGAAAGCAACGGGACATGGACGGTATTCGACACGTTCACCGATCAACCTGCGGAAATCGGCAGCCGACTGACCACGGAGATGCAGATGAGCGACGCCGAGGAGATCATGCACGTCCTCAACCTCATCCATCCGGCCAACGACAACGGGACGATTAACTAGGAAATGGGCCGTTCGGGTAAACGTGTCTCACAAACAGCGCCGCAGAGGCTCCCGGATCGCCGCAGAAAGCATGCGCCGACGCCTCAGGGTTGGTCGCGCCTCTCCGATGTCATCGCTGTTCTGGTGGAAATGGATACTCGGCCGCTTTGACAGCTTCAGTCTTCTGGAGCACCCCGCGTTCTTCGTCAGCTGTTCCTTGTGCGGAGGCTTGATCCTCAGACGCGTTCGCTGACACCGCCACGACGCTGCCTATGTGAACGAGCCCGATAAGCGAAGCTCAAGGTGATGAGTGCGCATCGATGAAGCTGACCGTTCATCATGAAACGACGTACTGGTACGCATGTCCCGTGCTGCTGCAGCCCCACCGCATGATGCTCCGGCCCCGTGGCAGCCACGAAATTGTGATCCTGGCAAGTTCGCTGAGCTGCTCGCCAGAGGCGGAGTTAGACTGGACCCAAGATGTTTTCGGCAATCTGATCGCAACGGCGACCTTCTCGCAGGCTGCGGCCGAACTTGTCATCATCAACGATCTGACTGTTGAGCAGTCTGCGGTGGAATGGCCGATCTTCCGGATCGCGCCGGAAGCACATTCGTTTCCGTTCGACTATTCACCGGACGATCTTGCCGCGCTCGGCACCCTCGTCACCGTTGAACATGAAGATCCCGAAGGCAGGCTGGCAGCGTGGTTGCGAGGGTTCATCCACGGCACGTCGACAGATACGCTGTCTCTGCTGAAGGATATTAACGCAGGGATACTCGATGCAGTGGCTTACCGGGCGCGGGATGAGGAGGGTACGCAGACGCCACTTGAGACCCTTTTGCTAGCCAGTGGCTCGTGTCGCGACATCGCTGCGCTCTTCATCGAGGCTGCCCGCCGTCTCGGCCTCGGCGCCCGCGCAGTCTCGGGCTATCTCTTTGATGCGGATGCGTCTCCGGGTGATCGAGGGGCAACCCATGCGTGGACCGAGATCTATCTCCCTGGTTCGGGATGGATCGCCTTCGACCCCACACACCGTCGAATTGGGAACGCCAACCTCATTCCGGTAGCGGTGGCTCGCAGCAATCGACAGATCATGCCAATCACCGGGGGTTATGCAGGCCTACCGGAAGATTTCATGACCATGGAGGTGACGGTCCATGTCGCGCGGAAGGAATAGTCGCAGCTCTACTGGCACCAGGTATCAATGCGCTTTCGAGGCATGTCACTGACACCTGGTGAGTCCCCTTGGTGCCCGCCTGATTTGGGTGGGGCCAGGACAGCATTCTGGGCGAGTTTCCAGACTTGCGTGACCGTTCGATGGACTGGCGAGTGAGGCTGCGAGGTGGACATGATGGCATCCAACCCATCGGTCGAGCGGTTCTTCGGAATTGGCGCACTTGTGCTTCTCGGCATCGGCTGCATTGTCGTGCTCTGGCCATTTCTCTCCGCCCTGATCTGGGCAGCGGTACTCTGCTTTTCCACCTGGCCAATCTACACTTGGTTGGAGCGACTTCTGGGCGGAAGGAGGACGCTTGCCGCGCTTCTCATGACCCTGCTCGTAGCCGCTGTTGTTGTGGCGCCGTTTGCAATCTTGGTGGCAACACTGGCCGATAGTGCGGCGACCGTCGCCAAAGCCGTGAACAGCCTGCTTGAGCACGGCCCGCCTGCGCCGCCCGGTTGGGTGGCCGAAATCCCCCTCATCGGTGAGCGCCTGGCCCTCTACTGGCAGGGCTTGGCTTACAATGCACCGGCTTTCCTCGTCGAACTGACGAAGCTCATACGTCCTGCGACAGACATCGCGGTGGCCAGCGGCGCAGTTCTGGGTGTGGGGCTCCTCGAACTGGCCTTGAGCGTGTTTATCGCGTTCTTCTTCTATCGGTACGGCCGCCAGATGGCAGCCTCTTTGCGCGGGAGTTCCGAGCGGATTGGTGGCACTCGCGCACGGCATCTGCTCACAGTTGCGGGCTCAACCGTCACCGGGGTGGTTTACGGGGTGATCGGGACGGCTATTGCGCAAGGACTACTGGCCGGCATTGGGTTCTGGATCGCAGGTGTGCCTCAGGCCCTGCTGCTCGGGTTCCTCACATTCCTTCTTTCCTTCGTGCCCGCCGCCCCGCCCGTGGTCTGGGGGTCTGTTACGCTCTGGTTGTTGTTTCAGGGCGAGGTCGGCTGGGGCATCTTCGTGGCTGGTTGGGGTTTGCTGCTGGTCAGCAGCATCGATAACGTATTAAGACCCTATCTTCTCACCCAAGCGAACAGCTTGCCCGTGCTGCTCAGTTTCTTCGGATTTCTGGGCGGCATTTTGGCCTTCGGCTTCATCGGTGTGTTCCTCGGCCCGGTGCTCTTGGCGGTGGGGTACAGCCTGTTCCTTGAATGGCAGGCGGCCGGCAGTCGAAAGGGGAGCCCTCCCTCCTCGTGATTGCTCCAGCCGGCAGGATGTACGGATGCCTGTCGGAAAGCGATCCGCCGGCGAGATCGCTCTCGGCGGGCGAGTTTTACGGGAGTGTCAAGTGTTGGGATGCCCTGCCGTAAGCATAAGGGGTTGAATTTCGCTGCCCTCTTGCGGACCCGCGGCATCAAACAACGGTTAGCGCTCTCCATTAGGGCAGCCGAAGTTCGTGCTGCTTAGCCTTCGCCGGATCTTCGCGGCCTGAAGGAAGAGATCAACGATTGCCTGGCTGTGGTCGGGGATTGAAGGTATGTCGATGTTCTTATCGGTCATCAGGTAGTCCGCTGCCCGGATGTGATGGGCTGTCATGGGAGCGAGATCCGCGTTTGCTAGGACCTACAGACTCTGCCTCGCGCCCATGGCAGTTCGACGGTCTACCAAATCCCTTAGGGCACCGACGGCCATCGTTTCGATTGCACGACACGGTCCGTGTGAGGCTGGCGATTCACGATTGTCACGCCAGCTCGATCGCATACCCGTTGCACCCGTCAGTGTGTATTCGTCGCTGGCCCCAAGTGAGGCCTGAAAAAGCTGCAGCGGGGGTGACCTTGGACGTGATCAGCATTCTGCCTAACGAACGCCCCGCCTGAGCTGCCGTTTCTGGCGCCTCGACCACCATGACGGGACTCGATCGAATATAGGGATTGCTTGCCGCGGCGATGGCTGTGGGTTGACCGTCCGGCACGTCAAGACTTTGCGCACCTCATGTTGCGCATAGGCGCACACCGGAAAACCGCGAACCATAGACGACCATGCAGGCAGTCACTCGGCCCCTAATCGCGTCCCAGATCGCCGCGGCTCATGGAAGCACATTGTCCGTTTCCTCCAATATTGAGCGAACGATGTTTGAGTTCTCGACGGCGATCGGTAAGCGGCAAGCGGCAATCCATCAGGCCGCCGTCACCATAAATTGGCTGACGCATCGGCGCACAACCTTTATTGTGCAGTGCAGCAACGAAACTGCCGGAGCTACGTTCCTGCTTGCCCTCCAATTCCGGACGTCAGAACGAGGACGGTTCAATTGCGAAAAATCTCCGATACGATCGCGCGCCTTGCCGCGCTTCAGGCGACGTCTCGTCTAGGCTCTGCGCACACAACGAACGATGGACGCCTAGAACTCCTTTCCAACTTTGGCTCAAATCCCGGTAACCTCGGAGCGATGTACTATCTGCCTCCAGACCTGAATGAAGCGGCGCCGCTGGTCGTGGTCCTACATGGCTGCACGCAAACCGGAGCCGGCTACGACCATCATTCCGGCTGGTCGCAGTTGGCGGACGAAGCAGGTTTTGCACTGCTCTACCCGGAACAGCAGAGAGCGAATAACCCGAACCTCTGCTTCAACTGGTTTCAGCCCAAGGATGTCGACCGCGGTTCCGGCGAGGCTCTGTCGATCCGCCAGATGATCGAGACAATGGTCGTGGCGCACAAGCTCGACCGCAAGCGCATCTTCATCACCGGGCTCTCCGCTGGCGGGGCGATGGCAGCGGCGATGTTGGCGGTCTATCCGGAAGTGTTTGCGGCCGGCGCGATAATCGCAGGGCTACCTTATGGCTGCGCAGCCACGGTCCCTGAAGCGTTCGACCGCATGCGCGGCCACGGCGTCCCGTCCGAGCGAACACTACAGCAGCTTCTACGGAGTGCAACTAATCATCCCGGCCCTTGGCCGCGCATTTCGATATGGCATGGTTCTTCTGACCAGACGGTCGCTTCCGCCAACGCGAAGGCCATCGCGTCCCAGTGGCTGTGCGTGCACGGGCTAGCAAGCACTCCAGAGTATTCGGGTACCCAGAGCAAACTGAACAGGCAAGTATGGTGCGACCCAAGCGGCGATGCGCTGATCGAGATCAACCTCATCTCCGCCATGGGCCACGGCACGCCGCTTGGCAGTGACGGCCTCGGGACGTCGGGACCCTTCATGCTGGACGTCGGCGTTTCTTCGACCCGAGAGATCGCGCGATCCTGGAATATAGTTGGTCAGCAAGGATCGCGTTCTGGGGGGTCGACAACCGACGAGCGCATCGATCTGCAGACGCCCGTCATCGCACAGGCAGACCGCGAGGAGCCGTGGCCTAAACCAGGCATGCAGTTCGATCAACCGACAAAGGGTGTGCACGAGTCTACAAAGAAGCTTATTGAAGACGCGCTCCGGACCGCGGGGCTGATGCGCTAAATAGCCCTCACAGCGGTTCGCCCTCGGCTGAAGCGATCTCGGAAATAGCGGTGAAGGCCAGCCCGACGCGCAGTTGCCGTTTCGAATCGACGTGATCGCCCAGTGACGACCGGGGTAAAGGAGTGATGTTCCGAGGTAGGCAAAGGTATCTGCGCGTGCTCGCGTACGAATGAGGGGCAATCCGGTCATGAAAAAAGCGGGCTCTCGCCCGCTTCATCTTCGGTCCTGAGACCATTTCGCGCCGCCGGTACATTCATGGTCGGCGCGCGATCGATCAGGTCAAATACGATCACTCAATCCAAGAACCTCACGAACCATCTGTTCGGAGCCGCTGTGAAGAGCCATCGGTGCGTGTATCTCGCGCATCAATGTGTTCCCATCAAGGCCAACTCCGAGTAGTGTCTCAGTTTGAAATTCAGCGCCGATTGTCTGGATGGACCCAACCTGCAGGCGGGTCGGGTCGTATTCGCGGGGTCTTCTTCCGGGCGGCTAATCGCCCTTTCCCATCACGACCTGGGGAAGACAGCGTTCTCAAGATGGTCGCGCGTGAGAGCAATACGGCCGTCCGCGAACTTTTCTATGTTCGCCGAAAAGTTTCTCCCGGGAGGAGCCACCGTTACGAGGGACTTTCCCTTTAAGGTTTCGCAAAGAAAGCGATCCGTGGCTGCTTGATCTGAATCGGCTGTCAGCAAATATGCCCGGTCAAAAACGTCGTCTCCGGCGTCAGTGATCAACGAAAGACCAAGATTGAGATCAGACGCCTTCTCATTTGGCTGCTCCCAAACGTGACTGCAATGTCGACAATCTCGCTCCTCGTGGAGGTAATGCCCTAAGATACGGGTCAACACCGACATTTCGCAGCGCATTCATGAATTGATCATGGCGTCATCGCTTTTGCGAATACCCGGGCGGTGCTGTGATATTGAGGGAATAATAATTCCGCCGAGCCGCCAGAGGTTGCACCACTTTAAAAGAATGGCCCATTTAGGTCCGTTACAGCATGATAGAGACTAAACCCGTCGACATAGAGTGCGGACCGAACTGGCACATGCCCCCATTATGCGTGCAGCTATGCGCTCGGCTTATTCCACCGCTTCGCAGCGGCCTTCTTGGCGATCTCGGCGCCCCGTTCTGGTGTCATGTTCTCGGCGCGCTTCTTGCCGCCCTTCGCGCCAAATACCTTGGCGGCAGGGTCTTTGCCATCGTCGATGACGGTATCTTCTTCCTCACCGATGACAATGCGCATGACCTTCACGGGATTGCCGATCACGTCGGCGGGGCGCTTCTGGCCTTTAGGTCCGGTGAGCATTATCAGACCTCAACTGCTCAACGTTCTCGTTCAGCCGCCGCAATTCTCGGATAACCTCAGCGAGCAATTCGGAGATACCATCGAATGTACGGATACCAGCCGCCACGCCTTTGTCCGCAATGATAAATTTACGCGTGCTCGCGATCATTTCCTCTATGTCTTCGATATCAGCCATGCTTTGGCTCCATGCTTTCCGCTAAGCATATAGGAGGCGACGGCGGATTGCGACAGGCCCGTCAATGGGGCCAAAATTCAAGCTGAGACACTACTCGACTCCGAGAATTAACGATTGATCACAAGCCCCGCCTCGCGAGCAGCCGCGGCAAATGCCTTGCGCGCGTGCGACGCCGGCTTCTTGCCAGCCGTCACGTCAGCGCAAGATTGGAGAGCCGCGCGATGTTTGTCGCCGCGCTTGCCTGGCCATTCGCGAAGGAGAAATTCGCTGCAGGCATTGATGTCCGCGAGCTGAACCTTGGAACTGGGCTGACCACTCTCGACGATTATAGGATCTTCGAATTTAGGATTGTTCATCACTGTCATGAATCCAGCCTGTCGCCTGCCAGGAATAGTACGATCGCACCGGAAAGGCTGAACGATTCCGTTCGCTGTCCATCAGCGTCAGCGGGGTGTTGCGATGATAAACGAGGAAGACATGACGTCCTCCTTTCAATTGGGGCCAGGGGAGCTAGCCCTCGCCGGCAACGCCGGTGTCAGAATTGCCGATATGGGAGAGGTATACGCTTAGCTCCGCAATAGCAAATAGGCGGGCCGGAACCCCCATAGGCAACCGCGATCATTGCCCATCTGGGCCGGCTAATGACGGCAAACCGTTCCCCCGTGCCAAGAGCAGTCCGTCCGCTTCTGATGCGGTGGACGGCTCTCCTCCGCCGGTGATGTCAGGTTAACTTCATCGAGACGCCATTCGGTATGATATTTGGCTCAGACGGCCGCCCCGGCGACCGCCTTCCAGTGTGCGATCGCCCGGAGACCTTGCAGACGAAGGGCGCTGGCCGAGTGTTTGGAACGAGGCGGCACAAAGAGGTTTCGGACCGCCGAAAAGATGCTTGTGAAGCGCTGCAGCGCGCCTGGCGAGCGAAACCGTTGCATCATTCGCTCCCGTTTTCGCAAAGGCAAATGGGAGTTTTCGACGCGATTGTTCAGCCCCTTGTGCGATTGATGCTCGCGACCGTGGGCATGACCTGACGCCGGGCTGCGGCGTAGGAACGGAGCTTGTCGGTGACGATACGTTTCGGCCCGCACCCCTGCTTCCTCAACAGCCGGATCAGCAGGCGCCTGGCAGCTTTGGTATCGCGGCGCGCCTGGACGATCTCGTCGAGCACGTAGCCATCCTGGTCGACGGCGCGCCACTGCCAATGCTTCTTGCCGCCGATCGTCACGACCACTTCGTCCAAGTGCCAGATGTCGATTGGACTTGGTTGCTTCCGCCGCAAGCGGCCAGCATAGTCTGGGCCGAACTTCTTCGCCCAACAGCGGATCGTCTCATAGGTAACGACGATGCCGCGTTCCAGCAGCATCTCTTCAACCAGACGCAGGCTCAGCGGGAACCGAAAATACAGCCAGACCGCATGAGCGATCACAGCGGGCGGGAAACGATGGCGCTTGTAGCTGGTGGTAGACTGAATCATGTCCGCCGACCAGCTAACAACCTCAACTTCGGTTAACCTGACATCACCCCGGCGATGCTTGCGCGACAGCCAGATTCCGGCTTCCGCCATCCATTTGCGCAACGTCTCGCGCGACACAATCAGGCCGTGATCGAATGCCTTCAGAACGAATGGCCGCAATGGGCGCGCGGCAGGAACTGGCGCAGCGCGCACTCAGCCTGTCGCGACGTGCTCGACGGATGGTGCAGCGCGAAGGCGGCCCGGCGGAGCTTCGTCAGGGCGGCCGATCGCAGGGCTGTCGCTGGGCCGGCGCCGATCGAGCGCGCCGGCTTGGCACCGGCCGGCACAAGGCGAGACACGCTTGGCGGCTGTCGGCATTCAGTGAATTGCGATAATGCCGTCCACTGCCTTCCACACGGACGGCCGGATCAAGCGATGGTGGGCAACGCGCACCGAGTGCAGCGCGCCCTCCAGCGTTTCCTTCCAGTAGTCGAGGAAGCTGCGCAGTTCGGGAAAGTCGGGAGCCAGATCATACTCCTGCCAGACATAAAGCTGCAGCAGGCTGGGATGGTCGGGCATGCGGTAGTGAATCTCGGCAGTTGTCAGGCCGTACCCTTCCATCTGCATGCGGAACTCGCGGCCCACCACTGCAGCCATTCTCCGACCTGTCCTCGCTTCATGCATCCAAACGTTGCCGTTCGGGTCGGCGCTTGGCCTCGTTTCGGTCTTGAAACGTCGAACTTGGCGCGTCGAGCCGCCGCAGCGCTTCCATGATGGCGTCAAATGAGACCGGCTGCCGGGCGCCCGGCGGCTGGCGCAGAGCCGGGCATGGATTCCGCTGCGCAGACGTCGGAAGCCCACGATGAGAGGACCGCTCGCTTTTCGCCAACGTCCAGCGCATCGTCGTTGAGAACGTCGTCTGGATGGTTGTAGTGGCGCGCCGGCGACAGCAGCCGGTCGAGCGTGAGGTCATTGGCTTCAGGCGCCAGTGACGGGATGATCGTCGAAAAGTCGGTTCGGCCCATCGATATCCTCCTTTCCGGTTTGCCGTTCCAAAGCTCCGCTTCGATCTCGATTCGAGAAGCCGTGCATGGTGCCCGGCGCTTCTCCGATTTTGCTCGACGTCGTGACAATTTCAAGCCCCGCCGGACAGCCAGAACGGCAAATAGCTGCATGTTTTCATGATGCTAGCGCTCGATAAAGGCGAGTGCCAAAAAAATTCGCGGCGCCTCTTGAAATGCCAAAATCCGAAAACTAGCTCGAGATGCGCGCGTTGCCTGATGAAGGGTCGCCACGCCCCACACCGGCCCGATATTGCCGGTCCGGTGTGGAGGAACTTCAAAATCTGTTTGTCCTTGAAGGAGAACGAAAATGGCGTTCCGTCCATTGCACGACCGTATCCTGGTCCGCCGCATCGAAGCCGACGAGAAGACGGCTGGCGGCATCATCATCCCCGATACTGCGAAGGAAAAGCCACAGGAAGGCGAGGTCATCGCAGTCGGCCCCGGCGCTCGGGACGACAGCGGGAAGCTGGTCGAGCTCGACGTGAAGGTCGGCGATCGCATCCTATTCGGCAAATGGTCCGGCACCGAGATCAAGCTCGACGGCGAGGACCTGCTCATTATGAAGGAAAGCGACGTGATGGGCGTGATCGACCAGAGCGTCGCGTTCAAGAAGGCCGCGTGATCGGGTTCAGAAGAAGCAATCCAGTCAACGAAAGCTGCCTAAATTTGAAGGAGTGGTCCAATGGCTGCCAAGGAAGTCAAGTTCCATACCGAGGCCCGCGAAAAGATGCTGCGCGGCGTCGACATCCTCGCCAACGCCGTGAAGGTGACGCTCGGTCCGAAGGGACGCAACGTCGTCATCGACAAGTCGTTCGGCGCCCCACGCATCACAAAGGACGGTGTCACCGTCGCCAAGGAAATCGAGCTCGAAGACAAGTTCGAGAACATGGGCGCTCAGATGGTGCGCGAAGTCGCTTCGAAAACCAATGATCTTGCCGGCGACGGCACCACGACCGCGACAGTTCTCGCCCAGGCGATCGTGCGCGAGGGCGCCAAGGCTGTCGCCTCGGGCATGAACCCAATGGACCTGAAGCGCGGCATCGACAAGGCGGTGGATGCCGTCGTTGCAGAACTTAAGGCCAACGCCCGCAAGGTGACGCAGAACAACGAGATCGCCCAAGTCGGCACCATCTCGGCCAATGGTGACGCCGAGATCGGCCGGTTCCTTGCCGAGGCAATGCAGAAGGTCGGCAACGAGGGCGTGATCACGGTCGAGGAAGCCAAGACCGCCGACACCGAACTTGAAGTGGTCGAAGGCATGCAGTTCGACCGCGGTTATCTCTCGCCGTACTTCATCACCAACCAGGACAAGATGCGGGTTGAACTCGACGAGCCCTATGTTCTGATCCACGAGAAGAAGCTCGGCAATCTGCAGGCAATGCTGCCGGTACTCGAAGCAGTGGTGCAGTCGTCCAAGCCGCTGCTCATCATAGCAGAGGACGTCGAGGGCGAGGCGCTCGCCACGCTGGTTGTCAACAAACTGCGCGGCGGGTTGAAGGTCGCAGCGGTGAAGGCGCCGGGCTTCGGCGACCGTCGCAAGGCGATGCTGGAAGACATCGCCATCCTCACCGGCGGCACCGCCATCTCGGAAGACCTCGGCATCAAGCTGGAGAACGTCACGCTCCAGATGCTCGGCCGCGCCAAGAAGGTCGTCATCGAGAAAGAAAACACCACCATTGTGGACGGTGCCGGCTCGAAGGCCGAGATCGAGGGCCGTGTGAAGCAGATCAAAGCGCAGATCGAGGAAACCACTTCCGACTATGACCGCGAGAAGCTGCAGGAGCGGTTGGCCAAGCTCGCCGGCGGTGTCGCGGTAATCCGCGTCGGCGGCTCGACCGAGGTTGAGGTGAAGGAGCGCAAGGACCGGGTCGACGATGCGCTGCATGCAACGCGCGCAGCCGTTGAGGAAGGCATCTTGCCGGGTGGGGGCGTGGCGCTGCTGCGCGCTGCGAAAGCACTGGACAACGTGCAGGTCGACAACCCCGACCAGAGGACCGGCATCGAGATTGTGCGGCGGGCCATCGAGACGCCGGCTCGCCAGATCGCCGAGAATGCCGGCGCGGAAGGTTCTATCATCGTCGGTAAGCTGCGCGAGAAAACCACTTTCGCCTGGGGCTGGAACGCCCAGACCAACGAGTTCGGCGACCTTTATAACCAAGGTGTCATCGACCCGGCCAAGGTCGTCCGCACCGCGCTGCAGGACGCCGCCTCCGTCGCGGGACTGCTCGTCACCACCGAGGCGATGGTAGCCGAGAAGCCGAAGAAGGAAGCCGCCCCAGCCATGCCCGCCGGCGCCGGCATGGACTTCTGAGGAAAAATAAGGTGTTCCGCGTCCCGTGGCGGGGCGCGGGCGCTTCATCAAGACAAGCGAGGTTTGAATGAACATGATATCTGGCATCGGGTCGGTAACGTCTCCGACGCGCCCGCCGAGCGATTTTCTGGCCCATGAAACCGAGTGCCGCGTCGCCTTGAGACCCGCAATCGAGGGTCTGCTCGACATGGCCGTGTCCGCCGGCTGGAACCGGCGGACCGCGGCATCCACGCTCATGTTCCTCGCCGCGCAGCATGTGTCCGCAGCGAGGTCCGAAACCGAGACGTAGACGCAGCTGCCCTCCGGCCCAGGAGAGAATGAACGGAGCCCGAGGCAGCCGACCCAATGGCGGCCTTCGGTCAATAGACGAGACGCAATTTCGGCGTTTGACGATGATCGCGTGTTTTGCAAGGCGGAAGACCACATTTTCGCAACCGAGGTCGCCGCTCGCGTTGCTCACAACTGCCGGCGGGCGCACGCCCGCGCCTGAACGGCCCGATTAATGCCACCGCGACAGACATGGAGACAATCATGCTCGCTCCACGGCCTCTCTCACTCCCGGCTCTGCGTGAGGCGCAACGGTGGACAGCTCCCTCATGTCGATCGATCGCCGTGAGATACTCTGGGGTCCGGCTGCTACTATAGCACCGCCCGTTACAAACGGATCACACCACGGAGCACGTTCGAAGCATAACGTAGTCGCGTCCCATGAATTGGTTTTCGAAGCGCTGGTCGCGCACCTCAATGCGCTTGAGCCATTTCGCATTCGCGATTCCATACCAGCCCGGCGCTATCAGCCGGAGCGGGAAGCCATTGTCGGGCGGCAGGGGAGTTCCGTTCATCTCGTAGCAAATGATGTTCTTCGGATCCATAGCTTCGGTGAGCGACATGCTGCGCGCGAAATTCTGCTTGAACTTGACGTCGTCGACAGACCCGATCCGGCATTATTTGATGATACTCGACTCTCTCATCCATTAAGGCGACCTCGCCAAGAACGGCGGCACGTAATCCATGAGACACCAGGCGGTCACGACACTGGAGAACATGAAGGCCGAGAAGTAGCGCCACGACAACATGCGCCAGCAGAGCCGCATCGGATGGCTCACCGCGGGCCTGATTATCCTGACGATCGTACAGGCTGGTATTGCGGTTTGGGGCGAACTAAGCCCGGACCCGGTCGCCATTCAGACGGTTCGCCAAACGACGATTGACACCCTCTATCTTCCGGCAGCAGCCGAACAAGCGGCAGGGTTTCGGCGGAAAGGATGCTGGGCGGCGACAAGGGGGTCGGAAGCGGGATGGCAGCTATCCCAAGGCCGTACCCGGAAGCAGATGGTCCGCAGACGTGAAGAGTTTCGGGCGCCGGCAGGCGTACGAAAGTCCCCGAGGAAGGAACCCGCGGGCCACAGGCGACGGCTATGGGGATTTTGATCCGCGGCTGATGTCGGCGATGGCTGGAGCGTCGCCCGGAGGCATCGGGTTGGATGCGGACGGACCGCTTCGCCTTTCAGCCCCGCGGCATTGTCGGCTCGTCGCGCGGCCGGATGCGCCCCTTGTGGCGTCGGCGATCATCGCGAGCGCGTGTGGATCCGTTGCCGGAGACTGGGCGCCTGCGGCTTGAGGCTGGGGTATGCCATGCCGGGTCATGGCCAGTTCTCCCGACTCGTTGCATGTGCATCTGGCGGCCCTCGCGGCTGTCGCCACCGTTCGAATACCTCGATGATGATCATGCGTCCGCCGCAGCAGGGGCACGGCGGGCGAAAGGCGTCCGGTTGGTCTGGGGGATCGTCATGGGGCGGTGCGGTGACGTTCAACAGTTCGCGCGCCATCGCAATGCTGGCCTTGCGGGCGGAGCCGGCGAGCAGGCCGTAGTGGCGGATGCGGTGGAAGCCGGGCGGCAGGACATGGAGCAGGAAGCGGCGGATGAACTCGTCGGGGCCAAGCCTCATGACCTGCTGGCGATCGGCGCCGTCGCGACGGTAGTCCTTGTAGCGGAAGGTGACGCCGCTCGCGTCGAAGGCGATCAGACGGCTGTTCGAGATCGCGACCCGGTGCGTATAGCGCGACAGGTAGGCGAGCACCGCCGCCGGGCCGGCGAACGGCGCCTTGGCATAGACGACCCAGCGCTTTGTCCGGACGGGAGCAAGATGGCGCAGGAAAGCCTGCCGCTCGGCGAGGTGCGCCATGGTCCCGAAGAAGCCGAGCCGGCCGGCGTCGTGCAGTGCGACCAGCCGGGTGAGGAAGAACCGTCGGAACAGCTTGCCGAGCACGCGTACCGGAAGAAGGAAGGCCGGACGCGACGAGACCCAGCGCTTTCCGTCCGGCGCGATGCCGCCGCCCGGCACGATCATGTGCACGTGCGGATGGTGCGTCATCGCCGATCCCCATGTGTGGAGCACGGCGGTGATGCCGATGCGCGCGCCGAGATGCTGCGGATCGGCGGCGATGGTCAGCACCGTCTCCGATGCCGCCTTGAACAGCAGGTCGTAGACGAGCGCCTTGTTCTGGAACGCGACGTCGGCGACCTCGGCGGGCAGCGTGAACACGACGTGGAAGTAGCCGACCGGCAAGAGGTCGGCCTTGCGTTCGGCAAGCCATGTCCGCGCCGCCGCGCCCTGGCACTTTGGGCAGTGCCGGTTGCGGCAGGAGTTGTAGGCGACCCGCCATTGGCCGCAGTCCTCGCAGGCCTCGACGTGACCGCCGAGCGCCGCGGTGCGGCAATGCTCGATCGCCGACATGACCTTGAGCTGGGCGAGGCTCAGATGGCCGGCATGGGCGGCCCTATAGGCGGGGCAGGCAGCACGGAAGATGTCGGCGACCTCGATCGAGGCGCGCACGCTCAGCCGTCGGGTGAGATCTCTTCCGGCTTGAACAGGCCGAGCTTGTCGAGCGGGCTCGTGACCGTGCGCACCGTGCGGGTTGCAACCTTGGTGTAGAAGGCGGTGCTGTTCAGCTTGGCGTGCCCGAGCAGGACCTGGATGATCCGGATGTCGGTGCCGTCCTCCAGCAGGTGGGTGGCGAAGCTGTGCCGCAGCGTGTGCGGCCCGATCCGCTTGGTAATGTCGGCGGCCTGCGCCGCCTCGACGACGATACGATAGAGCTGCCGCGTGCTGATCGGCTTCATCGCATGCTGCCCCGGGAACAGCCAGCCGTCGCGATGCATCACGCCCTGCTGCCGACCGACCTTCCACCACTCACGCAGGAGAGCGAGCAGATCCGCGGAGAGCATGGCGTTGCGATAGCGCCCGCCCTTGCCGCGCTCGACACGCAACAGCATGCGCTCGCTGTCGACGTCGGCGACCTTCAGGGTCGAAACCTCGGCGACGCGCAAGCCCGCGCCATAGGCGACCGAGAGCGCGGCCTGGTGCTTGAGGCAGGTGGTGGCGTTGAGCAGCCGGGCGACCTCGTCGCGGCTGAGCACCACGGGCAGCTTGCGCGGGTGCGCCAGACGAACGAGCCTGCGCGCCAGATCGGGACGATCGAGCGTGTGGGTGAAGAAGAAGCGCAACGCCGACACGATCCCGTTCATCGTCGGCACGGGAACGCCGTCCTCTTGCTGCTCGATCTGGAACCGGCGCAGGTCGTCGGTGGTCGCTGTGTCTGGTGAACGCCCAAGGAATGTCGCCAGGCGTCCGATGTCGCGGAGATAGTTGCGCTGCGTCTCCCCTGAGAAACGCCGCATGTTCATGTCGTCCATCAGCCGCTGACGAAGTGGGCTGATCGGCACTTCGAGAACTGAATGAGGCATGGTCAGGCTCCTTGTTGAAGAAGTCCTTCATGCTCTGCCCACGCCGGGCGACGCTCAACGCAAGCGCGACGCCCGGCCCTGATCTCTACCTCAACCCGCAGGCGCCCTCCCGCGCAGCGGGTTCGTTCGTCGGCCCCTGTGCGGCGATGCTGGCGATCCCTTTTCACACCAGACTAGCCGTGCCTCCAGCAACGATGACCGTGACCATCGTCACGAACAGAAACACTGAAAATGGTGGCACCGCTGGGTCGATGGTGCCTACAGCCAAGCGGGCTACGAGGGCGACGGCGCACATGGCCGTGAACGCAGACGCCTTGCGAAGCCGACGGGTGAAGGGGCGGCCGCTTAGGATTGCGGTAGAGTGGTCATGAGGTAGCTCTACCGAAGCAGGCCCTCGAGATCGAAGTCCTCCCAACCTTTGAGCCGCGTTGAGATCGAGTCTCTGGTCTCTGCGCCGGATGCTGCTGTCTGCGTGGGTTTTCCGGCCCGGGTCCGCGCCGCCTTCCCTGCAGCACGGCGGCGGCTCTCGGCCGCGGCGACGGCATCCTGTTCCTGCCAAGCCGAAACAAGGTCCTGATCGAGCACGTCTTCGATGTGGCGTGGGTCGAAGACGTGAAACGTGATCTTGCGTGCCCGTCCGCGCAGCTTCACCGTCCGGGTTCCCGCGCTCTGCAGGCGGCCGTCCTTCAGCCATCGGTGACGTTCGGTCGAGGTGATTGCCAATATGTCCTCTACCTCCCGGGGAATGACCGGCAGGTCTTCGATGCCCGTGAGCGTATTCTCTACGATCTCAATTACGTCGCGAAAGTCATGGTCGTCATCCTCCGGCCCGCGCAGGACGAGCAGCCCAGCCTCGATATCAAGGCGCTTCCGGGTTGCCAGAGACAGTCGGGATCGCACCTCAAGAAGGATTCCCCTTGCGCGCACGCCGGATCCCAAGGTCGCCGCGGAAGGCAGGTTCCACTGGGCGATCAGCTTGTCTTTCTTTTGTCGTGGATCCATACCCCTCAGATAGGAAGTGCTCACTCTCCGGTCGAGGTGAATTGCGGTTTTCCGCGCGAACAATACTAGGTTCAACTGCCTGTTGCCGTCGCCTGCAGTCTGCCGGCCTGCGGGCGAGTTGAGCCAGGATGATGCTCCCCGTCGACCCTCAGCGTAGCCACGTCATAATTCTTGAAGGGGGTCGTTTTACTTTCTAAGTGGTCGGACGAATGACCTCGCGACTTGGGGGGAGGCAAATGCGCCTGCACTTGATAATGAAAAGCGCATTCGCGTTTGTCTTATGCGCCGTGCTCTTCGTCGTCGTGCTGAACCTCGTCCCCGAGCGTCGGGACGTTCGACAACCGATTCCTTTTGAATTCGCGGTTTCCGATCCGCAATTCCTGCGGACGATGAGCGGCATTTTTGAAGATGGTGTCACGTCGGGACACCAGATCGATACGCTCATCAATGGGGACGAAATTTTTCCCGCCATGCTCGGGGCTATCAAGGGCGCCGAAGACACCGTGAACTTCCTGACCTACATCTATTGGTCGGGCGAGGTTGCGGAGCAGTTCGCCAGCGCATTGGCGCGGAAGGCGACCGAAGGCGTGGCGGTCCGCGTCCTGCTCGACTGGGCTGGCTCCATTCCATTTGACCAACGGTTGATCGACAAGATGGAAGCCGCAGGGGTGAAGGTCCATCGCTTTCGACCTCTCAAATGGTATTCCATCGACAGGGTGAACAACCGTACCCACCGCAAGCTCCTGATTGTCGACGGGGTCTTGGGCTTCACTGGCGGAGTGGGGGTAGGCGACGAGTGGAAAGGAGATGCGCGGAACCCGGACGAGTGGCGGGACAACCATTACCGTGTCCAAGGACCCGTAGTTTCGAAGATGCAGGCGGCTTTCGCGGAAAACTGGCTGGAAGCGACAAATGAAGTGCTGAAGGGAGACCGCTTCTATCCCAAACAACGGGCAGCAGGCGCGCTGCTCGCGCAGCATGTCACGTCTTCACCAGCTGGAGGGTCCCAATCAATGCACCAAGCGATGCTGATGGCACTGGCCGCAGCCGAGCGCCACATCCGCATCGGAATGGGGTATTTTGCGCCGGACGAGGTGATGATCGCCCAGCTGCTTGATGCAAGACGGCGTGGTGTGGAAATTGACGTTCTGATCCCCGGCGAGGAGATTGATGTACCGATCGTCCGGCGAGCCTCGCGCCACCAGTGGGGCCGGTTGTTGGAGGCAGGGATCAGGATCCATGAGTATCTGCCAACCAATTATCACACGAAGGTGGTGATAGTTGACCAGCAATGGACAACCATTGGCTCTGCCAATTTCGACGAAAGATCGTTTCGCCTCAACGACGAAGCAAACATGAATGTCTTCGATCAAGGGTTTGCTCAGCGCCACATTGAGGACTTCAGTCGCGACCTTTCCCAGTCTCGTCAGGTCACGCTGCAAGCCTGGCAAAACCGGCCCCTGCTGGACAAGATTCGCGATTGGGGAGCGAACCTGCTGCGAACGCAAATTTGATGGTGGAACCAGCCTCGACGACGGCCTCCGTTTGGCTTAGCCGATAGTAGGCGGCTGGTAAGCCGCTCCCACTTTTGTTCGCCAGCCGCCGGCGGCCGTCGCCCTGTCGGCCAGCCGGGCGGCCATGCTGACACGTTCCACGTCGGCCTGATGCCGCGCTTCTGCGGAAGCCGGATGCATCCGCAACGCGGCCGCGATCTCAGGTCTGGCCCCCTCCAGCGGCGCTCACCCGGTCCTCGGCAGCGCTTTGTCCCTGGCCCGCAGCAACGCCATGAGGACGGGCCCGATGGAAAACTGCCCTGCCCTCGCCTTCTCGGTCAGGCTGCGCAGATAGCCGCCGGCGCTGGAGATGGCGTCGGCCCGCTGCAGGATGGCGGCGACGACGATGGCGGCGTCGGCCGGCCCCATGACCTCGCAGGCCTGGCGCCACGCATCAGGGCTGATCCCGAGCGCGGCGCGGGCAAGATCCGCGGTTGCCACCAGGCCCGCCCAGTCCGAAATGCCGTTTCGGGCGTAGTCGACGATGTCCGGGCAGGCGCGCAGCACAAGGCTTAGCGGGTAGGCTGACGTTTGGCGGTCCTGCGGCTGTTGCGGCAAGCGCTCCGCCTGTTCGGTTGGCGGCGTGGCTGCTCCCTGCTCCTTTTCGGAGCGAGGTTCAGATTCAAGGTAAAGGTTTGGGTTTGAATTCTGTTTGTGGCGCTCAGTCTGAGACTCATTGGCGCTCGTATTCTGGGATTTAACGTGTCTTTCCAGGATGTTGCGGATTTCATCGGCGAGCTGCGCAAAGGCCTCCGCGAGCGGCTCGAGCTGGGCCGCCGTGGCCGTCCGCGGAATCCGGACAGCGAGGATGCGGTAGCGCTCGCGATAGGCTTGCCAGTCGCCGCGCATGCCTTCGTCCTGGCCGAGCTCGATCATCTTGCAGATGTCGCGGCGGCAGATGGTGAGGCGTTCGCGCAGCAGATGGAGCGTCCGGCGCTCGGCCCGCACCGCGTCGGCCAGCCGCTCGAACTCGGCCGCTCGGGCGACGAGCGGGGTCAGGTCGAAGCCGAACGCCTGCTCGATCGCACCGCCCTGCCCCTTGCGGGCGAAGCGCTTGCCGTTCGGACTGTCGCGCCGCACGATCAGGCCGCACTCGACGAGCACGGCGAGATGGCGTCTGAGGGTCGCCGGGGCCATGCCGTGGGCGCGCAGCGACAGCTGGGCGTTGGACGGGAACACCAGGGCCCCCTCCCCCGAGAGTTCGGTGTCGGGATGGAAGGAGATCAGCGCCGACAGCACCGCCAGCGCGCGTTCGGTGGCGCCGAGCATGCTCCTGGCCTCGCAGACGGCGCGAAACACGCGCCATTTGTCGACCACGGCGTCTGGCGGACAGGTTCTTGCGGTGCGCTGGCCGTTCACGGCGGCAAGCGACAGCGGCCTCGGCCCGAAGGGCGAAGCTGGGGTATGCGTTTGCATGGTCTTTCACCTTGTCTAAGGCAAAAGAAACCTGCCCGTCAAAACGACGTCCAACTGCTTGACAGTGATTCGTGGAAATGCGATTCTCGGGCTGCTAGACACTACGAGAGAGGCTTCCACGACGCAGTCGTTTGGGGGCCTTTTTCTTTTGCGGTTTTAGTCTCCTGTTTCACCTGATTTTGACCGCTTGAACGCACCGTAGAGGTCGTCCAGTTGGCCCGTGATGAACGCTGCAAATTCGAAACCCAAATCGCCTTTGACGGTGATGGCCGCCTTCCTGGCTGTTCCTTGAAGCAAAACGCTAGCTGACTTATCAGCTGGAACCCAGACTTTCGGATCAGGCTTGGCAACGCCTTTTCGAGCTGGTTTCCCCTTTGTGTTCAGGCCGGCAAGAAGCCGCTCGAAACGCTCGCTGCTTGCCAAGCCATCGAAATCTGGCCGGGCAATGATGGTATCGACCTTTTGAGCGTTTGACGGCTTGGCCACCAGCAGGGAAAGCTCGACCCAGCGCTCGCGACCGACGGAGGGCGCAGCACCGATCCGTTGGATCAATGCGGACGGGATCCTGGTGACGACCGAGACCATTTTGGAGACGGCGGCTTCATTCGCAGCCAGCGCGGAGCAGATCACATCGCGTCCGTATTCGAGCTCTTCGAGACGCTTGGCAAAAACAGCCCGCTCGACAAATGTGAGGTTCGCGCGCGCCGAATTTTCCTGCCCCTGAGCTATGACATGGGCCCTGTCGTCGAGGCTCTTAACGACGGCCCTCACCTTTCGGCCGAGTTCCTTTGCAACACGAACCCGTCGATGACCGAAAACGACCATGTAGCGACCGTCGATACCCGGGTGCGGGCGCACTAGCACCGGCGTGTCTTGTCCCCTTTCCCTGATCGCTTCCCGAAGCTCTTGGTATTGCTCCTGATCGTCGCCCATCCGATCTGCAATGAACGAAATATCGATGGAACTCGGGTCGATCTCTATGACCTGCTCGCCTTCCAGATATTTGTCAGCCTGCTTAGCCAGCTCGTCGATCGAGCGGATCATGGATTTGGACGCGCCACGGACGGGATAGGGCATCGCAGGCGCTGCCGACTGCTCCGCTGCGGGGTCTAACAAACCCTCCAGCAAATTTTTACGGGCCATTCCCCACTCCTCGTAGGTCTAATAGCTTGAATGCGTTCATGAAAATCGCGATTTTGTCAGCCGACAACATTCAGCGTCCCCACGCATCATGAATGAGGTCTGCTATCTCGCCATTCACCGCCTCCAATGACTCCATCGCGCGCTCATACGTTGAGCGCGTCATGGTGTTCTTTTCGACCTCATAAAGGGTTTGCTTCGTTATGCCCGCATCCGAAACCGCGGTCGATTTCAGCATGTGGTTCTTCAAAATGAAATCCCCGAACAGGGTCTGCAGGAAAGACGTCATCTGATGCTGGGGGCCATCTGTGGGTTCATAGCGGGTAACCAGATAGCGGTACCACTCGAGATTGACCTCAGCCCCTGCGCTGCGGATGGGCTCAAGGATATTGCCCAGCATCAATAGGAACTGTCCCATCGACATCACATCGAGCATCTGCGGATGGATTGTGATCAAGACAGACGTCGCCGCGGTCAGCGCCGTGATGGTGAGATAGCCGAGCTGGGGAGGACAGTCGATGACGACGACATCGTAACGATCATCGACCTCGGCGAGCGCTCCAGATATCCGCGTGAAGAACGCGCGTCCCGCATTGGAGCTTTTATCCGTCATCGCCACGGGCGTGTCGTATTCGAATTCTTGCAATTCTAGGCTGGCAGGAACAATATCCAGTCCGGGGAAATTGGTCGGCTGGATGATTTCTGAAAGAGGCCTCCTCTCGTCGTCGTAGCGGATCGCATCATAGAGCGATTTGGTCTGATCGAGCTCCGGCTGGAAACCGTGCAGCGACGAAAGCGACGCCTGGGGATCGAGATCGACGGCCAGCACGCGGTGGCCAGTGAGCGCGAGGTATTGAGCTAGATGCGCAGCTGTCGTCGTCTTCCCGCTCCCCCCTTTGAAGTTCACGACGGCAAGGATCTGAAGCTTCTCGCCCGCCCGTCGATGAGGGACGTACATGCGTGCATCAGAACGGCCATACTCATCGAGATACTGGCGAAGCTCGACCATTTGCTCCGCCGTGTAGGAGCGCCTTCCCGACGATGACGTTTCGGGAACCGGACCTTTGCCTTCCAGATGCAGCTTCTTGAGGTGGCTCTGGGACACCCCGAGATAGGTCGCCACTTCCGCAAGTGAGAATGATCTCAGTCCTTTCTTCGCATGCGGCGGGAATCGCTGCACACTCAGCAGATGCAACTTTTTCGAGATCTGATCGCCTTGCTCGAGAATGCTTTTCTCAAAGAGCAACGGCGATTTAGTCCGAGGAGGAGGCGAACTCACGTTCATTCGGCCGGGACTTCCTAAAAACGATTTTTGGCGCAAACGGGCCAATCAACCGTCATTATGTCTGATTCGTCGTCCCCGACAAGAATTTTAATATTAACAGAAGGTTAACGGCCGCGAGGCGAGATATTCAGTAGTCTTTCGTGGCCGATCGAACGACTTTCACGGAAACCTATGCCCAATAGAGCCTAACTGACTGTAATCATTTCACAACCTTGGACTTTTGTCAGCTGACAAGATCAGGGTTCGCGTGAACCAGGTGGCTGGAGCCTGATTGGTGACCCGATTGACTCCCGCCCAGGGGGAGGGCGCGCCGCCAACCCGCGTTGGGTGACACCGTGGGTCAGCCCCTGCCCTCGCCGAGCTCGCGCCGGAGCGCCGCCAGGGCGCGTTGAAGGGTTTCGCCTGCGACCCATCTGTTGTCTTGGGTGAGGCGGTTGAAGGCGGCGACGGTCTCGCCGGTGGCCTTGATGTTGAGCTGGACGTTGCGGCCGGTCCGGTGCCGGCGCTGTTGCGGTCGCGGCGCGGCCGCTGCGTCGGTCCTGGTGCTTGCTTCACGGCTGCGGAAGTTGGCGCGTTCGGCGACGGCGCGAACCTCCTGCGATGATGGCGCAGTGGGATCCGGCGCGGGCTTGGGCTTGAAGTCCGAGAGGTCGAGTTTGCCGTCGTCCTCGAAGATGCTGGAGCGTGTCGGGGAGGTCATGCGACTTCCAGGGTTCCGGTGGCTGCGACCGCCCTCTTCAGGACGGCAACGAGTTCGGCGGCATAGGCGCGGGCGTTGACGATCGCGGCCTTGATGTTGCTGACCTGCTTGGGGTCGAGCGACAACAGGGTTCCGCCGAAGCTGAAGATGGCGCGGAACGCGGCGCGCTCGACGATCGGGATTTCGAAGACCGGAATGCCGGCCTGGGCGAGCTGGATGCGGATGTCGCGCAGGTCACGGGTGATGACGGCGGCGTTGACGCGCGTCAGCAGCACGGCGAACGGAATGGTCTTGCCGAAGGCGCGTTCTTGCGTGCGGACCAGCCTCACCGCCTTCACCGCTTCGACGGCGTCGAGCTCGCTGCCCTGCGTCGGGATGACGACGAGATCCGCGCGGCTCATGGCGTAGCCGACCATCATCGAGGCCGTGCCTTCCAGATCGACGATGACGAAGCTGGTTTTTGTGGCCGCCTCCTCGATGGCGTCGATGACGCTGTCTTCGCTGACGTCGCTGACGACCGTCAGGTTGTCGGGCTTGCCCGGCCGGCGCGCCCATCGCGACACCGGCTTGTTGGGATCCGCGTCGATCATGGTGACGTTGGCGCCTTGGGCGGCGAGTTCGCAGGCGAGCAGCACGGCGGAGGTGGACTTTCCAGCCCCACCCTTGGGGCTGGCGAAAACGATGGTTGGCATGAGCTCCTTCTGGGGGCAGACGGTGGGCCAATTGTTAGCAGAATGCTAACAGATAGCTCACCGGCTTCAAAGAGGTTTCGCGTAGATAGCCGGTAGCTACTTGGTATCCGCGCGCGAGCTGGAGGGCATCAGCCCTGGTATTGGAACACGTCGTGCCGACGATGTTTTCCAGAAGTCCTGCCAGGAGCCGGCCGTTTAGTGGAATGTCTTGCGGAGGGCAGCGGTCAGCTGCGCGATGACCGACGTCTTGCAGCACAGGTGACGCGCGCGGCCCACAGCAGGGCGGCTTCGCGCGCCTGCTCGCGTGTCTGTAGAGCGTGGATGAAGTCGTCGGGCGGTGCGAGCCGGGACACGGCGCGCCTCCTACAGGCCAGCGGCCTTGGTGAGGTTGATGCGGAAACGGTCGCGGTTGCGCTGATAGCGGCGCGTCATCTCGGCGGAGGCGTGGCCGAGCTGCTTCTGAACGTGACGCTCCTCGACGTCGGCCGAGGTGGCGAGGCCGGCGCGCAGCGAGTGGCCGGCAAACAGAATGGCGCGCTGGCCCTCGGCGAGATCTGCGCGGACGCCGGCGTCCAGCGCCGTGCGCTTGACCAGGCGCGCCACCTCCTGGTCGTTGAGGCGGTTGGCGCCGACCTTCTTGCCGTTGCCGGTGACCCGACGAAACAGCGGGCCATGAGCGATGCGCGCGAGCGCGAGCCAGGTCTCGAGCGCGACGACCGGACAGGTCAGATCGGACGAGCCGCGGCCGATCTCGACTTCGCGCCAGCCGGTCTTGCCTTTAGGGGTCAGCAGGGCGCCCTTGTCGAGGATCTCGATCCAGCCGCCGCTATCTTCGGTCTGGTCGGGGCCGCAGTCGAGCGCGACGATTTCGGAACGGCGCAGGCCGCCGGTGAAGCCGATGAGCAGGATGGCGCGATCGCGCAGACCGCGCAGTGTGGCGCGATCCAGCGTCTCGAGCATGGCGAGGAGGTTGTCGGGCGTTACCGCTTCCTTCTGCGCTGACGGCCGGGCATGGGTGTTGCGGATGCCGGCCATCACGGTGGCGATGTAGCGGTCCTTGCGGTCGAGCGGGCGCCGCGTTGCGCGTAATTCCAGGCCAGCGCCGACGGACGGCGCTCGATGGTCGCCTCCGCTGCGCCCCTTGCCGGCCGTGCCGGAGGCGAGGGCGGTGATGTAGAGCCCGACGCTTTGCGGATCGGGTGTCAGCAGGTCGATGCCATGCCGGTGGCACCAGGCTGAGAAATATCGCCAGTCGGCGGCGTAGGCGCGGCGGGTGTTGGCCGCGCTGGCCGCATCGACGTAATCGCGGGCGCGATCAGCGAGCCGCGCCAGATGCGGGGAGAGGGGAGGGGAGGCGGGCGCCTCGATGGATGCGCCCATGCCATCACGCAGTCGATGACGTCGGGCAGGTCCGTCGCGTCGGGCGCGAGAGGGGTCGCAGTGGGGGCAGGGGCGGCCTTGAGGCGGTCGGCGTTCATGTTGGACTCTTAGCCCGATTTGGGTGGCGAAGGCGAGAGAAAGGGGGCGGCGGGCGGCCGGAGCATGGCAGCAAGCGCCCCAATGGATAGCTGATAGCTACCAGCTAACAGTCGCATAGCAGAGAAACTGGCCGCTAGCGACAAGCTATCTGGTAGCTACCAGATAGCCGTTCTGCTGGCCGTTGAGACACGTGGTTTGGACGGCCAAGCGCGTTTCACGCTATGCTGAAAGGAGAGGGAATGACGGAGGTGGCCATGCCCGGGAGAGCGGTCGCAGCGAACGGCTGAACCTGCTGCGCGGCAAAAGGCAAGGCTGGTGCGTGCGGCCGCGCTGGTGCATGCGCATCTGACCGCGTTTGTCATCTGCGCGGCTCTGCGCGAGGCCGAAGCGGTGATTCAGGAAGCCGAGACGATCGAGGTCTAGGAGCGCTATTTTGTGCGGATTATGGAGCTGATGGACAATCCACCGCCGCCCGATGACAAGATGCGTGCCGCCATTGGCAGCCCGCCGGATGATGTATGAGCGTTCCGGTAGGGCGTACTGTGGATGGCCGCTAGCTGATGGCCGCCGGATAGCCGTTGGCTACCAGATAGCTTGTCGGCACAGAATTTGCCTATTTTCTCCAATATCGCTATTATATAGATTATCGGCTTAGTAAGGAGCAAGGCGATGGTGACGATCACGGCCGTTGAGCTGCAGAACCATTTCGGTCGCTACCGCGATCTGGCGCAGAGGGAGCCCGTCTCGGTGACGCATCACGGGCGCGAAAGCATCGTGGTGCTGGCGGCGGACGAATACAAGCGGCTCAAGGCCCTCGATACGCGGCAGGCATTTTATGCCCACGAGTTGCCGGACGAGCTCGTGGCGGCATTGGACAAGGGATACGCGGGCGCGGCAACACCAGACCTCGACCATCTGCTGAAGAAATAGACCGTGGAGTTCGAACCGAAGCCGGGTCTGGTGGTGCGCTACGATTTCCTTTGGAAAGCGGAGAGCGCGAAGGGCCTGGACAGCGGCAAGGATCGGCCGTGCGCGATCGTCCTGACGATGGCCGAAAAGCCGGATGGGTCAAAGGACGTGCTGTTGTGCGCTATCACGCATTCGCCACCGGGCAAAGATGAGACGGCAATTGCTGTGCCGCCGGCGGTGGCCCGGCATCTCGGTCTTGACGATCAGCCGTCGTGGATCAAGACCGATCAGGTGAACGTGCTGCGGTGGGAGCGGGGCCGCATTCCCTATGGCATCAGTCAGGCCCGCAAGGGCGCGTGGGCCTACGGGATGCTGCCGCAGGCGCTAGGCCGGCAGGCGTTTGAGCAGGTGCGGGCGAAGGCGCGCGGGCGCCAGCTGCAGACGGTGAAGCGGGATTAGCGGCGATGAGGATCGGTCTGCGCGGGGCCTCTCAGCGCGCGAACCGAGAGCTTTTCGGCCGGGATTTTGCGCCGTTCGGCCCGTCTCTGCGAAACGACCGATAAGCCAAGATTATCGCTCGTTTTTATCCACCGACACCCCCGGCGCTTTGAGCGCTTTTTGTTGACCTTAACCGCCGCGCTTGGCTACGCTCGGATATGGATTCGCAACCTTCCGAGACCGCCACAGGCGTCCCCGTTCCGCTTCAGTATCCGATCGCCGCCTGGCTGCGGCCGGGGCGGATCGGTCTGGCGGAACCGCCGTTTGCCGCGGGCATCGCCCTGAAATCGCTTGACGATCTTGTCCGCTCCACGCCCGCCTGGGCCGGCTGCTGGCGCGCGCGTCAGGCCCTCAAATGTGCCGCTGTCGCGGTCCGGCTGATGGGGCGGAACGAGGACGCGGCCGCGTTGCGTGATGCCGTTCTGCTGACGGCCGCCGGTGACGATCCGGGTCCAGCCGGCAGGATGTTTTTCGCTTATAAGAAACTCGCCACGCGGGAACCCGCCTTTTCCTCGAAAGCGGTGGCTGAGCTTGCCGATCTGTTGGGGCTCGCCTGGGACGATCGGCTGACCGCGGCCGTCGACTATGCCGACAACGCGCTGCAATCGGGCCGCCCGGCGCCGTTTGCTGCGGCGGACCTGGTCACGGCCATCCATGCCGTGCGGCCGGATGCCGAACCGCTCGCCTGGATGCTCGCCGATCTGCTGATCGCCGCGCTGCTGAAATGGGATCTTGCCGTGCCGCTGCTGATGGCCGAGCGCTATGGGCCGGCCTTCAAGACGCTTGGGGGCAGGGGCCGTGTGCGCCCGGGGGAACCGGCCTTCGCCCGCGCCGTCTGCCTTGCCCTCACCGAGGCGACAGGCGCGGCCTTACGCACCGCCGGCGAGATTGCGCGGCGCGCCGAGACGCTGCGTGCCGCCGCACCAAAGGTTCGCACGAAACGCGCCGGCGCCGTCATCCAGGTCCTGCTTAATGAGGACGCGGTGGCCGCCTCGGCGCCCGGCAGCAATCTCTCGCGCTGGGCGGCGACCCGGCTGTTCGACAGGCTGGAAGGCTTTGGCGCCGTGCGCGAACTGTCCGGCCGCAGTTCGTTTAGGATCTATGGATTATGAAGATGAGCGAACCGGAGACGGCCGGCACGCGACGAGGCCGCAGATCCACATCGGAGGACAAAGTCCTCCTGGATCGGGAACTGTCCGACCTGCCGCCGGACTTGCGCTGGCGCGAAAAGATGCTGCGGGTCGAAGCCGTGATCTTTGCTTTGGCCGAGCCGGTCAGACGCGAGACGCTGGCGCGCGTCGTTGGCAAAGAGTGCAGCATCGACCTGCTGATCGACGACCTGCAGGAAGAACTCCGTGACCGGCCCTATGAGATCGTCTTTGTCGCCGGCGGCTGGCAGCACCGAACGCGTTCGCGTTTCGCCGTTCCGATTAGGGCGTCGCAGGCGTCGACGCGGAGTGCGGCGCCAGCGCTGCCCGACTTCGAGGCCATGGTGTTGATGGCGATCGCCTATTTCCAGCCGCTCACCCGCGGTGACCTGTCGAAAATCTTCGGCAAGGAGGTCAGCCGCGACACGATCGCCAGCCTGCGCAATGCCAATTTCCTCGCCTCTGGCCCGCGCAGCCCGACGCCCGGCGCGCCCTATACCTATGTCACGACAAAGCATTTCCTCTCCGCCTTCGGCATGCAGACGCTGCGCGACCCGCCCGACATCGAGGCGCTGGAGGATGCGGGGCTCCTCAGCCGAAAGGTTGAGCAGGGAGACGCGTTGTTGACCGGAGTGGAAAGTGACGAGACGTGAGACGACTTGATCTCGTCACGTCCGGAATCCGGGGGCCTGCCGCATTTCTAGTCGGCTTCTGCCTCAACTTTGAGTGACAGTTCAGGACTGGCGCCTAGCACCACCGCGTGAGTGCGGCAGGTCTGAATTGTAATGTGCGAAATGTCTCCGGGCGAGGGAAGCTCTTGAGGTATCTGTTTCCTGCGGTTCAGGCAGTTCCGGCTAACGTTCACCGGTAGTTACCAGTGTCTTTCCAGCGCAACCGATTATTCTTTCGCCAGGCAACTGGCATGTCTTGACCGTGATCCGCGCCAAGGGCGGCGCGGCGTCCTTCAAGAGGAGTAATCGATGTTCGATCTGAAACAATTCGTGCCGGTTGCGATGGCCGTCGGCGTATTTCTTTCGGGAGCAGCCTATGCCGGCGCGGCGGAACAAGGCGAGCGTGTGGTAAGCCTTTCTTTCAGCGACGGGAGGCCGGACGCCGTCGGCCTTGCCGCGGTAAACGAGCACCTCGGCAAAGTCGGGGTGAGGATTTCCGAGGTGCCTGGCGCGAAGCAGGCCCTACCGATCCTCGAAGCGTCGAAGTCGCGCGCCCTGGATGAAGCCGAACAAAAGGAGCTGCTGTCGATATTCTCGTTGGACCGCGACGGTCTGCTCGACGAGATACGCAAAGCCGGAAGAAAGCCTGCGGTCGATGGAGGCGGAGCGCTGTCCATTTCGGAAAAGGACGTTCCGCCTTATCCGAAGATCTACGACATGAAAGCGCTGGACAGCGATACCGTCACCTTTCTGAAGAAGAAGTTCGGCCGCCTGCACGTCAACAGCGCCGACTCGGGGCACGGCATCGACGAGATCATGACCATCGTTTCCGGCGGACCCTACACCTGGTTCTTCGTCTTGCAGGACAATGCCGTCGCCAAGGTCAGATTCAGCGCGGTGGAGGCGGGTCAGCCTGCCTGGCGCATAAGCTATCCCGGGCTTGTTCCTCACGGAGGATATTTCGACGCGGAGCATGGGCTGGTCGTTGCCCATGCCCATGGTCCGGCAACCTTCGTCATGCGATATGAAGCGCTTGGCATTGCCGGGGCCGAAACCCTTGACGACAATCCCTGGATCGATTTCTCGGTCGATCCTCCGCCGCTCCTCGAAAAGGCGAAGAGCACGGGCAACTGACCCTTTCCGTCCTAACGCTTCAGCCGTCACCAAACCGGGTGTGCAGCCGAAGCATCAGGCTTCCGCACCAGTCTTGTCCTCCAGAAACTTCGCCAGGAAATCCAGAAAAACCCTGAGCTTGAGCGGGATGTGACGGCGCGAAGCATAGATGGCGTAGATGGATGCGGTCGGCGTTTTCCAGTCATCGAGAATCCGAACGATGCGTCCGTCGGCCAGCTCCTCCCGAATATAGGCATTCGGCAGCAGTCCCACGCCCAGTCCTTCCACGACCGCCTGCCGCACCGCAATGCTGGATGTGGCTGCAAAACGGCTATTGATCGGAATTCGCGCGGTATCGCCATCCTTGCTGAAAATCCATTCGCCGGATCGATCTGACAGCGAATAGCTGAGGCATCGATGGCGGACGATATCGGCCGGGATCAGGGGTGTGCCTCTCGAGGCGAGATAGGAGGGGGCAGCGCAGACCGTGTGCGGCAGGTCCGTCAGCTTCCTGGCTATAAGGCTTGAATCTTCGAGATGATTGCTCCCGCGGATGGCTAGATCATAGCTGCCATCGACGATGTCCACCTTCCGGTCGTCCATATCGAGCTGGAGATTGATGTCAGGATAGGCCGCCAGGAATCCCTGGACCATCTTGAGCAGGCATAGGAGAGAGAACGAATGTGGAGCCGCGACGCGCAACAGACCGACGGGGCCGTCGTTGAGCTGCTCGATCGCCCGGTCGGCGGTCTCGAGCTCATCAAGAATATGACCGATACGATCAAAATAGATCAGTCCGGCTTCCGTCAGACTGATCTGGCGGGTTGTGCGGTGAAACAGCCTCGTGTTGAGACCTGCTTCGAGTTCCGAGATGTTCTTGCTGACTGCCGCGCGCGACAGCCCCATCCGATCAGCGGCTCTTGCGAAGCTGTGGGCTTCCGCAACGGCTCGAAACACTTTGAGGGCGGTCAGTTTGTCCATGGGCTCACCGGATTTCCATGGCAACAGCCTATGCCCGGGCTGCCGGACAGGATCAATCCGCTCAGCGCCGGTGTTTCCTGCAAAACAGCTATAACCGGCTCGGACTATCCACCGGCGGCGAACAGCACATAGTCTTCGAAACAGAGCAAGGATCCGGCCAGGTCGAACGGCCTTGCCGCAGGAGGGATCACTTTCATGACGCAGGATACGATCGAGGACTTCGCGCGTCATGTGCGCGGCACACGTTTCGAGGATCTTCCCTCTCATACGGTGGATGCGGCGCGCCGTTTCATCCTCGATGCGATAGGCGTGGGGCTTTCAGGCAGCCGAGGGCAATTGGCGCAGGAGTTGCTGGGCTGCGCGCACGGCTGGGGCGGCGCCGGGCCCTGCCGTGTTCTTGCGCGGACGGATCGCTTCCCGGCTCCTGTCGCGGCCATGTTGAACGCCTGTCAGATACACAATTCCGAATTCGACAGCCTTCACGAAAAGGCAGTGGTCCACGCCATGACGGGAACGCTGCCGGCGGCGCTCGCCATCGCGGACGGTCGAAGCGGGATTACCGGAAGGCAGTTGATCGAAGCAGTGGTGGCTGGTGTCGATATCGCCTGCGCGGTCGGGCTGGCAGCCAGGTCGCCGATGAAGTTTTTCCGGCCGGGTGTGGCCAACGGGTTCGGCGCCACGGCGGCGGCCGGCAAGCTGCTGGGGCTCGATGAACAGCAGCTGGTGGCGGCATTCGGTGCCTGCGTCGCGCAATCCTGCGGGTCGATGCAGGCTCATGAGGAAGGCTCCATGCTCCTTTCGCTGCAGGTCGGCTTCAACACGCGCAATGCCTTGCAGGCCTGCGATCTCGCCGCAGCAGGTCTGAAGGCGACGCAAGACGTTCTCGACGGCCGTTTCGGCTATTTCCGCTTGTTCGAAGACGTGGCCGATCCGCGGCCGGTCGTCGCCGATTTCGGCCGGATCTGGCGTATGGATGAAATGTCGCAGAAGCCCTTCCCGAGCGGCCGGGCCACGCATGGAGCCATCGAAGCCCTGATGCGGATCCGGGGGCGTCGGGATTTCTCCGGTGCGGACGTGGAAGGTGTCGTCATCGATCTCACCCCTGTGGCCAAGGGCCTGGTCGGACGCCCGGTCAAAGCCGGCATGGAAGCGAACTATGCGCGTCTGAGCCTCCTGTACTGCGCCGCTCGGGTTCTGGGAACCGGCGGGCTCACCATGGCTGATTTCACGCCCGCTGCCCTCGCCGACGAGACGGCACACCGGCTTTCGGAACGCATTGCCATCGGAACGCTGGAGGGGACCGGAATAGACGCCTTTTCTCCGGTTGCCGTGCGTGTCAGCCTGAAGGACGGCTCGCTACTTGAAGAGACGGTGACGAACATTCTCGGCCATCCGCGCAATCCGCTTTCGGAGGCGGCGCATCTCGGCAAGTTCCGCGCCAATTGCCGAAGTGTCGAAGCATATCTCCGGCAAGGCGCCGCGGATGGTCTGATCGAGATGATCGCCAATCTCGAGGATGTCGCGAACGTTCGACAGATCATGGACCTGGTCGAATCGCCGTCTTGAACAGGCTCATCCTGCTGTCGTGAAAAGGCCGCCCGGATTTTCAAGGCCGGGCGGCCGCTTCCGGCCGGTTCAGGCAGAGGCGAGGTCCAGCAGGGCGGTACTGCTTTCAAGTCTTTCGACCTGCCAGACCAGATCCATGAGCTTGCGCGACGTTGCCGGCGAAAGGACACCCTGCGCGCAGTCGAGAAACTTCTCTTCAAGCTCGGCGTCGGACATGGGGTGCTCCGGGCCGCCGCGATAACGATTGTCGGACATGCGGGAGATCCGTCGTCCGTCGGTGGTCAGAACCTCGATCCGGGAAAGAATGCGATCCTGCCCCATCATCTCTATCTCGCGATCGAACTGCGTGCGGACGCGGCGCTGCATTGCCTGCACTTGCGGCGAGCGGACGAAAGCGTCCGTGAACTCTTCCTTTCCGGCCCGCCCGCGGAGGATCATTGAGGAGAGCAGGAAGGCCATGCAGAACTTGCCCTCCAGTTCGGTCGTGGCGATCCGGTAGCGGATGGGGTGAAGGATATTGTTGGCCGCAAGGAGCGTGACGCTTTCGATATCTTCAGGCGTCAATGCGTTTTCCTTCATCACCGCCTTCATGAGGTCCATGGAGGGATGAGTCAGCACGCCGCACGGATAAGGCTTGATACTGATCCCCGGCGAGACGAGCACGAAAGGCTGGCCGAAGCGCCCGAGCACGAGGTCGGGATCGCCGCCGCGCCCGGCCACCGAGAGATAGCCCCATTTGCCGTCGAGCGCTTCGTCATTGAAGGTGAAGCCTTCCTTGACGAGCAGGGCGGCGGTCACGCCGTTCTCCGCCGAGCGCCCGACATGCATCGGCTTGCCCATCGTGCCGAAATTGGCCCTTATCCCCGCCGCCATGGAGGCCGCGCCCCCGATCGCGGCGCGGATGCCCTGAACGTCGAGGCCGATAAGTTTCGCCGCGGCTACGGCAGCCCCGAAGGTCCCGATCGTGCCGCTGGTATGGAAACCCAGATTGTAGTGGTCCGGATTGATCGCCTCGGCAATCTTGCACTCGACCTCCACGCCGGCAACGAAGGCGGTCAGCAACGCTTCCCCGCTTACTCCGCCCAACATTTCGGAAATGGCCATCACGGCGGCGAGGGGCGGAATTGTCGGATGCGTCAGCAGGCCGTAAGGGCGGTTCGGGCCCTCGGCGAGCTGCGTGTCGTCCCAGTCCATGGCATGGCCGGAGAGCCCGTTCCAGAACGCCGCCTGTGGGGCCGTCACGTGCAGGTTCGGATGGCCCACCACGCGGGCCGCAGGACTGCCGCCGATCTTTTGCAGGTAGCACTCGGCCACCGCAAGGGCATCATGCCGGCTTCCCGCCAGCATGACACCCAGCCCATCCACCATGCACCGCCGCGCAATGCGAACGACATCGTCCGGAATGTCCTTGAAGGAAAGATCTGCGGCAAAGCGCGCGGCATCTTCGGTGAGGGAAGTGGTCATCTCGACATGTCCTTTTGAAAGAGAAGTGCTTGCGGATTTTGCTGCCAAGCCTTGCAGATGCTGTCGATGTCGCTGACCAGGCCGAAGCGGGCCTCGACATTCCGCAGGCTGGCTTCGTGCAGATTTCGATCCCACGAGGCGCAGCCGTCGCGCGGCACGCACACGTAATATCCAAGCTCGAACGCTTCCCGGAACGTGCTCTCCACGCAGACATTGGTGGAGACGCCTGTCGTCACCACGCTGCGGATGCCGTGGGCGCGCAACAGCATGTCCAGGTCGGTGCCCTTGAAGGCGCTGTACCGGTGTTTGCGGATCCGGAGTTCGCCGCCAACTGGGGCCAGAGCGTCGATAAAGGCGGCGCCTTCGGTCTCGGCGATCGCGATCCGGTCGGAGGCGTAGGTCGAACGTCGGCGCTGGGCGAGCCAGGGTCCCGAATCGCTGCCGTGTTCCGGCAGCGTCCAGAAGCCGACATGACATACGAGGACACCCGCCGCCCGGGCGGAGTTCAGCAGCCGGACGAGGGACGGAACGATGGCCTGCGCAGCGCCAAGCGGCCGGCCGGCGGCGCTGGCCGCATAACCTTCGACGCAGAAATCGTTCTGCATGTCGATGATGACGAGCGCGCTGTGCGCGGGCGCAAAGCGTTCGGCGAAGTCTTCAAGGATTTCAGGCTGCCTGCTCACGATCGTCCTCCCGCGCTGAACCAGTCCGCGATATCCGACCCGGACATGAAGCGGACATCCGGCCTCTGCGCCAGCAGATCGACCATCCGCTGGAGGAACGGAAAGCGGTGCGGCACGCCCATCAGATGCGGATGCAATCCAATCCCAAGAACACGCGGCCCCACTTCGGGCAGCTCGTTGCCGATGCAATCGAGGGTCAGCCTCAAACGCGAAAACAGCTCGTCGGAGCGATGCCTTTCGACGGCGTAGACCACGCTGTCGTTCAATTCGAGCGAATACGGCATCGCAATGATGGGGCTGGAATGCGTTGACAGCCAGTTCGGCAGATCATCCAGGCCCCAATCATAGACATAGTCGATCGCGTTATCGGCGAGAATATCGGGTGTGGAAAGGCTCTCCCGCAAACCGGGGCTCAGCCATCCGCGCACCTTCTGGCCGCTGACTTCCCTTAGCCGGCGCAGGGACTGGGCGACGATTTCCCCTTCGCTCTCCGCCGCCTGGATGGAAGCCTGATGCGCGCCATGCCCGATGAGTTCCCAGCCTGTTTCGAGAATCGCGTCCGCGCAGGCGGGATAGGCGTCTATGACGCTCGCGTTGAGGCTGACCGAAACCGGAACCTCGCGTTGGCGGAACAGCCTCAGCATGCGCGGCAGCCCCACACGCAGCCCGTATTCCGCCCATGAGAAATTGGGAACGTCCGGAACATGGTCCGCCCCGTGCGGTGCCGTCAGCAGCTTGCGCGGCATAGGTCGGTCGAAGGGCCAGTATTCAACGTTCAATACAAAGTGGACGATAATCGGCTTGCCGTCCGGCGCAGGCAGAACCGGCCTTTGCCTGTCAAGGGCGAATTCGATCCGCGGGTTGGCCGAAAATCCATTTTTCGCTAGCTGCATGGGGTGGGTTCCAGGCGCGATGTTGATCGGACGATGATTGCGCCGGCTCGCCGGGCGGGGCCGGCGGAAAATCCGAAGCAGGCCGGGCGGCCAGGCGTTCCGGGGCAGATCGGCGCCTGGATGTCGTACCGTGAAGGCGATCGGGCTTACCACCGCCCGTTCCCATCAATCAGCTATGCCGAAATGATCTGCCTATCCGATGTCGGCCCGGATATACCCGGATTACGGCTGTGCTCTCGACAGAAGCGATGGATGGCAGAAATATGCGTTCCATAAAGACAAGGCGGGAAGGGTATCTCGGATGGAACTGCGCCAGCTTCGCTATTTCGTGACACTGGCCGAGGTGGGAAGCGTTTCCCGCGCGGCCGTCATCCTGAATGTTGCCCAACCCGCCATAAGTCGTCAGATACGTCTGCTGGAGGAAGAGCTTGCCGTCTCGCTATTTTACAGGACGGGACGAGGGATGGAGCTTACCGAGGCGGGCCATCTGCTGATGGCGCATGCCCCGGACGTGCTGTTGGGCCTGAAGAAGATAGAGAAGGAAATCGGCGAGCTACGCGGCATTGCGGACGGGCAGGTCGTTCTGGGTATTCCCCCGACCGAGGGGCATTTCCTGGTCCCGCCTTTGGTGCGCCGCCTTCGCGCGCAGCATCCCGGCCTCGCATTGAAGGTGATCGAGGCCTTTAGCGGGCATGTCAACGAATGGCTGGTCGGCGGCAGGCTCGATGTCGCTGTTTTCTACAAGCTCGCCAATATGCAGCAACTGATCACGGACGAGTTGCTGACGGAAGGCCTCTACCTCATCGGAAAAGGCGGCCTGCCCACCGACGATACGCCCATTGGCCTCGACGAGATCCAGTCGATGGAACTGATCCTGCCCAGCCGATCCCATGGCTTGCGCCATCTTGTCGAGCATGCGGCGACGCAGCGCGATCTGCGGCTCAATGTTACTCTGGAGGCCGATGCCCTGCTGACGATCAAGGCGCTTGTCGAAGCCGGCGAAGGCAGGACGATCCTGCCTTATCCCTCCGTACATCGCGAGATGGAGGCAGGCCGCCTCACTGCCCGCCCGATCCGGCGCGAGGACCTGTCGCGGACATTGCTGCTGGTGACCACGCGGCACCATCCGCTATCGCTGGCATCTCGCGTGGTCGTGCGCGAAATGCGGCTGCTGGTGCGGGATCTGGTTCGCAGCGGAGGCTGGCCCGGTGCGGTAATCTGAGCCTCCGCCGATTCCGGCCAGGGGCATAACGAACCGGCATAGCTGCTAGCGCAGGCGTTCCGCTTGCGCGAAGTTCGTCCTCTCCCCCACTGTGATACCGGGACCGGCCAAGGGGAACGTGCCGCGTCATTTATCGGGCAATCAACCATTTCAGGAGCGATCCCTCGATAGAGATTTCGCTCCCGATGCCAGTCAGGCGGAGGAAACAGCAATGACCGAAACAAATTTGAGCGGCAGCATCGCCGATGGGGCGCAGCCGCATGCCCAGAAAGCGGCCTCGCCGGGACGGCTGGCAGCCGCCAGCATGGTCGGCACGGCTCTGGAGTGGTTCGAGTTCACGCTCTACAATGCGATGGCCGCTCTGGTGTTCAATCAACTTTTCTTCCCGCAGTTCGACCCGGTCGCCGGCACCATCCTGGCATTTTCGACCTATGCGGTCGGCTACCTCTCTCGCCCGTTCGGCGGCTTCATCTTCGGACGCCTTGGCGATCGGCTCGGGCGCCGCGAAGTGTTGATGTGGACTTTGATCCTGATGGGAGGGTGTACCTTCGCCATCGGTCTGCTGCCCACCTATGAGACGATCGGCATCTGGGGCGCGCTCCTGCTGGTCATTCTGCGCTTCATCCAGGGCGTGGCGCTCGGGGGGGAGTGGGCCGGCGCCGTGTTGCTGACGGCGGAACAGGCATCCGACCGACATCGCGGCTTCCAGGCATCCTGGGCGCAGGTCGGAGCCATGGTCGGCATCTTCACCGGCATGGCAGCGCTGACCTTCTTCACCGCCTTCGTATCCGATGCCGCCTTCATCGAGTGGGGTTGGCGCGTACCGTTCCTCGCGAGCATTCTCATGGTCGTCTTCGGTATCTGGATCCGCAATGGCGTTCCCGAATCCGAGGAGTTCGAGAAGCTCGAAAAGGCGGGCGGGAAAGCCGAAGCTCCGATCACCGAAGTCCTGACCCGCAACCTGCGCGACCTGCTGGTCGCATCCGGCTCCCGCATCGGATCCGATGTCGTGTTCGGCTTCATGGTGGTCTTCTCGCTCGCTTACCTGACGCAGACTCTGGGCGTGGAGCGCCCGATAGCGCTCGGCGGCGTGATGCTCGGCGTGCTGGCCAACGGTCTGGGCTGCCTGGCATTTTCGGCCTTGTCCGATCGCCTCGGCCGACGTCCCGTCTATATTGGCGGAGCCCTTTTGTCGGCTGCCTGGGTCAGCATCGTCTTCATGCTGTTCGATACCCGCGACCCGGTTCTCATCACGCTTGCTCTCGTGGTCGCGCTCGTCCTTCACTCGGCCATGTACGGGCCGCAGGCCTCCTTTGTGGCCGAGCAGTTCAAGACGCGGGTTCGTTATAGCGGAAGCTCGCTGGCCTACACGCTCGCCGGCGCCGTCGGTGGCGGTGTGGCGCCCCTGATCTTCGCCACGCTGCAACGCCAGTATGGCGGCACGCTTCCCCTGAAAATCTATGTCTGGGCAACTCTCACCGTGACGATCGTGTCGGTGCTGGCCGCCAGGGAAACCGCCGATCGTCCCATGAAATCCTGATCAGGCAAGGTCGAAGCCGGCGCCGGCAGCGGCAAGGCAAGCTGCCGGCGCTCTTTCAAGTCTAAGGAGAAGAGGAGCAATCGATGCCTGTATTCAGAAAGATCAGGGCCGGTGGACATGAAGAGGTCATGGATGCGCCTATCGAGCGCCTCGTCCTGGGCGGGCTGACCGGATCGCCGGAATCGGTCAGGAAGCATCTTGCCGAACTGGAGGAAATCGGGGTGCGCGCGCCGAAGACCGCACCGGTGTTTTTCCGCCTGTCGGCCAATCTGGTGACGGACGCGTCGTCGATCCAGGTGCTGGGTTCGAAGACCTCGGGCGAGGTCGAGCCGCTGCTGCTTTTCCTGCCGGACGGGGTCTGGATCGGCGTCGGTTCGGACCATACCGATCGCGAGGCGGAGAAGATCGATATCAACCTGTCCAAGCAACTCTGCCCGAAGCCGGTCGGAACGGATATCTGGCCGCTCAGCGAGGTGTCCGACCACTGGAGCAGCCTGATCATCAGGAGCCATATCGTCGAGGAAGGCAGGCACGTCCTCTATCAGGAGGACAGCTTGGCGGAAATCCTGCATCCCGATATCCTGTTCGGCAAACTGCCCGAAGATTTCCGCTCCTTGCCTTCGGGCACGGCCTTCATGTGCGGAACACCGCCCGCGCGGGGCGGCATCAGGCCTGCTCAATGCTTCGAGATGGAACTCGAGGACCCGGTTCTGAAACGATGCATCCGGCATGCCTACGACATCGTGCCGCTGATCCACGAACGGTTCTGACCGGGCGGATCCGAAATCCGCCGCAAGCCCATTCCTGTCTCCATATCCGGACTTTCACTCACGATAGCTGAGGACGATTTCGCATGGCTACGACTCACAGATTTCCGGAACTCCGAGAGGCCATCAGAGCATTGTGCGCGGAGTTTCCGCCCGAGTATCATCGCCGGATCGATGACGCGCGCGGCTATCCGGAAGAATTCGTGGACGCGTTGACGAAGGCCGGGTGGATGGCGGCACTCATCCCTGAAGAATACGGCGGTTCCGGCCTGGGCCTGACAGAAGCTTCGGTGATCATGGAGGAAATCAACCGCTCCGGCGGCAATTCCGGCGCCTGCCACGGCCAGATGTACAATATGAACATGCTGGTCCGGCATGGTTCCGAGGAGCAGCGCCGGAAATACCTGCCGAAGATCGCGTCGGGAGAACTTCGCTTGCAGTCCATGGGCGTGACCGAACCCACGACGGGCACGGACACGACCAGGATCAAGACCACTGCCGTGAAGAAGGGGGACCGCTACGTCATCAATGGCCAGAAGGTTTGGATCTCCCGTGTCCAGCATTCGGACCTGATGATCCTGCTGGCCCGCACCACGCCGATCGATCAGGTAAGCAGGAAATCCGAAGGCATGTCGATCTTCATCGTCGACCTGAGGGAGGCCGCCGGAAAGGGCATGACCGTCCAGCCGATCCCCAACATGGTCAACCACGAAACCAATGAATTGTTCTTCGACAATCTGGAAATTCCGGAGGAAAACCTGATCGGCGAGGAGGGGCAGGGCTTCAGGTACATCCTGACCGGCCTCAATGCCGAGCGCACGCTGATTGCCGCAGAATGCATCGGCGACGGCTACTGGTTCATCGAGAAGGTGTCCGACTACGTCAGGGAGCGCACCGTCTTCGGCCGGCCCATCGGCCAGAACCAGGGCGTGCAGTTCCCGATCGCGGAGAGCCATATCGAGATCGAGGCGGCCAATCTGATGCGCTACGAGGCCTGCCGTCTCTACGATGCGCAGGAGCCATGCGGAGCACAGGCGAACATGGCGAAATACCTTGCCGCCAAGGCGTCGTGGGAAGCGGCCAATGCCTGCCTTCAGTTCCATGGCGGCTTCGGTTTCGCCTGCGAATACGACGTGGAGCGTAAGTTTCGCGAAACCCGGCTTTATCAGGTCGCGCCGATTTCGACCAATCTGATCCTGTCCTATGTCGCCGAACATGTCCTCGGCCTTCCGAGGTCCTTCTGATGGCGGGCAAAGCAGCTCTGCCGCTCGACGGCATTCGCGTCGTCGCCATCGAACAGGCGGTGGCGGCTCCGTTCTGCTCCTCGCGGCTTGCCGATGCGGGCGCCGACGTGATCAAGATCGAAAGGCCCGAAGGCGATTTCGCGCGCGGTTATGATGATGCGGCCCTTGGCGGCCAGAGCAGCTACTTCGTCTGGCTGAACCGCGGCAAGCAGTCGCTTGCGATCGATCTTGCGGCTGAGGAGGGCAAGCGCCGCCTTGCCGGCCTTCTGGCGGATGCCGACGTGCTGGTTCAAAATCTCAAGCCGGGCGCGCTTGGCCGCCTCGGCTTCGGTCCGGAAAAGCTGCGCCAGACCCATCCGCGGCTGATCGTCTGCTCGATCAGCGGCTACGGGGAGGCCGGACCGCTCGCCAGCCGCAAGGCCTACGACCTTCTGATCCAGGCCGAATCCGGCTTGTCGTCTGTCACCGGCGGACCGGAAGCGCCGGCGCGCGTCGGCATTTCCGTGGTCGATATCGCAACGGGGGCGACGGCTTATTCGGCCGTCCTCGAAGCGCTCCTGTCGCGAGCCGCGACGGGCGAGGGAGCCGATATCCGCATTTCGATGTTCGACGTCATGGCAGACTGGCTCACTGTTCCGCTTCTGCATCAGGAAGCCGGCAGGCCGCCGAAGCGCATCGGCATGGCGCATCCCTCGATCGCGCCTTACGGCGTCTTCAGGACGCGGGACGACAGGGATGTCCTCATCTCGATCCAGAACGATCGCGAATGGGCTAAATTCTGCACGGAATTTCTCCGGCAGCCGGAGGTGATACAGGATTCCAGATTCGCAAGGAACGTCGCCCGTGTCAGGAACCGCGCTGCTGCTGACGGGCTTGTGGCGGCGGCTTTTGCTGCACTTGACGAGGCTGAAGCGCACGGCCTCCTTGCAAAGGCCGACGTCGCCTTCGCCTCGGTCAACGACATGGCGGGCCTGGCGGATCATCCGCACCTGAGACGGATCACGGTCGAGACGGAAGCCGGTCCCGTTTCCTATCCCGCCCCTGCGCCGGTTTTTGTCGGCAAGCCGCGGTCCTATCGATCCGTGCCGGCGCTCGGCGAGAATACGCTTGCACCCCTCCTGCAAGCCGGCCGGAGGGCGAGATGATGACGCACAATGCGCAACTGGATGTGGAGCATCTCAGAGCCTGGATCGGGCGGGAAGAGAGTGCATCTGGCGTCATCTCCGCAGACCTGGTCCAGAAGTTCAATGCAACGCTGGACCTGCCGGGAGGAGTGCCCGTCCGGGGTGAGCCTGCGGCGTTGCTGATCCATTACTGCCTTGCGCAGCCTGCCGCGCCAACCGGCCTTCTTGGAGAAGACGGCCATCCGCAAAAAGGCGGCTTTCTGCCTCCCGTATCCCTGCCGCGCCGCATGTGGGCAGGCAGCAGCCTCGCATTCCATGGCGACCTGCATGTCGGCGATCTCGTTCGGCGGGTCTCGCGTATCGACGATATCGCCGTAAAGGAAGGCCGCTCCGGCACGCTTTGCTTCGTAACGGTCGAGCATAGGGTCGAGGTGTCCGGATCGCTCAGGATCGAGGAAACACAGAGCATCGTGTATCGCGGCGTGGCTCCGCCTCCGGATGCCTCGAAGCCGGCCGTTGCGGAACCGGCGCCGCGCGGAACCCACGTCCGGTCCGTCGCTGTTTCCCCGCCGCTGCTGTTCCGCTATTCGGCGCTCACCTTCAACGGCCATCGCATTCACTACGACCGGCCCTATGCTACCGAGGTGGAGCACTATCCGGGCCTGGTCCTTCATGGCCCGCTCCAAGCCACGCTGCTCCTGAAACATGCGACCGACCTCAAAGGTGAGCGCCCTTCGAGGTTCACCTTCCGGGGGCTGTCCCCGCTGTTCGCTCATGACAAGGTCAGTCTGCACGCGTCCGGCGAAGAGGGGCGGATGAAACTTTGGAGCATGCGGGAAAACGGCCCGCTGGCAATGAGCGCGGAGGCTGTCTGGTGACGGATTCGACGAATTTTTCCATACCGCTCTTCGTACCTGCGAACCGGCCAGAGCGGTTCGGGAAGGCGGCCGCATCCGGCGCCGATGCGATTGTCATCGACCTTGAGGACGCCGTCCCGGCCGATAGGAAAGATGCGGCGCGATCCGCACTGACGACTGATTTCACGGCCCTTCCGGTGCTCGTGCGGGTCAACGGCGAGGGAACGCCCTGGCATGCCGAGGACATGCGGGCCGTCGCACGGCTGCCTGCGCTCGCAGGCGTGATCGTCCCGAAGGCGGAAGCGGGCGGCGGGCTTGCGGATATCGCCCGGTCGAGCCACGTTCCGGTTATCCCGTTGATCGAGACGGCGAAAGGCTTGTCACATGCCCGGCAAATCGCCGCATTGCCCGGAATCGTCAGGCTGATTTTCGGTTCGGTTGATTACTGCGCTGATCTCGGATGCGCCCACACGCGCGAGGCCCTTCTTTCTGCGCGGTCCGAGCTTGTGCTTGCCTCCCGGCTGGCGGGGCTTCAGAGCCCGATCGATGGGGTGACGACTGCCATCGATGACGAGGGACTTGTCCAGTCCGATGCCTGCCATGCCCAGCAACTCGGATTCGGCGGCAAGCTCGCCATTCATCCCCGTCAAATCGGAGCGATCCGGGCCGGCTTCAAACCAGAGCGGTCGGCGATCGAATGGGCGAAAAGGGTTCTGGCAGGCGGTGGCGGTGCAATCGCCGTCGATGGCGCGATGGTCGATGAGCCTGTCCGCATAAGGGCGCGCGCTGTTTTGTCCAGGGCAGCGGCGGAATAAGCCGTCCCTCGTCTTTTTTCAACATAGGTCAAATCCCATGAAAATCTTGGTCCCAGTCAAGCATGTCGTTGACTACAACGTAAAGATTCGTGTGAAGTCCGACGGCTCGGGTGTCCCTTGGCACTTAAATGGGTTCTTCCTCACTTTGTGTGACTCAGCGGCAACATTCTGGCTTTCATGAGTTCTGGCCCGGCTCTGCCATACATGGCGCGCTTCAGGGTCTTGAGGCGATTGATCTGCCCTTCGGCTTGACCATTGCCCCAAGGCAGCTCGATTGCATTTTTCACTGCATGGATATCTCGCCCCAGAACGCTGGCGAACCGCATGATTGCCGTGAGCCCGGTGTCGATGGCATCGTCGATCCATTCATCCAGCGCCTCCGGATTTCGGCTGCGCAGAATTCCTCTGAAGCGCATGGCCAAGGCACGCATGGTGCGGAATGCTTCTGAACCCTGTTAAGGCATCGACCTTTCTTGCTTGGCGGGTCGTCAGCAGGCTGCGCGGCTTGATGCATAATGCAGCGACGGTATCGGCAGAAATGACATGGCCAGTCTCTGGATCACGGACAGGATCTGGGACCTCCACCTCAGGCGGAGGCACTTCTGGTCGGACGTTTTCGGCTTGGCGCCACACCTGCAAAAGACGCTCCAGATTGGAACGGCTTCCAGTGTAGCCCCGATTCTTGAGGTCGTGAAATAAGTGGCGTCCAAGGCGGTTTCCATTCTTCCAGCAATCAGCAAGGAATGCCTCGAAATACAAAGGCGATGTCGGATTCAATGCGGGCCGGTTTCTGTCCCTAGCCGCGCTTGATGTCAGCCAATTGGTGACGCTCCTGCGCTCATATCCAGTACGTCGTGCAATCTCACTGTAGGTGAGACCCTGCTGGCGTAGAGCCTGCAGCATCTCGAATGTTTCCTGGCGTGACTGTCTATGCGCCATGCGCGCACGGCGGTGTTTAGCAGTTGTGCTGGCAATAGCGTCTTCAGACAATATCGGTCTGACGTTGGCATGACCGTGGAGGTTCATCTGCTTCTTGATCGCGGCTCTGAGATTCTGAACCAGATGAAAGCGATCCGCCACCTGGCGGGCCTGAGGGGCTCCTTCTCTCGCTGCCTGAGCATAGAGTGTTGATTTCCGCCGAGAACTGACCCGGGATTGAGGGATTTTTCCATCGAGAAGTGACCCATGTTTGAACCCACCCCTGCTTGATGATTGCAGGGGACATTGGAGTGATAGACATGGCGTTACTGAGCGTTATCCGGCGCTGGCATTTGCGGGATGGACTTTCGATCCGGGAGATTGCGCGGCGCACGGGACTGTCGCGGAACACGATCCGCAAATACCTGCGATCCGACGAGGTCGAGCCCCGCTTTCGAGTGCCGGAGCGGCCGAGCAAGCTCGATGCCTATGCCGAGCGGCTGTCGGCCTGGCTGAGGACGGAAGCGAACAGGCCGCGCAAGCAGAAGCGCACGATCAAGCAGTTGCACGCCGACCTGATGAGCCTCGGCTATGAGGGCTCTTACGGCCGTGTCGCCGCGCGTGACTGTGTCAATCGGGGCGCGCAAAGTTGACCCCGGATTGGAGTGCGCCCCTTGAAGGCGACAGGATCAGGCGGCGGTTTTGACAGGGTGCCGGGCGTGTTGATCCTCGAACTGCTGCGGGCTCAGATATCCGAGCGCCGAGTGTAGCCGGCGCTCATTGTAGACTTGGTCGATGAAGCGCGGAAGGTCGGCGGCGACGTCCGCGAAGCTCTCGTAGGCCATCGGGTAAACCGCCTCGACCTTCAGCGTCTTCATGAAGCTCTCGGCCTTGGCGTTATCGTAGGGATTGCCCCGGCGCCCCGTCGAGCCGACGAAGCCGTGCTGCGCGAGCACCTGGCGATATCGCCCCGCTGCGTATTGCGAACCCCTGTCGGTGTGATGGATACAGCCTGGAGGCGGTCTCCGCTTCTCGATGGCCGATTGCAGCGCCGCCAGCGTCAGCCGCACGTCGATCGACCGAGCGATCGCATAGCCCACTACCTTGCGCGACCAGGCGTCGAGGATGACGGCGACATAGGCGAAGCCGGCCGGGATCGCGACATAGGTGATGTCCGCGACCCAGAGCTGATCTGGGCCGTCGGGCACGATCTCTTGCGCCAGGTTCGGGAAGATCGGCAGGTCGTGATCGCCATCGGTGGTGGCGACATAGCGCCGGCGCCGGCGAGGCTGAAGGTCATGCTCGCGCATCAGTCGTCGCAGTTTCTTGTGGTTGATGACCATGCCCTGCTGGCGTAGCGCGGCCTGCATGCGGCGATAGCCATAGGCCTCGAAGTCGTCGGAGATCGCCATCATTCGTTCGACGAGGGCTGTGTTGTCGAAGCTCACGGCCGGGCGGCCGTAGAAGGTCGAGCGTGCGATTCCCATCAGACGGCATCCTTCTGCGACGGAGATGCCCCGGGGCCGGTGATCACGGATGTAGTCGCGCTTCTCGGCCGCGGTCCGTGCTTCAGAGCCCCCTTTAGAAACTCGATCTCCAGAGCCTGCCTTCCGACGAGCCGTTCCAGCGCGGCGATCCTGGCCTCGTAGACCTCGATCGCGTCCGCTACAGCGGCGTCCTCGTCAAATACTCCGGCTTCGAATTTCTGGATCCAGATGCGGATTAGGTTCCGCGACAGATCATGCCGCCTGGCGAGGCAGTGGAGCGTCTCGCCGGCAAGATACTCCTGCACGATCTGACGCTTGAACTCGATGCTGTGGGTGCGATGTCGAACCATGGGCTTCCATCCTTCGAAAGCCCGGCCAACCGGTCAATGCCCTTCCATCAATCTGTCCGCCCGCAGGGGCGCACTCCAGATCGGCATGCAATTTTGACCCCGTCATAGTGCGCGCCGGTGAGCGCCCGACCGGGTGGAGCTGGTCGGGGTTGCGCAGCCCGGTCGGGCGCGTGGGTTAGGATCCCTGGCTTTAGCTTTGAGAGCGGTTCTTGAAGCGCCAGGATTCGTTACCGGTCTCGATGATCTCGCAGTGATGGGTTAGCCGGTCGAGCAGCGCCGTCGTCATCTTGGCGTCGCCGAAGACGGCCGGCCACTCGCCGAACGCGAGGTTGGTGGTGACGATGATCGAGGTCCGCTCGTAAAGTCGGCTGATCAGGTGGAAGAGGAGCTGGCCGCCGGCCTGGGCGAAGGGAAGATAGCCGAGTTCGTCGAGCACGACGAAGTCGAGCCGGGTGAGGTAGTCGGCGATGCGTCCCTGCTTTCCATTGCGGTGCTCGGTTTCGAGCCGGTTGACCAGATCGACGACGTTGAAGAAGCGGCCGCGGGCGCCACTGCGGATGAGTGCGCGGGCGATCGCGATGGCCAGATGCGACTTGCCGGTTCCGGTGCCGCCGATGAGGACGGCGTTGCGCTGATCGGCGACGAAGGCGCCGGTGGCGAGATCGCGGACCAGGGCCTCGTTGACCGGCGTGTCGGCGAAGTCGAAGTCATCGATGTCCTTGGCCAGCGGCAGCTTTGCGACGGTTAGCTGGTATTTGACCGAGCGGGCCTGCTTCTCGGCGATCTCGGCCGAGAGCAGGTCGCCGACGACCCTCGGCGGCTCGTGTTGGCGCTTGATGGCGGTGGCCATGATCTCGTCGTAGGCGCCGCGCATGCCGTAGAGCTTCAGCGTTCCCATCAGATCCAGAACTTCGGTTCGTTCCATCAGCTTGCCCTCCTGAGGCTGTCGTAGCGGGCGCAGTCGGCCTGCGGCTCGTGTCGCAGGCGAAGCGCATCCGGGGTAAGGATGGTCACGGCCGGCGCCGGATCGCGCCGGCGGGCCAGGATGTTGAGGATGACGGCGGAGGAGCAGACGTTCTCGGCGAGCGCCTGCTGGCAGGCGGTCTCGACGGCATCGATGCCGTCCGACAGCACGGCCGTCAGGATCAGCACCATCTGCCGGTCACCTTCGTCGGCAGCCTTCAGCCTGCGCCTGACCCGCTCCATTCCCGGCGGCAACTCCCAGCCCTGGAACGGCGCGCCGTTGCGCAGGGCTCCGGGCTTGCGCGCCAGCACCGGGACGTAGTGCCATGGATCGTAGACCGTATGGTTGCGGCCGAACGAGCGAGCATGCTCGGCCACGACGACGCCGTCCTGGCGGACGACGATGCGGTCGGCATAGGCTTGGATCTCGACTGGCCGACCGACCGCTGTCGACAGCACCGAGTATTTGTTGTTGTCGAAGCGCACGGTGCAGGTCTTCGTCACCGAGGCGGGAACCGTGTGGAATCCGTCGAAGCGGCCGCGATACTCGACCAGCTTGCCGCGTTCCTCCTCGAACACGTCCCAGATCGTGCGCTCCGGCTGATCGACATGGCGGTGCGCTTTGGCCCAGGCGACGCACTTGTCGAGCAGCCAGGCATTCAGTTCCTCGTAGCTCTTGAAGCGCAGCCGCGGTGTGAAGAACCGCTCGCGCACCAGTCCGACCTGGTTCTCGACTTGACCCTTCTCCCAGCCGGACGCCGGCGTGCAGGCTACAGGCTGGACCAGATAGTGGCTGCACATCTGCAGGAAGCGACGGTTGTATTGGCGGTCCTTTCCGACGAAGACCGTCTCCACCGCCGTCTTCATATTGTCGTAGATGCCACGCGTGCAGGCGCCACCGAAGAAGGCGAAGGCCCGGTCATGGGCGTCGAACACCATCTCCTGCGTCTCGCGCGGATAGGCTCTGACGAACATCATGCGGCTGTGGCAGAGCCGGACATGGGCGACCTTCACGGTCACCGTCACGCCGTTCAGGATGACGATCTCGTGGCTCCAGTCGAACTGGTAGGCGTCACCTGGGGGATAGAGCAGCGGCACGTAGGCCTCGGCCATCGCCACGCCACGCGCCTTGTCCCGGCTCTTGGCGTAGCGCCGGATCGCGTCGTAGCTGCCCTCGTAGCCAAGCGACCGAAGTTCTTCATAGAATGCGGATAAGCGTCAGGCGCTCGCGCTTCGCCTTCGCGTCGTTGCCGTCCAGCAGCGCATCAAGCTGCACCTGCCAAGGCCCGATCTTCGGCTGCGGCTGACGCTCACGTTCGTAGGAGAAGGAGGTCTCGCCGGACTGCAATATCCGGCGCACCGTGTTGCGCGACACATGCAACTCGCGGCTGATCCGCTTCAGCGACCAGCCCTGAACATAGAACGCACGCCGGACTCGGACGATCGTATCCACTGACTTCATCCCCTCTCCATCCGCTTGCCGAAACAAACGGATGGTCGCAGATCGACTGAATGAGGGGGGTCATTGGACGCCGATCCTCCCAGCTATGGAGTGCGCCCCTGCGGGCGGACAGATTGATGGAAGGGCATTGACCGGTTGGCCGGGCTTTCGAAGGATGGAAGCCCATGGTTCGACATCGCACCCACAGCATCGAGTTCAAGCGTCAGATCGTGCAGGAGTATCTTGCCGGCGAGACGCTCCACTGCCTCGCCAGGCGGCATGATCTGTCGCGGAACCTAATCCGCATCTGGATCCAGAAATTCGAAGCCGGAGTATTTGACGAGGACGCCGCTGTAGCGGACGCGATCGAGGTCTACGAGGCCAGGATCGCCGCGCTGGAACGGCTCGTCGGAAGGCAGGCTCTGGAGATCGAGTTTCTAAAGGGGGCTCTGAAGCACGGACCGCGGCCGAGAAGCGCGACTACATCCGTGATCACCGGCCCCGGGGCATCTCCGTCGCAGAAGGATGCCGTCTGATGGGAATCGCACGCTCGACCTTCTACGGCCGCCCGGCCGTGAGCTTCGACAACACAGCCCTCGTCGAACGAATGATGGCGATCTCCGACGACTTCGAGGCCTATGGCTATCGCCGCATGCAGGCCGCGCTACGCCAGCAGGGCATGGTCATCAACCACAAGAAACTGCGACGACTGATGCGCGAGCATGACCTTCAGCCTCGCCGGCGCCGGCGCTATGTCGCCACCACCGATGGCGATCACGACCTGCCGATCTTCCCGAACCTGGCGCAAGAGATCGTGCCCGACGGCCCAGATCAGCTCTGGGTCGCGGACATCACCTATGTCGCGATCCCGGCCGGCTTCGCCTATGTCGCCGTCATCCTCGACGCCTGGTCGCGCAAGGTAGTGGGCTATGCGATCGCTCGGTCGATCGACGTGCGGCTGACGCTGGCGGCGCTGCAATCGGCCATCGAGAAGCGGAGACCGCCTCCAGGCTGTATCCATCACACCGACAGGGGTTCGCAATACGCAGCGGGGCGATATCGCCAGGTGCTCGCGCAGCACGGCTTCGTCGGCTCGACGGGGCGCCGGGGCAATCCCTACGATAACGCCAAGGCCGAGAGCTTCATGAAGACGCTGAAGGTCGAGGCGGTTTACCCGATGGCCTACGAGAGCTTCGCGGACGTCGCCGCCGACCTTCCGCGCTTCATCGACCAAGTCTACAATGAGCGCCGGCTACACTCGGCGCTCGGATATCTGAGCCCGCAGCAGTTCGAGGATCAACACGCCCGGCACCCTGTCAAAACCGCCGCCTGATCCTGTCGCCTTCAAGGGGCGCACTCCACTACGGGGTCAAAATTGCACGCCGGTTCACAAACAGGGCTCAATCTCACAACTCCGTGGGACTTCTGACTTTTCTCACATGTGTTGATCAACTGAACGGAGCGGGCGCATTGCCCGCAATCGAGCTCCCGATTGGCGGAAGGCTGAACACTTTTAAGGCTCTCACGAGCTATGTGTCAGCGCTTCGAAACGTGCCTCAGAAGTCAGCGGCTCACGTCGTTGTACCCTGCAGAGCCGGTATGAGGATCGAGTTCCTGACTCGGGCGACAAGGGGACCAGCGGGTTCACTAAGCCTCTTGGCCAACTGCCACCGCGGATCCATGGCAAAGGCCTGCCATTTCGCCTCTCGGTCGGCGAGGCTTTCCCACGCCAGCATATAGTGCAGCGATTGGTCGTTCTCGCCGATCGCAGTAGTCCAAAAACCGAGCGGCCGGATTCCCAACTCGTTCCAGATTGGAAGCGCATGGTCCTCGAAACGCTTGAGGACCATAGGTAGCTTTCCCGGCACGCATTCATAGTAGCGCAATTCATAAATCATTGTGTGGCTCCTACCTTCCGGATGTCGGTCTATTGAACCGCACGTGTCGCCAGCCTGTCCAGGTTCATCGCGGCGACAATTGTCGGCAATCGTTCGGTGATGTGGTCAAGCAACGCCCGAACAGCCGGCAACACACCTTGCTTCGACGGCAGTAAGGCGCTGACCATGGTCGCACCCGCAGTCCAGCCGGGCAGTATGTGGATGAGTTTGCCTGTCCTGATGTCATCGCCGCAGACAGATGCTGGCAACGCGGCGATACCTGCACCGGCTCGGGCAGCTGCGGCGAGGGCAAAAATGTCATTGCTGGCCAGCCGTGGCGTAAGGCATAGACAGATCTGCCGCTTGGTCGAGGTTTCCGTAAATTCCCACCTGGTCTGAGTAGACGTCTCGGACGTCGCCAGCATTTGATGTGACATAAGCTCGTCGGGACCGGCCGGCGGTTTCGAATGTGCAAGATATTCACGGCTGGCAACCATATGTCGCGGCTCGATCAGCAGCCGACGCTGGATCATGGTCGAGTCATCGAGCGCGTCTTCATGGGACAGGATGAACAAGTCCGACATCCGGTTGATCATGTCCGCGGGCCGGTTCAGCACTTCCTGCTTGACGTGGGTGTTCGGATAATTGCGTAGGAACGCTGGCATGATCTCCGCAAAGCAAAGGCGCGATACTGTAGGAGAGCTCGAAAGCCTGATGGTGCCCGTCTGGTCGACCAGCCTACGCTTGACTGCGGTCTCAGCGGCGCGTGCTTCTAGCATCATTCTACGAGCATGTTCGTAGAATTCGCTGCCTAGTTCCGTAACGAGGAAGCTGCGCGGTGTCCTCTGGATCAGCCTTGCCCCCAACCGCGTCTCTAGCTCAGCTATCCGCCTGCTGAGCTTCGATTTCGGCAGGTTCAGCACTTTGCTGGCGGCAGTGATGCCGCTGTTTTCCACGACCTGCGCAAAGTAGTAGTAGTCATTGAAATTAATCAACGATTTCTCCCATTCCGGTTTATCCGCCTGGCCATTGGGGCCCGCCTCTAAGCCCTTGGCACGGTCTCGGTCACTGTGGTGTGGCTCTTTTTGGTATGCAAAAAATGGCACAAAATTTCGTAGCAAGCAATAATTGTTGCAAGACATTTAAATTTGCAAGATTGACGGCGTTGTGATCAATTTTGAAACATAGAGTTCTGGATTTGCAGACTGGTGGCCCCCGCTGGGCAGGTGCGAAGGTAGCGATGAGAGGCGCGGCCGAAGCAGCGAATGCGAGATAACCCCGCTGGCACAAGGTCGCTTCATCTAGGCAAACGCAATGAAGGAAGAAATGTCCAACCCTCATCCAGACCAGAACATAGACCACGTGCGCTTTTACCGGGCGCCGGACGACAACAGGACCGTCGCGATCTACATCGGGGGCCACTTCAGCGCGTTCGACCGGTTCCCGCCATTCATGGAAACCGCCGATGAAATCCGCCATGTCCAGGAAGCCTACAAGGTGGCGGATCCGACACTCGAACGCACAACCAAGGCCCACGTGACCGACAATGGCTGGCCTTTGCAGATCATCATGCTGGAGCGCCAGAAGGGAGCGATCACCCTTCCGCACTACCACGTGCCGAATGAGCCGCTTCCGCCGCTGCCCACCAGGCATCAGATTCTCGTATGTCAGAGCGGGCGTGCTCGCGTCGGCATCTTTACGCGGCAGGGCGTGTTCTTGGGCGACGTCTTTCTCGAGCCCAACGACCTTCTGTTGATGGCTGAAGGCCACGAGGTCGAGTTCCTCGAGCCAAAGACGCGTCTGATCGAGATCAAGCAGGGACCTTTCCCTGGCACCGACGCCGACGACAAGGTTGATATTTCACAGGTGACACAATGAAGATTGCAACATTTCGAATTGATGGCCCACTTGGTGCGATCGACAGGTTCGGCCTCGTGCGGTTTGATGCGGCCAACCGTGATCCGATTGCGGCCGCCAGGGACGGCAAGGGTTGGGTCGTCGATGTAAATGCCGCCTACGCTGCCTTCTCGACAGCAAGGGGCAAGCCCAGCCCGTCCTTGCGCGCCGATGCTTTCGCACCAGCGGATCTCAACGCTACAGCGCTTCTATATGGGCCATCCCTCGATCCGGTCCGTGAAATCGAGGACTGGCTTGCCGCCGAGTGGGATGGCATCGCCGCAGCCAAGCTGCGCGGACCGAAGGGCGAAGTGCTGGCGCGTCGGCTTACCGATGTGAAGCTCATGCCGCCCATCAAGGTGCCGGTGTTGCGTGACTTCGCCGCCTTCGAAGACCATCTCTTGTCGACCTTCGGCAAAATGGGTCTGAAGCTGCCGCCAGAATGGTACGAACGCCCCTTCGCCTTCAAGGCCAATCCGACCTCGATCATTGGCCACGATCACGACGTGCAGTGGCCCCAATATACTAAGAAGCTGGATTTCGAACTCGAGATCGCTGCTGTCGTCGGACTCTCGGCGCGTAACGTCGATGCGGCCGAGGCCGGCAAGCATATCCTTGGGTACACGCTGCTCAATGATTTCTCGGCCCGGGACACGCAGCGTGGCGAGATGGCCAACAATACCGGTCCGTTCAAGGGCAAGGACTTTGCCTGGGGGCTCGGGCCCTGGATCGTAACGCCTGATGAAATGCCGGACGTTCTCAACACGCCGATGCGCGTGCTGGTTAATGGCGAGGTCTGGGCTGAATCGACGCCTGGCCAAATGCAGTGGAGTTTCGAGGAGATGATCTCCTACACCTCGCAGGATGAGACGTTGAACGTAGGCGACGTACTCGGTTCGGGTACCGTCAATCATGGCTGCGGATTCGAACTCGAACGTTGGATTTCGACCGGCGATGTCGTCGAACTCGAAGCTGCTGGGCTGGGCGTTCTGCGCAACCGTATCACGCCGCCTCGCCCGCAGAAGGTCAACTGGCGCAACGTCCGCGCCGCAGCCTGACAACAAAACGGAGGGAGGCCATGATGTCGATAGAATCCGTGCATCCGCAGCCGGAAGAGGCCGCGAACATGCCTTACGCTCCTGCGGTGGAGGTGACCGGCTTCGGCGGCTTGCTGTTCATTGCCGGCGCCACGGCCTCCCCGCTATACCATCGGCATCCGCATGTCGCGGAGGAACATGTGCTGCCTCATGACATGCGCGAACAGACGCGACTGGCACTGGCCAACATCAAGCTGGTCCTGGATGCCAAGGGACTGACATGGCGCAATGTGGTGAAGCTGACGAAGTATGTCACCGATATGCGCGACATGGACGACATGTACGCCGTGCTCAACGAACATTTCGGAGACTGGCGCCCCGCTGGGACGCTGGTGGCAATCAACAATCTCAGTGCTCCTGGTGCGCGGGTCGAACTGGACATGATCGCAGCCGTGCCGGCAGCGTAGTTCTGCAATGCGTGGGCCTGGCGGCCGCATATTCACGCTGCATCGACAGGGTCTGGGAGGGCAAGTGATGGCGCAGTCTGATAACCTGGTAAGCGAAGTGCCGGTTCTGGCCGTCGACGCGGTTGGCAAGGACTATCCGGGCGTGCGTGCGTTGCACCAGGTCAGCCTCGACCTGCGCCGTGGCGAGGTCCATGCGCTGGTAGGCGAAAACGGCGCAGGCAAATCGACGCTGATCCGCATCCTCTCGGGCGACGCTCAGCCGAGTGAAGGCAGCGTGATGCTCGATGGACGGGCCGTCAGCTTCGCTTCGCCGGGAGAGGCACGGCGGGCTGGCGTCGTTACCATCTTTCAGGAACTGATGATCGTTCCAGGCATGACGGTGGCCGAGAATGTCGTGCTCGGCAACGAGCCGGGATCTGGTTTCGATCGCCAGCTCTTCAACCGTCGCGCCGCAGAAGACATCGCCCGCGAAATGTTCCGAGCGCTCGACTGCGAAGACGAGATCGACCCGCGTGCCCGGGCAGGCTCCCTGTCTACTGGTCAAAAACAGATTGTCGAAATTGCTCGGGCCCTGGCTCTCAAGGCCCCGGTCATTATCCTCGACGAGCCTACGGCTTCTCTTTCTGATAAGGAAGCGGACGCCTTGCTGAGGATATTGCGGCGGCTGAAAGCCGAAGGCACGACGATCCTTTATGTTTCCCATCGGCTGAACGAAGTACTCGGTCTTGCCGACCGCATCACCGTGTTGCGCGGCGGCCAGCACGTGAAAACGCTGCCAACGGCGTCTCTGAATGGCGCACACGACCTTATCGAGCTGATGGTCGGGCGTCCGCTGACGGAGCTGTTTCCCGAGCGCAACCGCCGTATAGGGGAGCCGGTGCTTTCTGTGCGGAATCTCGGCCGCGACGGCGTGTTCGACAACATCAGTTTTCACGTGAATGCCGGCGAAGTGATCGGCTTTGCCGGACTGGTGGGTGCCGGCCGCACCGAGATCATGCGTAGCATTTTCGGTGCCGATCCGCGCGACCGGGGGGAGATTGCGAAGCGCGGAGTGCCTATTGAGATTCGTACCCCGACGGATGCCATACGCCATGGCATCGCCTACATCCCGGAAGATCGCAAAGACCAGGGCCTCGTCACCAGCCTCTCCGGCGATGAAAACCTGCTGATGGCTTCATTGTCCGATCACTGTCGCGGGGGCTTCATTTCCTGGACCAGCGCCAGGACGGCCGCTCATGACACGGCCAGGATGCTGCAGTTTCGTGGCCAACTGGCCATGGCTGCGCGCACCAATTCAGGTGGCAATCAGCAGAAGCTGGTGATCGGCAAGTGGATGTTGTCGCGCCCAGAGATCTTCATTTTCGACGAGCCGACGCGGGGCATCGATGTTGGCGCGAAAGCCGAGATCTATCGACTGATACAGGATCTGGCCGGTCAAGGCGCTGCCATTGTCGTGGTCTCGTCCGAAATCTCCGAGCTCCTTCACCTGTGCCACAGAATTCTGGTGGTGTCAGCGGGTGAAGTTCAGGACGAGCTGCTCGAAGACGAGTTCGACGAGCGCCGCATTCTGGCGGGCGCCTTCAAGGGCCACGCCACATCCGCTTCGGCAGCGTAACGCCGCAAGAATGTAGGGGAATTTGCAACATGCAGGCTTACAGTGAAAAGACGCAATCGCTCCAGGGGCGAGACTGGCGAGAGACGCTGGCACGGATCGTTCGGGAGCGCGGTATGGAGATCGCATTGCCGGCTGCGACGATCGGCATGATCATTCTGTTTTCGACCTGCTCCGACGTCTTTCTCACGGCGCAAAACTTCAGGAATATCGGCGTTGCCGCAGCCGCGCTTGCCGCTGTGGCGTTCGGCCAGACATTCGTAATCCTGACGGCCGGCCTCGACCTTTCCGTCGGCTCCACCGTGGCGCTCGTCAGCGTCGTGTTGGCTTTCGTGATGCGCGAATATGGCGTAGCACCGGGGATCGTGGCTGCGCTGATCTGCGGTGCGAGCGTCGGTCTGGTGAACGGGCTCATCATCACGCGCCTGCGCGTGTCGCCGTTTATCGCAACGCTCGCCATGCTGTCCGTGACGGCAGGCTTGGCGCTCAACCTCGCCGGCGGTGTCCCCATTCCAGGACTGCCTTCCAGCTTCGGGCGGCTCGCCTACGGGTCGATATTGGGCATTCCGATGCCGGTTCTCATCGCGGCCGTGACGTTGGTGCTGGCCGAGCTCGCCCTTCGCTACACCCGCTTTGGACGCCATGTCTGCGCCGTCGGCGGCAACGAGGAGGCCGCCCGTCTGTCCGGCATCCGAGTCGAGCGTATCAGGATCGCGGCCTATGCATTCTGCGGGCTGACCGCAGCAGTTGGAGCGATCATTCTTACGGCGCGTGTTTCCTCCGGCCAGCCGACACTTGGCGCTACCTTGCCGCTTGAATCGATCGCTGCAGTCGTGCTCGGCGGTGTGTCGCTCGCTGGCGGTCGAGGATCGGCAATCAACGTGGCTTTTGGCGTTGCCTTCATCAGCATCCTTGCCAACGGGCTCAACCTGCTCAACGTCTCTTCCTACACACAAATGATGATCATCGGGATGTCGCTGATCGCAGCCGTGGCGCTGGACCAGGCGGGCATGCGCCGCAAATCGGGACACTGACCGGGCGGCACCGGGAGTGCCGCACCGCAACCAATAACAAGGGGAAGGAAAAATGAGCTACAGAAAGATCTTTGTTGGTTTGACCTGGGCAGCCGCACTGGGCGCGTTGCTCGCAGGCCCTGCCACCGCACAGGACGCGAAGCCGGTGATCGGCTTGTCGAAGCCCAACCTGAAGGGACCATACCCGACCGCCGAGCTGTACGGGATACTCGACGAGGCCAACAAGCTTGGCTTCGAGGTCGTGGTTCAGGATGCTGGCGGCTACGCCAATATCGACAAGCAACTCGATCAGGTTTCGAACCTCGTCATCAAGGGGGTCAAGGCGGTCTTGATCGATCCAGGCGATCCGGCAGCCCTGAACGGCGTTGCGATGCAGGCGCGCGAGGCAGGGATATTTCTTGTCGGCGCCGGCGTGAACGTGGTCGCTAGCGACGTCGAGCCTGACGCCGCCGTGTCGTCCAGCCATTGCAACATCGGGCGCGAACTGGCCGCTGGGGCCAAGAATCTGATGCCGTCAGGCGGTACGATCGGGCTGCTTGCCGGCCCTGCGGGATCGTTCTGGGCTATCGAGCGGCTCAGGTGCTTCAAGGAGGACATTTCCGGCACGAATATCAAGGTGGTGGCTGAGATGACCAGCGAACAGGATGCGGCGATATCGCTGACCCGCGCCAGCGAGATGCTTCAGCGCAATCCCGAACTTAACATGCTCTACGGTGCCGACGACGTCTATGGCGTTGGGGCGGCCCGCGCTGTGAAGGCCGCGGACCGTTGTGGCATGACCAAGGTGATCTTCTCGGTTCTCGGAGAGGAGGCGGAAGAAATGATGCGGGCCGGCTGCGCCGACTATGTCGTCGCCCAGCAGCCGGTGCTGATCGGTCGTACCGAGGTTCGCGTGGTCGCGGATCTGATGAAGGGCGTCAAGCTCGAGCCCAAGATCATCGACGTGCCGTTGATCGGCGTGACGATGGAAAACCTTGAAACGGTCGATCGGGCCAACATGCATCCTCCCAAGGGATGGCGTCCGTAGGAGGGCGCACGGATGACCCGGCGCTGCGAAATGCAATGGAGATCGCGGCGCCGGAGTCTCTCTTCACTCGAACGCTCGGGTATCTGACCATGATGACTTCTACGGCTGATCTGATAATCGGTTTGTCATGAACAACGGTACAAGTTCCAAGTTGAAGACTGCTGCCGACAGCATTGCCGACAAGGCTAAGCCCGAACCGAACAGGCGAGCCAACGACCTGAAGGGCGCTGGTGTCGAGACCACCGAACCAGTAGCTCTCGAGGCTGCTCGCATTGGTCGCCGGTTGCAGACAATGCGGCGAGCACAGGGTCTTACACTGGTCGATCTCGCCGCGAAGGCGAATTGTTCAGCGAGCTTAGTATCGCGCGTCGAAAACGGGCGGCTGCTGCCGTCGCTTTCGGTGCTCCATAAGTTGGTCGCCGGTCTCGGCACCAGCATGGCCTCCTTCCTCTCCGGCTCAGAGAACGAGAGCTGCATGCTGGTTCGCGCCAGTGAACGGAAAGATGTTGCTCTCGACTATCTTGGAGATCCGCATCAAGGGGTGAGGATCGAGCAGATCATCCCTCACTCGCCCGAACGCACCCTGCAGGGAAATTTGATCACCATTACGGCCGGCCATGGCTCGGCAGGTGACTATTCGCACGTGGGAGAGGAGGCTGGTTTTGTCATGGATGGCTTTATCGAGCTGACCATCGACAAGCAGACCCATGTTCTGGGCAAAGGCGACTCGTTCTGCTTCCGCTCGGAGGCGCCCCACTCGTTCTACAATCCTGGCCCGGGCGAGGCAGTGGTCCTCTGGATCAACACGCCGCCGACATTCTAACGACGGATCCGACAGAAGCTTTGTCCGCGACGCATTCGCGGGCGTAGCTCGTTCGTGCGAACACCGCGCCAGTTTTCCGGCTTGGCTATACGTCTCGCTATCCATCGAAACGGTCGGGCAAAATTGGAATTCTAAGTTCCAGAATTGATGCCTGTCGCTCACCAGTACGCGGTGCGACCTTCCCGGATGTCAGCCGAATTGGCGCTGCGCCCGTGTTTCCACTTTGCATCGATGGAGGAGAACCAAGTGAGCGAGATCACACGCAAGGAGTTTCTCAGATTGGGCGCAGCAGGCGCGGCGGCTATCGCCGTAGCCTCGACCAACCGCCCCGCGCCGGCTGTCGCGGCAGCGCGGGGCGCAGCGCGTGCAACACTGATCCGAGGCGCCGACGTCTTGACGATGGACCAGAAGCTGGGCGAGCTGCCGGGTGCGGATGTGCTGATCCGGGACGGAAAGATCGCCGAGATCGGAATTGGCATCAACGCCGGCGACGCCGAACTGATCGATGCAGCCGGCATGATCCTGATGCCGGGTATGAACGATGGTCACAGACATCTTTGGCTTGGCCTGCACGCTGGCAGGCTCGTCAAGACCGATCCGCAGAAATACTCCGGCTACCAAAGATGGAAAATGCGCACCATGGTGTGCATGACCCCGGAAGATTTCCATCTGGCCGGATATGTTGGCGGGCTCCAGGCGATCAACTCGGGCGTGACGAGCGTGCTGGACTACGCGCATGCCCATCACACCAAGGAAAAGGCGCTCGCTGGAGCACGCGGGTTTGTTGCATCTGGGGTCTCCGGAGTATTCTGCTACCAGGCGTCTCACAATCCGACTTATGGACCTGGAGATACCGTGCCGGAGGCCCAGGCAACGGCCGAGCGGAACGGAGCGCCACAAGAATCCAACTACGAGACGGCAGCACTGCTTCGCGACCTCTTCTCCGAGGAGGGCGATGGCCCGGTGAAATTTGGCATCGCAATCAGCGAGGGGTTGGGCCGACGCAGCATGACAGACATGAAGCGGGAATTTGAACGAGCTCGTTCGTTCAATCCGCATCTGATATGTTGCCATCTCCACAAACCGAATCCAATGCCCCCCTCGGGCGTCTATCGCGGCATTGCCGACCTTCATGCGGCAGGTCTGCTCGGCCCGGATTTTCAGGTTTCACACGGCGTGGAGATGTCGGACGACGAACTCGTCATGCTCCGCGATTCCGGTGGGATGATCTGCTCGTGTGCGATGGGGGAGTTTCCTTATCCGGCAGCTTCCATTCACGGCAAGGCACGGCAGATGGGAATCCCCGCGGGGCTCGGGCTCGACGTGAACATGGCGCTGACCGACGACTATTTCGAGCATGTCCGGGCGGGTTTCTGGAGTCTCTACAGGTCGGTGGAATACGCCGGCATTGCCCGGGCCTATCAATCTGCGGACGTGCTGGATTTCGCGACCCGATGGGGGGCCAAGGCGATGCGCCTAGGTGACGCGGGCTCGATTGCCGTCGGAAACCATGCCGACCTGGTACTTCTCAAGACATCGCGCATCGGCTTCGCCACCTGCGGCAGCCTGGCGGACCGCGTCGTGAATTTTGCTGGCCTTTCCGACATCGACAGCGTTTGGGTGCGCGGCGTCGCGCGTAAGCGACACGGCGAGATGATCGGCATCGATTGGGCAAGCCTTCGAGCACAAATGGTCGATGCTCAGCAGCGGATCGAGCGCGACGCAGCAACCGTAACTCTGACCTGATCATACAGCTGACATCGCGCCTAGAGGCTGATCGTCCTCCTCGCGAGCAAGGGGAAACTCAAGGAGTTGGAGCGCTATCATGCTCACTAAAAGGCCCTCGGCTCATATCGATGTTAACAACGCCGGACATGACGGGGACCCGAACGAGACGGCCGTGTTCCTGGTCCTGCTGCTGGTGGCGTTCCCGCAGCTGACCGCGACCTTCAGATGATGGCGATGCTCGACATAGACGCCGGCACGCACGCGCTATCGGCGCGGCTGCGGGCTGGCGAGGTCCTCGAGCGGCAGGGCGGTCTTGTACTTGACCTGCTTGAGGGCAAAGCTCGAGCGTATGTTGGCGACGCCGCGGGTCTTGGACAGGCGGTCGACGATGAAGTGCTGGAGCGCGACGGTGTCGCGCACCACCACGCGCAGCAGGTAGTCGGAATCGCCGGTCATCAGATAGCACTCCATGACCTCGGGAAGCCGCGCCATCGCCGCCTCGAAAACCTCGAGCAGCGTCTCGGTCTGCTTTTCCAGCGTCACCTGGATGAAGACGCTGACATTGGCGCCCAGCATCACCGGATCGAGCAGGGCAACGCGGCGCGTGATGACGCCCGCCTCTTCGAGGGTGCGTACGCGGGCAAGGCAAGGCGAAGCCGACAGGCCGACGCGCGCAGCAAGCTCGACATTGGTCAGGCTGGCGTCTTCCTGGATCTCCGCCAGGATGCGCATGTCTATCGCGTCAAGATTTATCTGCGGCATATCCTGCTTCAATTCAACTCTATCGCGGCTATATCTGCTGCATTCTCCCAAATTTGCAACATCTTCGGCAGGAAATGCCGGAGCCTTGCCGCTATTGTCGCGCGCAAGTGGAAACCTAAGGAACTGGAGCGCCATCATGCTCACTAAGACCGCGTCCGCCCCTTTCGGTGAGATCAGCACCGGACATGACGACGACCCGCAGGAGACGGCCGACTGGCTGGCGTCGCTGGAGTCGGTGTTTTTCAATTCGGGCGGTACGCGGGCCGAATTCATTCTCGGCGAGCTCGATCGCAAGGCCAAGGAGCTCGGCATCGTTCATGAGGCACTGCCGTTTTCGCCCTACCGCAACAGCATTTCGCTGGAGAAGCAGCCGCCGTTCCCCGGCGACCTCGCCATGGAGGAGCGCATCACCGCGATCATCCGCTGGAACGCGCTGGCGATGGTCGTGAAGGCCAACAAGGCCTATGGCGAGCTCGGCGGCCACATCGGCAGCTATGCCTCGGCGGCGGAGATCTTCGAGGTCGGCTTCAACCACTTCTTCCGTGCCGACACCGGCGAGGGCGACGGCGACGTGGTCTTTTTCCAGCCGCATTCGGCACCCGGCGTCTATGCCCGTGCCTATCTCGAAGGACGACTTTCGGAAGAGCATCTCCAGCACTATCGCCAGGAGATCGGCGGTACCGGCCTGTGCTCCTATCCGCATCCCTGGCTGATGCCCGACTTCTGGCAGGTGCCGACGGGGTCGATGGGCATCGGCCCGATCACTGCTGTCTACCAGGCCCGCTTCATGCGCTACCTGAACGACCGGGGCCTCGCCAACACCGAAGGCCGTCATGTCTGGGGAGTGTTCGGCGACGGCGAGATGGACGAGCCGGAATCGGTCGCCGGCCTGTCGATCGCAGCGCGTGAAAAGCTCGACAACCTGACCTTCATCATCAACTGCAACCTGCAGCGCCTCGACGGTCCTGTGCGCGGAAACGGCCAGATCATCCAGGAACTCGAGAGCACATTCCGCGGTGCCGGCTGGAACGTCATCAAGGTGCTGTGGGGCTCGGAGTGGGACGCGCTGTTTGCGCGCGACACCCAGCACGCGCTGCTCCGTCGTTTTGCCGCCACGGTCGACGGCAAGTACCAGACGCTGGGCGCTAAGGACGGTGCCTACAACCTGGCGCACTTCTTCGAGGAGGATCCCGAAGTCAAGGCGCTGGTCGCCCATATGTCTGACAACGACATCGACGCCCTGACGCGCGGTGGCCACGATTTCCGCAAGCTGTTTGCAGCTTTCGAGGCGGCCAGGGCGACCAAGGGCCGTCCGACTGTCATCCTGGCCAAGACCAAGAAGGGTTTCGGCATGGGCGCTGCTGGCGAGTCGCGCATGACCGTGCACCAGTCCAAGAAGCTCGACGTCGACGCCCTGCTGACCTTCCGCGACCGCTTCTCGCTGCCGATCAGCAACGAGCAGGCCGAGCAGGTCGCGTTCTATAAGCCAGCTGAAGACAGCGCCGAGCTCAACTATCTCCGCTCGCGCCGCAAGGCGCTCGGCGGCTACCTGCCGGCGCGCCGCCGCACGGCGGATTCGGTGGCGATACCGTCGCTACAGAGCTACGCCGACTTTGCCCTCAATGCCGAAGGCAAGGAGATGTCGACGACCATGGCTGCGGTCCGACTGCTCGGCAACATGATCAAGGACAAGGAGATCGGGCCGCGCATCGTGCCGATCGTCGCCGACGAGGCCCGTACCTTCGGCATGGCCAACCTGTTCCGCCAGGTCGGTATCTATTCGCCGGTCGGCCAACTCTACGAGCCAGAGGATGCCGGCTCGATGCTCTACTACAAGGAAACCAAGAACGGGCAGCTGCTCGAGGAAGGCATCACCGAAGCAGGTGCGATCTCGTCCTGGGTGGCCGCTGCGACGTCTTACAGCGTGCACAACCTCGCCATGCTGCCGGTCTACATCTACTACTCGATGTTCGGCTTCCAGCGCGTCGGCGACCTGATCTGGGCTGCCGCCGACCAGCGCTCGCGCGGTTTCCTTATCGGGGCGACCGCAGGCCGGACGACGCTGGCGGGCGAGGGCCTGCAGCATCAGGACGGTTCGAGCCTGCTGGTGGCCTCGACCGTTCCGAACTGCCGCGCCTACGATCCGACCTTCGCCTATGAGCTGGCGGTCATTCTCGACCACGGCGCCCGCGCCATGATGGAGCAGGGCAAGGACGAGTTCTACTACATCACCGCGATGAACGAGAACTACGCCCAGCCGTCGATACCGGCTGGCGTGGAAGCCGACATTATCAAGGGCCTGTACAAGATCGCCGGCCACAAGCCCAAGAAGAGTGCCGGCCTTGTCCGCCTGCTCGGTTCCGGCACCATCCTGCCGCAAGTGATCGAGGCGGCGCAGATGCTCGCCAATGATTGGGGCGTCGCCTCCGAGGTGTGGAGCGCCACCAGCTTCTCCGAGCTGTCGCGCGATGCACGCGAGGCGGAGCGTCACAACCGCTACAACCCGCTCGGCGAGCCGGTGGTCAGCCATCTCGCCCACTGCCTGCCCGGCAAAGCGCCGATCGTCGCCGCCACCGACTATGTCCGCGCCTATTCGCAGCTGATTGCGTCCTATGTCGAGGCGCCGTTCACCGCGCTCGGCACCGACGGCTTCGGCCGCAGCGACACGCGCTCGGCGCTGCGCGATTTCTTCGAGGTCGACCACCGCCACATCGCCGTGGCAGCTCTGGCGTCACTCGCTGCCGAAGGGTCGGTGACGCGTCAGACGGTTGCCGACGCCATCGCCCGCTACGGCCTCGACGTTGCGGCCGATGCGCCCTGGCTGCGCTGATCCGGGTCGAGTTCCAGTTCTGAAAGAGTTGATATGAGCCAGCAAATGGAAGTCAGGTTGCCAGACATCGGCGACTACAAGAATGTCCCTGTTGTCGAGTTCCTGGTGAAGCCGGGAGACGTCGTGGCGGTGGAAGACCCACTGATGACGGTGGAATCCGACAAGGCGACGATGGAGATCCCGGCACCTTTCGCAGGAACTGTCAGGGAGTTTGCGGTGTCGATCGGCACCCGCGTGTCGCAGGGCGCGCTGTTGCTGACGATCGATGCCGCAGCGCCGGCAACGGCGCCTGCAGCACCGGCGCCGGAAATCATCAAGCCCGAGGCGGCTCCTGCAGCTCCGCCCGTCAAGGCCGAGCTTCCGGCTCAGGTGCAGGCATCACCGGTGCCGGCGCCGGCGCCCGGGAGCAGTGGGCCGGCGGTGCCCCTGGAGACCTCGGCAGGCGCCCATGCGACGCCGTCGGTGCGCGCCTTCGCGCGTGAGCTCGGCGTCGACCTTGGCACGGTGAAACCGTCCGGCGCCAAGGGCAGGATCCTGCGCGAAGACGTTACGGCGCACATCAAGGAACGCCTGGCGGGCGAATCATCGGTGCAGGTGTCGGGCTCCGGCATCGGTGCCGGCCTGCCGGCCTGGCCTGCGGTCGACTATGAGAAGTTCGGCCCCGTCGAACGCCAGCCGCTGTCGCGCATCCAGAAGATCTCAGGCGGCAATCTGACCCGCAACTGGCTCACCATTCCGCATGTCACCAACTTCGACAAGGCCGACGTGACCGGGCTCGAGGAGTTCCGCAAGGAACTCAATGCGGCAAACAAGGACGCCAAGGTGACCATGGTCGCCTTCCTGATCAAGGCGTCAGCGCTGGCGCTCAAGGCCAATCCGCGTTTCAACGCCTCGCTCGACGGCGAGGAGCTGGTGCTCAAGAACTACGTCCATGTCGGCTTTGCCGCCGACACGCCGAAGGGGCTGATGGTGCCGGTGATCCGCGATTGCGACCGCAAGGGCGTGCTCGAGATTGCCACCGAGATGCGGGCGCTGGCTGACAAGGCGCGCGGGGGCGGGCTGTCGGCCGCCGACATGCAGGGCGGCTGTTTCTCGGTGTCGTCGCTTGGCGGCATAGGTGGGGCAGGTTTCACGCCGATCATCAATGCGCCCGAAGTTGCGATCCTCGGTGCCGGCCGTTCGGCGATGGAAGCCATATGGGACGGCAAGGCTTTCCAGCCGAAGCTGATCATGCCGGTCTCGTTGTCGTGGGATCACCGCGTCATCGACGGTGTGGCCGCGGCCAGGTTCCTTGGCCACATCGCTGCCCTCCTGGGCGACTTCCGCCGCGCGATCGTTTGAGGCCGAGATGAGCATCACCGAAATCAGGGTGCCCGAAATGGGCGACTTCAAGGATGTCGCCGTCATCGAGGTCCACATCAAGCCGGGCGACGACGTCGCCGTCGAGCAGACGCTGATCGTGCTCGAATCCGACAAAGCCTCGATCGACGTGCCGGTGCCCTTTGCGGGGCGTATCGCCTCGGTCGAGCTGGCCATTGGCCAGCGCGTTTCCAAGGGCGCGTTGATCGCTACTGTGGAAGCGGCAGCTGCCCCAGGCGAAACCAGGCCTGCAGCCAAACCGGAAGCGCCGGCGGCAGCCGCCATGCCGACCGCGGCAGCCACGCCGTCGCCGGCCCCAGGTGCGGCGCCCGACTGCGACGTGCTGGTGATCGGCGGCGGACCCGGCGGCTATTCCGCCGCATTTCGCGCCGCCGACCTCGGCCAGCGCGTGATCCTGGTCGAGCGCGATGCGACGCTGGGTGGCGTCTGCCTCAATGTCGGCTGCATCCCCTCCAAGGCGCTGCTCCACGTCGCAGCGATCAAGGAGGAGGCCGAGCGCCTCGCCGACCATGGCGTTGCCTTCGACACGCCGACCGTCGACCTGGACAAGTTGCGCAGCTTCAAGGCCGGTGTCGTCTCAAAACTGACCGACGGGCTGAAGGGCATGGCGCGGTTGCGCAAGGTCGAGGTGGTCGGGGGTACGGCGACATTTGCCGACGCCAACGCTGTCGACGTTGCCCTGTCCGACGGCGCGAGCCGCAAGATCGTCTTCGCCAAAGCGATCGTCGCCGCCGGCTCTGTGCCCGTCCGGCTGCCGTTCCTGCCGGACGATCCGCGCATCGTCGATTCCACCGGCGCGCTCGAACTGCCCTTCATCCCCGAACGCATGCTAGTCATCGGCGGCGGCATCATCGGGCTCGAAATGGCCACCGTCTACAGCGCGCTCGGCGCGCGCGTCGATGTGGTCGAGCAACTCGACAGACTGTTGCCCGACGTCGATCGCGACGTGGTCGAGATCTGGCGCAAGCGAAACGCCCATCGCTTCGATGCCATGCTGCTCGGCGCACGCGTCGAAAGCGTGGTCGCGGAGAGGGACGGGCTCGCGGTGACGACGAGCGGCGAGGGCGCTGGCGTCAGGCGCTACGACCTGATCCTGCAGGCGGCGGGCCGGCGACCGGCAGCCGAGGCGCTGCAACTTGCTGCTGCCGGCGTCACGCTCGATGCCAGAGGCTTCATCGAGGTCGACGCGCAGATGCGGACGCGCAACCAGAGCATCTTCGCCGTCGGCGACGTCACCGGCAATCCGATGCTGGCGCACAAGGCCGTGCACCAGGGCCATGTTGCCGCCGAGGCGGCGACAGGGCTCAAGAGCTTCATGGACGCCAAGATCGTGCCGTCGGTCGCTTATACCGATCCCGAAATCGCCTGGGTCGGCGTGACCGAGGACGCGGCCAAGGCTGCGGGGCGCGCCATCGAAGTTGGCAAGTTCCCGTGGGCGGCGTCCGGTCGGGCCATCGCCAACGACGCCGACTACGGCCTGACCAAGCTGGTGTTCGACAAGGAGACGGACCGCGTCATCGGCGGGGCCATCATCGGACCTTCTGCCGGCGACATGGTCGGCGAGATCTGCCTGGCCATCGAGATGGGGGCGGATGCTGTCGACATCGGCAAGACCATTCATCCCCACCCGACTCACGGCGAGACCATCGGCATGGCCGCCGAGGTTGCAGAAGGCGTCTGCACCGACCTGCCGCCGGCGAGAAAACGGGGCTAGCTTTGCTCACCCCCGGCAGCGACCAAGCGCTGCATATTTGGCCGCGAGATAGTCGAGCAGGGGCACGGAAGGCAGCAGGCCGCAGGGTGAGGGGAAGACGGTGTGGATGATGCCGGTCTTGCGCTCGCAGTCCGGCAAGACGTCGCGTCTGTCGCAAAGTTTGCGCCTGGACTCCGTCTGTTACAGCAGTTCGTCCAAGTCGCCGCCTGAATCGGGAGCATAAGGATCTGTGTGGCAGTTACGCTGCCGCCCGGTTGTCGGCGCCGAGTTGATTGTCGTTTGCCATTCCCGGATACCACTTCTCAAAGGTGGCTCGCAGCGAGCCGTCGAGGGTCTGCGTTCGGGTTTGCAGAAAGAGATGCGCGCCGGTCCGGCTCCATTGCATCTGCTGTTTCTTGGCGAAGCGCTTGCTGATGACGGCGTTGACGGTCGCCTCGACGAAGGCGGAGGATATCCGCTCTCCGGACCGGTAGCGCTCGCCGTAGTTGATCAGGCTAGCGTGGTTTGATCCGATATAGGATCGGAACTCGCCGATCGCCGTCAGGAACTTTCTCATGTTCGGATAGTCGGTTTCCGTGGCTTCGGCATCGTCGCGAAGCCAATCGATCTCCTCGCGAGCCCGGTACGTGTTGCCGTGCCACAAGTACCATTTGATCCGTGTCAGCATATCCAGCATGGCGTTGCCGGCCTCCTCGTCATGATGGCAAAGGCCTTGGGCGAATTGGCGAAGCACGGTGATCCGCATTGTAATATGGAACCAGTCCAGCACATGCTCGCTGGCCGGCGCGATCATTTCGGCCAGTGACCGCACTTCCTCGCCACCGTCAGTGATGAAGGTGATGTCCTGGTTGGCCTGCACGCCCTGCTTCTTGAGATGGTCGAAGATCCGGCGCTGCGGCTTGCGATCGTGACCATGGACGAAGCCGATATAGCGCGGTTCGCCATCCTCAGGCAGAGAGCGGCCGACGATCAGCTCGAAGTTCTTCTTCCGGTCGTCACGATCCCGGATGTATCCGCCATCAAGGCCGACGACGATGCGGCCGTCGGGAATTGGCAAGTCCGCCCAATCTTGAGGGCAAGAATCCTGCATGAAAGAAACCCGCTCTTCCGTCAGCTCCCGCTCGATTCGAGTGGCCGTTTTCAGGGCATGCTTGCGTATCGTCGTGGCGTTGGTCCCGCGGTCGACAGGCAACACGTCGGCTAGCAACTCGGCCGCGGCGGCATACGGCACCAGCGAGGCCCAGCGCGTTTAGAGATAAAGGCGTTCGGGCGCGATGTGATCGGGGATCAATTGCCGCAACGGCGACACCGTGCCCGGCCCCTTGCGCCCTTCGTCTTTTGGCAGAGCGTATCGCGGGCTCCTGAGCCGGACATCGCCGAACAGCGTGTGGAAGGTGACGGGATAATATCCTTTGTGTCGCAACCGGAGGCCGTCCATATCGCGGCTTTCCTTTAGCCACAGGTCCACTTGCGTCTCCACCATCTTCTGCTGAAGTCTGGCAAGCAGGGCCTTGCCCTCGGCGAGTGACAGGCCGAGATCTTCCGCACCCGTTGTGACCTTCGTCATGTCGGCGATGATCTCGCGGTCGATCATTCCGCTGTCGTCGCCGGTGAGTTCCATGACGATCTGAACCTGCATGCTGTATCTCCTTGCCGATTATGCCACACAGTGCTCCGGTCACGCGATCATTGCCCCCGGACATTCAGCAGATCGCGGTGACGACGCTGCCCTTCTTGCTGCCGATCTGCTCGCGAACGAGCATGGTTCGGACGGACACATCACATCTGCTGATGCATATGCGTGAGATGTTCGTTCCGCCGCAGGCGCTTATTGGCTTGCCGTCGCTTGAACGGCTTGCCCAGAAGGTCTTCGCGGCTCTCGATCCGGAAAAGCAGCTCTTGCAATTCCTCCGCCCGATCCGGATCGTCGAAAATTGCCAAGGATCGGGTGTCGCTGATTTCCTGGATGAGCGCCAACGCCGTCATGACATCCTCATCCGTTTCCAGTCCAAAGGCCTCGTCCTTCCGATGCATCCAGCTCTCCGCGCCGCCGCTGCCCTCTGGCGGGCAATTGCCATCGCCACCGATGCAACAGGGATAAAGCGTTCTTGGTTTGGCGGCGCGCCGCTCTTCCAGCCGCACCTCATGCCCCCAGGGAACATTGAGATCGTATTCGTAGAGAAACCGGCTGCCCTTCCGCAGTTTCAGGGCATTGAGCCCAATGTCGGGCGATTCCGCAGTCAGCTCCCATGAGCCGTAGCAGACAGTATGCACGACGAACTGCCCTCCCAGCCCATCACGATCTGGAGGACGCCGTGAAATTCGCGCAGGGCCATGGTCGCCGGCACTTGCACCCGGCGCCAGACCATCGGGCTAAGACCTTTCAGCCAGACGCGGAACTGCAGGATTGTCGGAGCCTCATCCGGAGTACGGGTGCTATCGGGATTTGACGGTGAAGGGCGGCTCGATCGGCGCGGTGGTTTCATAAAATGGCAGCCTCGACAAAAATCACTGCCCAGCCTTATCGCACTCTCCCCGATTTCGGCACTGCCACACAGATCCTTATGCTCCCCCTTATGTGACGACGTCGGCGTTTTTGTCGCGCTCCGATAACCGCGCTGGTTCTTTTTAAGCTGAAGCCGGCGCAGGGCGGCTTCTGCCTCGGGCGCTGTTGCGAAGGTGTCGAGGCGGGTCCGGCCGCGGGTGCCGATACGACCCCAGTTGCGGGTCACGCAGCTTTCACCGAACAGGGTGGGGGAGACGTGCATGGCGTAGAAGCGCGCCATGTTTTTGGAGGCGTCGATGCGGTGCAGGAGAACGGATGCGTCGGTGTCCCTACTCATGATCGCATGATGCGGCATGAGGCTGGGACCTTCCAACGTATTCGGTGAATCATTGGAAGGGGATTGATTCACGACGCTGATGGGTTGCTGGCGCGTCAGCTTTTTTCTTGCGGTTTTGGGGGGTCTTTGCGCAGGGTGATTTTGAACGGCCAGCCTGCATGCACGTCGTCGCGGTTGTAGAACATGCCGAGGGCGATGCTGTCTACGTAGGGATGGGGGTGTGCGCGCAGCGACGGCAAGAGATAGTCCCAATGCTTGGGCAGCGGCAGCTCGAACATGGCGCAGCCATGGCCGTCGTCGTCGTCCCAGGTGCCTTGATAGCGGACGTTGAGGCCGTCCTCATCGACGGCGCGCATGCGCAGGACGCCGTTCTTCCAGGCGTATTTGACAACGAGGTCGTCACCGTCGGCGGCGACAGCGGTTACCGGGGCGGGCGTGTCGACATTGCCGAAGGGCGGCGACAGCTGCCATGCCACGGCGAGGTCGTCGGTGATGGCGGTGAGCAGGCGGGAGTGGGTGGCGTTGTATTTTTCGACGTCCTTGGGCTCGTCGATCTGATGATTGTAGCAGAGGTCGAAGATACCGTCCGGCATCTGCGCCCGGAACGCTTCGGTGGCGAGGAAATACAGGAAGAACGGAAGTGTGATGAAAAAAACGATGGTGAGCGCGCGGTCGGCTGCCTTCCACATCTTTCGCCACATGCTTGCCCCCGACGTTGGCTGGTCCAGGCTGGCCTAGAATGCGGGGGATTTTGCTTGCCGTCTAGTAGCGGCGTTTGCTGGCGCGGACGATGCGCATCGTGTCTTCTTGCGAGAGCTGTCGGTGCTGCGGTTCGGCATGGTGCATGACCTGCGCGAGGTCGCGCTTGTCGTAGGCCTAGCCGCAGATCGGGCAGGGTTCGAAATGCTCGCTTTCGTCCAGCACGGTTTCATCGGTCGTGCCGATGATGCCGAGATCGTTCTTGATCATGGCTGTTTGATCCGCTTGGCGTGCTTGACGAGTGTGGCGCGGTCGTTGCCGTGTTCGCGGATGAGCTGGCGGGCCTGGTCTGGCGTGATGCCGGTCTGTTCGGCGAGGTACTGCACCTCGTAGTTTTCGCCGGCGGCGACACGGGCGCGGTCGCGGTTGTCGCGCTTACTCTTGTCGTTGGTCAGGCCATCGCCTCGCGACCGGATCAGCTGCTTTTTGTGGCCTTCGACCTATTGCACTATGATGGGTTTGACCTGCGGCCGATGGCGGTGGAGGAGCGCCGTCACATTCTTGGCGACCTGATCGAGCCGGGCGGGCGCGTTCAGTTCAGTCAGGAACTGAAGGCGAGGCGACCGATCGGTTTCGGCGCATCAAGCGGGCCGGGCTGGAGGGCATCGTCTCGAAGCTGCGGGTCAGCCGATATCGGAGCGGACCGTCGCGGCAGTGGCTGAAGACGAAGAGTTACGATGTTGCGGTGATGGATATCGTGGGTATCCAGCGGGAACGCGGCAAACCGGCGATGGCCTTGATGGCGCAGGATGGCCGTTATGTCGGCGGCGCGTTCATCACGTTAGACCGTGGCGTCAGAGAGCGATTGTGGGCGCGCGTTCAGAAAAAGGCAGGCGGGAAACCGCCGCCAGGCGTTTCACCGGATAAGGCGCAGTGGCTGAAGCCGGGTTTGGGGGCACGGTGAAGTTCTTGAGAGGCGAAGAGAAGTTGCGGCACGCCAGCTTGCAGGCATTCGAGGAGCGTGG
>NZ_JAQGPN010000003.1 GCF_028826155.1 Mesorhizobium shangrilense
GTGACGATGCCGGCGCAAAACAAAACCGACTGCGGGCGTGAGCCCGCAGTCATCGCCTTCAACGAGCGTCCGGTGCCGCTCAACATCTTTGCGTGGGGTGATCCCTCACAGCCGCCGTTGATCCTGATGCACGGATGGCGCGACCACGGTCGCAGTTGGGACCGGCACGCCATGAAGCTCGCCCGGTCCAGGTACGTCCTGGTCCCGGAACTGCGCGGACACGGCGACAGCGGCTGGTCGGCCGATCGCGCCTATGGAAGCGCCGACCTCGTGCTGGACCTCCATGCGATCTGCTCGACCATGGCGGCGGGGCCCGTCGACATCGTGGCGCATTCCGCCGGCGCGGAGACGGCGCTGCGCTATGCGGCCGTGTTCCCGGAAAGGATCAGGCGCCTGGTTGCAATCGAAGGGTTTGGCATGACGCCCGCCATGCGCGCCGCTCGGCTGTCGAAACCCATTCAGTCAAGGCTGCGAAGCTGGATCGAAGGTCACGCCGCGCTGTCTCTCGGCGAACGCACCCGGCGTTTCGCCAGTCTCGCCGAGGCCTGCCAGCGATTCTGCGAGGTGCATCCGTCGTTCCCTGCCGAGCTTGTACGCCATCTCGTGCGCTACGGGCTCAAGGAGACGGGGGACGGCGGCTATGCCTGGAAGAATGACCCGGCCCTCAAGGTCTTTTCGCTGCTCGACCTGCCGTTGTCCGATCTGCACGCCCTCTGGGGCAGCATCGAAAGCCCCGTCCTGCACATCCGGGGCAGCGACACCTGGGCTTCCGATCCCTTCGTCGACGGTCAGTCGCAGCATTTCAGGAACGCCGTCTACCGGGAGTTCGAGGGAGCCGGACATTGGGTCCATCATGATCGCCCGGAAGAGACACAGGATGCCATTGTCGCCTTTCTCGGCTGAGGATGCGGTCCTCCGCGATATTGCCGGCCGATGGGCGCATGACGTATTGGAGATTTGAACCATGTTCAATCTGCAGGCAAAGCCAAGCCATGAAGCCAGCAACGAAATCCGGTCCGAAAACTCCGGTCCGCCGAGCCGAAGCGCGACAGGCGAAGCTGCGCGAGAACATTCTCGCCGCGGCGAGGGACCTGTTTGTCGCCAAGGGCTACAGCGGAACCAGCATCGCGGACATCACCGAACAGATCGGCGTCAGCGTCGGATCCCTGTACTATCACTATCCCAGCAAGGCCGACGTGTTCACTGCGTTGTGGGAGCAATATGGGGAGAGGCAGGTCGAGGCGACGCGTTCGACCATCGTCGCGTTCCGGTCGGTCGGTATCGACGACGGCGTCAAACTGTTCCTTGCCGGGACGCGCGCCTATCTCGTCTCCGCCTGGGAAAACCGGATAGCCATCCAGCTCTTCTATGGGGACGACGTGCCGGCTGGATTCTCCCGGGTCTTTCGCAAAGGTCCGAACTGGCTGCGCCAGAACCAGAGATTGCTGGAGGGGCTGGGCGCCTCGCACATCCGCGCCATCACGGCGATCCTCACCGGGTCGATGAGCGAGAACGTGCGGCAGGTGGCGGGCTACGAGACGCTTCAGGAAGCTGAAGTCTACATCAACGCCGTCATCGACATATTCGCCCATATCGCGGAGTTCAGGACAGCCAGTCACGCGGTAGGCAAAGAGCCGATCACGGCAGGAGAGAGTTTGGAGGACTTATGAAGGTAGTGGTTCCGGTCAAGCGGGTTGTCGATGCGAACGTGAAGATCCGCGTCAAGGCGGACGGCTCGGGGGTCGAGCTGGCCAACGTCAAGATGTCGATGAATCCGTTCGACGAGATCAGCGTCGAAGAGGCGATCCGGTTGAAGGAGGCCGGCAAGGTCGAGGAGATCGTGGTGGTGGCGATCGGTCCGGCGCAGGCGCAGGAGACGCTGCGCACGGCACTCGCCATGGGCGCCGACCGCGCCATCCTGGTCAAGGTCGATGGCGAGGTCGAGCCGCTCGGCGTCGCCAAGGTGCTGAAGGGCGTGGTCGAGGCGGAGACGCCCGGCCTGGTCATCCTCGGCAAGCAGGCGATCGACGACGACGCCAACCAGACCGGCCAGATGCTGGCCGCGCTGCTCGGCTGGGCGCAGGGCACGTTTGCCTCCAAGGTCGAGATCGAGGGCGACAAGGCCAGGGTCACCCGCGAGGTCGACGGCGGCCTGCAGACGGTCGAGCTGAAGCTGCCGGCGATCGTCACCACCGACCTGCGCCTGAACCAGCCGCGCTACGCCTCGCTGCCCAACATCATGAAGGCCAAGAAGAAGCCGCTCGACGAGAAGAGCCCGGCCGATTTCGGCGCCGACGTCGCACCGCGCCTCAAGGTCCTGAAGACCGAGGAGCCGGGCGGCCGCAAGGCGGGCGTCAAGGTCAAGGACGTGGCCGAGCTGGTCTCGAGCCTCAAGTCCGCAGGCGTGATCTGAGCGATCGGGAAAGGAACACGAACATGGCAATTCTCCTCATCGCCGAACACGACAATTCTTCGCTGTCGGACCAGACCGGCAAGGCGCTGTCGGCCGCGCTGCAGATCGGCGCCGACGTCGACGTGCTGGTCGCCGGCAAGAACGCCAAGGCGGCGGCCGACGCCGCATCGAAGCTGAAGGGCGTGCGCAAGGTGCTGCTGGCCGAGGCCGACGCGCTTGCCGAGCGCCTGGCCGAGCCGCTGGCGGCGACCGTCGTGGCGCTCGCCGGCAGCTACGACACCATCGTCGCGCCGGCCACGACCTCGGGCAAGAACGTCGCGCCGCGCATCGCCGCCCTGCTCGACGTCATGCAGGTCTCGGAGATCACCGAAGTGGTCTCGGTCGACACCTTCAAGCGTCCGATCTATGCCGGCAACGCCATCCAGACGGTGCAGTCGACCGACGCCAAGAAGGTCGTCACCGTGCGCACCGCCTCGTTCCAGGCCGCCGGCGACGGCGGCGCGGCGCAAGTCGAGACGGTCGCTGCGGCGGCCGATCCCGGCCTCTCCGCCTTCGTCGAGAACAAGCTGTCGGAGAGCGACCGTCCGGAGCTGACCTCGGCCAAGATCATCATCTCGGGCGGCCGTGCGCTCGGCTCCTCGGAGAAGTTCCAGGAGGTCATCCTGCCGGTCGCCGACAAGCTGGGCGCCGCCGTCGGCGCCAGCCGCGCCGCCGTCGACGCCGGCTATGCGCCGAACGACTGGCAGGTCGGCCAGACCGGCAAGGTGGTCGCCCCGCAGCTCTACATCGCCGTCGGCATCTCCGGCGCCATCCAGCATCTGGCCGGCATGAAGGACTCCAAGGTCATCGTCGCCATCAACAAGGACGAGGAGGCGCCGATCTTCCAGGTCGCCGACTACGGCCTCGTCGGCGACCTGTTCACCATCCTGCCGGAGCTGCAGGACCAGATCTAGCAGTCCAGGCTCGAAGTCGCTGCGTCGGCGGCCCTGCCGCGAACGCATCGGCAAACGCGACCACGGGCGCAACAGGCTCCTCGACCATCGAGGAGCCTGCCCCGTCAAAGGGCCGCCATTCCAATATCTGACGCCTGGGCGGATCTCATGCCGCAGTCCTGGCCGAAGGTGATTCCTTCGGCGGCCAGGGCGGTTCAGTCCGGCCTCGGCGGACGAATCAGCGAAGAAGGCGTCACCAATCCCGTGGGCCGCCGGGCCTTGTGAACCTTCTGTCGTCGCATCGTGGATCCGGAAGAGGCGTCGCCATTTGCCTCGGCGCGTTGATCTGCTATTTCCTTCCCACTGCAATGCCGGGCCGCCTGTATCCGATCAGCGTGGCGCCCCACCAGGGCGCATGCTCCCTACCGGGTTGGCCCCCGTCCATTTAGTCGATCAGCCAGCGCCTGCCATTCAGCGCAGGGGGAGCCTGACGGCTTTGTGATTTGCCCTTGTTGGGCTTCGAGGTTCAACGAGAGTGCTATGGAACAACGTCAAATATCTAAAGGGTCGCCGGGAACATTTGGCTTAGATCATAGTGTTGCTCTTGGTCTGGCATGCGCCATCCTCTTCTTCATCGTTAGTAGCCTTGTAGCCTATTTCAATATCCAGTCGTTGCGTGTCGGCAACAACAAGATTGTCCAGACGCATAATTCCATTGTTGCGCTCGACGAACTGCTTTCGCTTGTGCAGGGTGCGGAAACGGGGCAGCGCGGCTTCCTGCTCACCAACGACGAAAGCTATCTTGCGCCTCACAATGCCGCGCTTCGGGCGATCCCTGTCAAGCTCGATGAGATCGGCCAGCAAACCAGCGGAAACGCCGGACAGGGCGAAAGGCTCATCGCACTCAGGCAGCATGTCGAGGCAAAACTCTCGGAACTCGGAGCGATCATTGACGTTCGCCGCACCCAGGGGCTCGATGCGGCGATCGCGATGATGAACTCGGACCGCGGCAAGGCCGAGATGGATGCGATTCGATCGCAGATCGCGGCCATGGCGGCGGGAGAGACGGCAGTCCGCGTCCAGCGCATTCTCGAAATGTCCAGCGCGCAGCAGACGGCATTCCTCAGCACCGTCCTGTCCGGTCTTGTCGGGATCGCGTTGACCGTGGCGATCGGCCTGATGATCCGTCGCACCAGCTTGGCTCGTCGACGGGACGAATGGCTGCAGTCCGGTCAGGTCGGACTGGCCTCGGCGATGCTGGGCGAACAATCCGTCGAGCAACTCGGCAACAGCATTCTCGACTTCCTGGCGCGATATGTCGGAGCTGTCGCCGGCGCGGTCTTCACCACCAGCGGCAATCACCTTCAGCGGTCCTCGGTCTACGGGGTTCCCGACGAGACGAGCGTACCGACGCGTTTCATGCCCAGGGAAGGGTTGCTGGGACAGGCGGCGGCGGAAGGCAAGTCCATGGTGGTTGGCGAGGTGCCCGACGGATATCTCGCCTTCGGGTCGGCGCTCGGCAAGGACAAGCCGAAGCACCTGTTCATTGCGCCGGGCAGCGTTGACGGCGCCGTGAATACGGTGATCGAACTCGGCTTCCTGCGTCCGATCGACGAACGGATCATCGCCCTGCTGGAACGCGCATCGGAGGCGGTCGCCATTGCGGTCCGGTCGGCGACCTATCGCGGCGAACTCCAGAATCTCCTCGAGGAGACTCAGCGACAGTCCGAGGAACTGCAGACGCAGAGTGAGGAGCTCCGTGTTTCCAACGAAGAGCTGGAGGAGCAGAGCCGGGCGCTGAAAGAGTCGCAGGCGCGTCTCGAGCAGCAGCAGATCGAGCTGGAACAGACCAACTCGCAACTGGAAGAGCAAGCCCAGCAACTGGAGGTGCAGCGCGACGACCTCGAGCGCGCCAACGCCTCCGTCCAGCTCAAGGCGCGCGAGCTGGAGCAGGCCAGCCAGTACAAGTCGGACTTCCTGGCGAACATGTCCCACGAGCTCCGCACGCCGCTCAACTCCTCGCTGATCCTCGCCAAGCTTCTCGCCGACAACCCCGAGGACAACCTGACCGAGGAGCAGGTCAAATACGCAAGGACGATCCAGTCCTCCGGCAATGACCTTTTGAACCTCATCAACGACATCCTCGACCTCTCCAAGATCGAGGCCGGTCATGTCGAGATCCAGCCCGAGACCGTGTCCGTCGAGCGCCTGGCCAACAATCTGCGCCAGGTCTTCCAGCCGCTGGCGTCGGACAAGAAGCTCGACTTCGCGGTCGAGGTTGCGCCGGAGTGCGCCCCGACGATCGAGACCGATCCGCAGCGGCTCGAGCAAGTGCTCAAGAACCTGCTCTCGAACGCGATCAAGTTCACCGAGGCGGGACGGGTCAGGCTCTCGATCCGTCGCGCCGCCGACGGCCATGTCGCCTTCTCGGTGTCCGACACCGGGATCGGCATTACCAAGGAACAGCAGCGGACCGTCTTCGAGGCATTCCACCAGGCAGACGGCACGATCAGCCGCAGATATGGCGGCACGGGGCTTGGCCTGTCGATCTCGCGTCAGCTCGTGCGCCTTCTGGGTGGCGCAATCGAGCTGCAGAGCGAGCCGGGACAGGGCAGCACGTTCACGGTCACGATTCCCGAAAGCTATGATCCGGCGCAGGTGGCGCCCCGCGACCAGCTGGCGAGCGTCTCGGCCGTCATGGCGACGCCGGAGCCGGTTCCTTCGCCCTCGCGCATCAAGGCGCATCGCAAGCTCGACGACGACCGTGATGCGCTGACGGAGGAGAAGCGCGTCCTGCTGGTCATCGAGGACGACGACACCTTCGCCGCCATCGTGCGCGACCTGTCGCGCGAGCTCGGCTTCCAGGCCATCGTGGCCGGCACGGCAGAGGAGGCGCTGAGCCTCGCCAAGGACTACATGCCCAGTGCGATCGTGCTGGATGTCGGCCTGCCGGATCAGTCGGGCCTTGCCGTCCTCGACCGTCTCAAAAATGACGTCAGGACGCGGCACATCCCCATCCATGTCGTGTCCGCGGGCGATCACACCGAAACTGCCTATTCGCTCGGCGCCGTCGGCTACATGGTCAAGCCCGTCAATCGCGAGCAGCTGGTCGATGTCCTCCAGAAGCTGGAGGCCAAGCTCTCACAGCGTGTCCACCGCGTGCTGATCGTGGAGGATGATCCGGTGCAGCGGGAGGCGGTCGCAAGACTCCTCGGTTCGGCGGATGTCGAGACCGTCACGGCAAGTACGGCCGCCGAATGTCTCAACCTGCTCAAGGACGAGACCTTCGACTGCATGGTGCTGGATCTCTCCCTGCCGGACGCCTCGGGCTACTCGCTGCTGGAAACCCTCAGCCAGGAGAGCTCCTACGCATTTCCGCCGGTCATCGTCTACACGGGGCGGGAACTGTCGGCGGATGACGAGCAGCGGCTGCGCCGCTACTCGAAGTCCATCATCATCAAGGGGGCGAAGTCGCCCGAGCGGCTGCTCGATGAGGTGAGCCTGTTCCTGCATCAGGTCATTTCGGATCTGCCGGCCGAGCAGCAGAAGATGATCCGCAAAGCCCGCAACCGGGACGCCCTGCTCGAAGGACGGCGCGTGCTCGTGGTCGAGGATGACGTGCGCAACGTCTATGCGCTTACCAACATCCTGCAGCCGCGCGGAGCGATCGTGGACATCGCGCGCAATGGCCGCGAGGCCCTGGAGGCCCTTCAAAAGGCTTCGACGGAGCAGGACACGCGGATCGACCTGGTGCTCATGGATGTCATGATGCCGGTCATGGACGGGCTGGCGGCCACCCGGGAGATCCGCCGGAACCCGGCGTGGAAGAAGCTGCCGATCATCACCCTGACCGCCAAGGCCATGCCCGACGACCAGCAGCGTTGCATCGAGGCCGGCGCCAACGACTACATGGCCAAGCCGCTCGACGTCGACAAGCTGCTGTCGCTGGTCCGCGTCTGGATGCCCAAATGACCGAGGTCGCAGCTCCCCAGAAGATCGAGGACATCGAGATCCGGCTTCTGTTGGAGGCTCTGTTCCTCAAGTACCACTACGACTTCCGCAACTATGCGATGGCGTCGATCAAGCGACGCCTCAGGCAGGCCCGCGAGCAGCTGGGCTTTGCCACCTTCTCCGCGATGCAGGAAAGCCTGCTGCATGATGCGTCGCTGTTGCCGCGGCTCCTGCGCTTTCTGACCGTCCAGGTCAGCGAGATGTTCCGCGATCCGAGCTACTTCAGGGCGATCCGCGAGAGGGTGGTGCCGCATCTGCGGACCTATCCCTCGCTCAAGGTCTGGGTCGCCGGCTGCAGCGGCGGGGAGGAGCTGTATTCGCTGGTGATCCTTTTCCGGGAGGAGGGGCTGGAAGACCGGACGATCTTTTACGCGACCGATATCAGCCACGAGGCGCTGCAAGCCGCCAGGGCGGGCATATTCCCGCTCGACCGGGCGCCGCTCTTCACCGAAAACCATCGGGAGTCGGGCGGCAAGTCCTCCCTGTCCGACTATTACCAGGCGGCCTATGGCGGGGTCTCCTTCGACAAGACCCTGCGCCGGAACGTGGTGTTTTCCGACCATAGCCTGGTGACGGATGCCGTTTTCGGCGAGATGCATCTCATCTCCTGCCGCAATGTCATGATCTATTTCGATCGCGCCTTGCAGGACCGGGCGCTGGGACTTTTCAAGGACTCGCTTGCCCGAAAGGGCTTCCTCGGGCTCGGCGCCAAGGAGACCCTGCGGTTCTCCCAGCACGCCAGTGCGTTCGCCGACTTCGTGCGTGAGGAAAAAATCTATCAGAAGCGGGCGGCGTGATGTCCGTCGAGCCCGAAGCCGTGGTCATAGGCGCGTCGGCTGGCGCTCTCGATGCGCTTTCGATCATCCTGCCTGCGCTTCCCGCAGATTTTCGCCTGCCGATCCTGGTCGTGGTGCATGTGCCGCCCGATCGGCGCAGCATCATGGCCGACCTGTTCCGGTCGAAGTGCCAGCTGCTCGTGCGCGAGGCCGAGGACAAGGAACCGATCCGCGGGGGGACGATCTATTTCGCGCCGCCGGACTACCATCTGCTCGTCGAAGTCGACCGGTCCCTTTCGCTCTCCAGCGATGAGCCGGTTCTTTTCTCCCGCCCATCGATCGACGTCCTTTTCGAAAGCGCCGCCGATGCCTATGGCGTGGGCCTGATCGCGATCGTGCTGACCGGCGCCAACCAGGATGGCGCCAACGGCCTCCGGGCCGTGGGTGAAGCGGGTGGAACCGCTATCGTCCAGAACCCGGACGATGCCTTCGCATCCGCGATGCCCGAGGCCGCCCGAAATATGTGCCCCAGCGCCCGTGTCCTGTCGCTCGAGGCGATCGCACAATACTTGAAAGAGGTTTGAAATATATATGGAGCCGGTTCCATTTCTACTGGTCGACGACCTGGAGGAAAACCTCTTGTCGCTGGAGGCGTTGCTGCGGCGGGACGACATTCGCCTCCTGAAGGCGCGGTCGGGCGACGAGGCGCTCGAGCTTCTGCTCCAGCACGACGTGGCGCTGGCGCTCGTCGACGTGCAGATGCCGGGCCTCAACGGGTTCGAGCTGGCGGAGCTGATGCGCGGCAATGAGCGCACCCGCCGCGTGCCGATCATCTTCGTGACGGCCGGCACCGGCGACAGCCAGCGCCGGTTCCGCGGCTATGAGGCCGGCGCGGTCGACTTCATCCAGAAGCCGATCGAGCCGGACATCCTGCGCAGCAAGGTCGACGTCTTCTTCGAGCTCTATCGACAGCGGCAGCAACTGGCGGCGCAGCGGGACGAACTGGCGGCCCAGGCCGAGGCGCTCAAGGAGGCGGCGCGGCACAAGGACATCCTGCTGCAGGAGATCAACCATCGGATCAAGAACCTCTTCAGCCTGGTGGCCGGCCTGATCTCGCTCAGCGCTCGCCCCGCCACCAGCGTGGCCGAACTCGAAGCCGATCTGAGGGCGCGCATGCACGCCCTGGCGCGGGCGCATGAACTCACCTTGCCCGAGCTCGTCAGGGAGACCGAACCAAGCGTGGCCGGAACGACGGTGGTTGCCCTGCTGAAGGCAATCGTGGCGCCTCACGAACACGAACAGGGCGCACGCATCGCCATCACCGGCGCTGACGCGCCGCTTGCCGGAAATTCGCTGACATCGCTGGCGCTCCTCCTGCACGAACTCACGACGAACGCCGTGAAATATGGCGCCCTTTCCTCGCCGACGGGAGAATTGAGCGTCGGGATCTCGGCGGTCGACCAAATGCTTCACCTGTCATGGGATGAGCGCGGTGGGCCCACCACTGCCCCGACGTCCTGCCGCGAAGGTTTTGGGACCACGCTCGAAAAAGCGGCGCTGAAGGGGCTGGATGGGACGATAGCGAAGGATTGGCGGTGCGACGGGCTCTCCCTGACGCTCACGGTTCCGCTGGCAAACCTAGTGCGATGAACCCGCGTGCGCTTGGCGGGACGTACGCCCCGTGACAATTGCCATGCGGGGCAGGGCATGCCTGGTCATGGGTGTTCTGGCTTGAACATCCGCATCAGGACGTCCGATCGCCGGACGAAATGCTGGACCAGGGCGCCGGCGATGTGAACGGCGATCGCGGCCAGCAGGACCGTCTGCAGCAACTCGTGCGCGACACCTGACGCTTCCACGCCAAGAATCCAGGCGACAGCTCCGGTCACCGGCAGCGCCAGCAGAAGCAGGTAGATCAATCCATGCACAGCTTCCGAGAGGAACTGCAGCAATCGCGGCTCATCGGCTGGCGGTGAGGGCGCTCCGCGCGTCACCCGAAGATAGATGCGCGCCAGCATGAGCAGCAGTACGAGCGAGCCTGCCGCAATGTGCATGTAGGTCAACGCCAGGTGATCGGCGGGGGGCGGCTCGGCCCGCAGCCACGCGCGCCAGGACGCTTCGATGGCGTCATGCGCCAGGAACTGGAAGGCGACCAGGACGACCACGATCCAGTGCAGCGCTACCTGGGCGCGGGAGTAGCCGGCGACCCTCCTAGCCATTGCTCGCCGCTCCGGCGCGTCTCTCGGTCATGTGAGCAAACCCTCTTCTCCTCGTCACGATCGCCGCGGATGCGGGGCAATGGTCCTATCCAGCACGTCTCCGGCGGCCCGCCCGTATTGATAATTCAAACGATTGCCATTCGTTCCGGAACCTTGTCGCCGCCGCGCAGTTACCGTCACTCGAAGGCAGCGAGGGGATTTTGACGGTTTCGCGGATTTCAAGACGGCGGATGCTTTTGGCGACGGTGCTGGGCAGCGCGCCACTCTTCGTCCCGAGCGCTCTTTCAAGGACGCTTTCGGGCTCCATTCCATGGATTTCCGGCACATCGCCCGCCCCCCGGGGGTTTGATGCGGCGCGCTTCTTCACGGCGGCAGAACGACGATGCGTCGACGCCCTCGTTTCCAGGCTGATCCCGACAGATGAGCTCGGTCCCGGCGCGCGAGAGGCCGGCGTGGTGGACTTCATCGACAACCAGCTCGCCGGTTCGTTCGGACGCGGCGAGCGCTGGTACATGAAGGGTCCGTTCGCCGATGGGCTCGAGACACAGGGCTATCAAAGCGAGCATGCTCCCGCCGCGCTTTATCGCGCCGGCATCGCCGCGCTCGACAACCATTGCCGGCAGCGCTTTGCAGGCCGCGTGTTCGCGGAGCTTGGCGAGGAAGACCAGGACGCACTGCTGAAACAGATCGAGGACGAGGGACTCGAGTTTGAGGACGTGTCCGCGACGGCCTTTTTCGGAATGCTGCAGGACAACGCGATCGAGGGCTTCTTCTCCGATCCGATCTACGGCGGCAACCGCGACATGGTCGGCTGGAAGCTGGTCGGGTTTCCGGGCGCCCGCTACGACTACCGGGATTACCTCGATCACAACGGCGCTCGGATTTCGATCGAGCCGGTAGGCCTTTCCGGCCGGCCGGCATGGAGCGCCGAGTGAACGCATCCCGGCAATTGAAGGCAGGCAAGGAGAAACAGGATGGTGCGGAAGCTCCCGCCGGTTGACGTGGTGCTTGTCGGATTCGGCTGGACGGGCGCTATCCTAGCGCAGGAACTGACGGAAGACGGGCTGGACGTGCTCGCCATCGAGCGTGGGGGATGGCGCGACACGCCGAGCCATTTCCCCACCACGGTCGCACAGGACGAATTGCGTTGGTACTGGCGCAAGGAGATGTTCCAGTCCGCCGCGCGCGATACGCTGACATTCCGCAACAACGGGAGCCAGACCGCGCTGCCCATGCGGCGCTGGGGATCGTTCCTCCCGGGCGAAGGCGTCGGCGGGGGCGGCGTGCACTGGAATGGACAGACCTGGCGCTTCCTGCCCTCGGATTTTTTGGCCGCCAGCCACAACATCGGACGCTACGGGCCGATGCCTGAGGGTCTCACCGTGCAGGACTACGGCGTCACCTATGGCGAACTCGAGCCGCACTACGATCGTTTCGAGAAGCTGTGCGGCATCGGCGGCAAGGCCGGCAATCTGAACGGCGAGATTCACGAAGGCGGCAACCCCTTCGAAGGGCCGCGCAGCGCCGAATATCCGAGCCCGCCGATGCACATGACCTTCGCGCAGCATCGCTTCGAGGCTGCCGCAAAGGAACTTGGGCTGAAGCCGTTTCCCGGCCCCTCCGCCAATATGAGCCAGCCCTATGTCAATCCGCTCGGCTGCCAGCTCGCGCCCTGCACCTACTGCGGGTTCTGCGAGAAGTACGGCTGCGGCAACTATTCCAAGGCCAGCCCCCAGACGACCATCCTGCCGGTGCTGATGAGCAAACCGAACTTCAGCCTGAAGGTCCACAACGAGGTGTTGCGGATCAAGCTCGACAGCACGGGAAGCCGCGCCACCGGCGTCATCCATGTCGACCAGAACGGCGAGGAATACGAGCAGCCGGCCGACCTCGTCATCCTGTGCGCCTATCAGCTCTCCAACACGCGGCTGATGATGCTCTCCGGCATCGGCGAGATCTACAACCCCGCGACCGGCGAGGGGCTGGTCGGCAAGAACTATTGCTACCAGGTGATGTCGGGCGCCGATGTCTTCTTCGATGACAAGTACACCAACGAGTTCGTCGGCGCCGGGGCGCTCGGCATGTGCGTCGACGACTACAACGGCGACAATTTCGACCATTCCGGACTGGATTTCATCGGCGGCGGCTACATCTCGTGCTGGACCACCCACAACCGTCCCATCGAACGGCAGCGTACGCCCGAGGGCACGCCGACCTGGGGTTCGGCCTGGAAGAAGGCGGTGGCGGAGAATTATCTGAAGTCGACCAATGTTGGCGCTCACGGCGCTTCGATGGCCCATGCCGGCAATCACCTCGACCTCGACCCGACCTACACCGACGTCTATGGCCGCCCGCTGATGCGGATGACATTCGACTTCACCCCCAACGACAGGGCGATGTCGGCCTTCCTGACGGAACGCGTCCGCGAGATCGCCGAGCGCATGGGCGGCCGGGAGATCAAGCTCAGTCCGCGCGAGGGTCCATATGACTCCATGCCCTACCAGACGACGCACAACACCGGCGGCACGATCATGGGCACGAATCCGTCGAACAGCGTCGTCAACCGCTACCTGCAGAGCTGGGACGTATCGAACCTGTTCGTGATGGGCGCCGGCGTGTTTCCGCAGAACGCCGGCTACAATCCGACCGGTACCGTGGCGGCGCTCGCCTACTGGGCGGCCGACGCCATCCGCGCGCAATATTTCAAGAGCCCCGGCGCGTTGGTGCAGGCATGAGGAAAGGGCTTCTCGTCGCAACCGCGCTTGCAACGACTCTCCTGGCTGGGGTCGTCCCTGTCACCGCGCAGGATACCGACTACGCGCAGGTGGAGCGCGGGCGCTACGCGCTGATCACCGGCAACTGCCAGGGCTGCCATACGGCGCCGGGCGAAGAGCCGTTCGCAGGAGGGCGCGGCCTGGAAACGCCATTCGGCACCATCTACACGCCCAACATCACCTTCGACCCGGAGACGGGGCTGGGCCGCTGGTCGCGTGACGATTTCCGGCGCGCCATGCATGAGGGCATCGCCCCCGACGGGTCGCGACTCTACCCGGCATTCCCCTACACGCATTTCTCCAGGATGCCCCGCGAGGAGGTTGACGCGCTCTACGACTATTTGTCGACGCTGCCTCGGGTGAAGAAGGAGAAGCCGGAGAACGGGCTGCCGTGGCCGCTCTCCTGGCGCGTGTCGCTGGCCGGCTGGCGATGGCTGTTCTTCGAGCCCGAGCCGTTTCGGCCCGACCCGGAGAAATCGCAGCAGTGGAACCGCGGCGCCTATCTGGTTGAGGGGCCGGGCCATTGCGCGGGCTGCCACACCGAGAAGAACCTGGCCGGCGCCGACAAGAAGGACCGCCATCTGATGGGCGGGCAGCTCGAGAACTGGTCGGCGCCCGACATCCGCGGCGGGCCGAATGGCGGGCTGGAGGACTGGAGCGAGGACGACATCGTCGACTTCCTCAGGAACGGGCGCAATGTTCACACGGCCGCCTTTTCCATCATGTCGGAGGTGATCGAGTATTCGACGCAGCACATGGTCGAGGAAGATGTGCGGGCGATCGCCGTCTACCTCAAGGATCTGGAGGGGGAGGAACGACCCTCGCCTTCCGAACCGGACAGCGCGACGATGGAGGCGGGCGCGGCGATCTATTTCGACAATTGCAGCGCCTGCCACGTCTCTGGCGGGCAGGGGGTGCCGCGCTTCTTCGCCCCTCTGGCCGGTTCGGGCAAGGTGAACAATCAAGACGCCACGACGGTTGTCCGCGTCATCCTCGAGGGCGCGCGCGCCGTGCCGACCAAGGCGCATCCGACGCCGCTCACCATGCCCGCCTTCGACTGGAAGCTGACCGACGAGCAGGTCGCGGCGGTCGCCACCTATGTTCGGTCGAGCTGGGGCAACCGAGGCGGCGCGGTTTCGCCTGCCGACGTCGCCGCTCTCAGGGAGCGGCTTGCCGACAGCATGGGGCCGGATCGATAGCGCGCGAGGGAGGAAGGATAGCCGACTTGGCCAGACGAACGCGGCGTCCGGGCCGCTCCGGCAGGAAGGCACCTGGAAGGTTCGCAACGATGGAGAGGGCCATCAGCCGCAACGAGTTGCCCGAACGGGTTGAAGGACGACCGGCCGCTTCCTCGCGCGCCGGTCCATGTCGCGCTGGCGCGCTGCTGGCGGGGTCGCCGCTGCTCGCCTCGTGCAGCGGCGTCCAGTCCGCACTCGACCCGGCCGGCGATGAGGCAAGCCAGGTCGCGACCCTGTTCTGGACGATGACGATCGGCGGCGCCGTCATCTGGGCGTGTGTCGTCGCGCTGTCGCTCTATGCCGCGCGCTGGAACCGCAGTCCGATCTCGGAGGAGGCGGCGGGCAGGCTGATCCTGTGGGCCGGCGTGGTGTTCCCGGTCAGCGTGCTCACCGCGCTGCTGGCCTATGCGTTCTGGCTGATGCCGTCGCTGCGGCCCTTTGCAGGCCACGAGCAGACGGGGCTTCGCGTCGAAGTGGCGGGCAGCCAGTTCTGGTGGCATGTCGTCTACCATCGCCCGGACGGTTCACGCATCGTCTCGGCAAACGAGGTTCGGCTGCCCGTCGGCCAGCGCGTCGAGTTCTCGCTGGAGAGCCGCGACATGATCCATTCTTTCTGGATCCCGGCGCTCGGCGGCAAGATGGACCTCATTCCCGGCCGCACCAACCGCCTGTCGCTGCTGGGCACCAAGGCGGGCGTCTATCGCGGCCAGTGCGCCGAATTCTGCGGGACGTCGCACGCGCTGATGGCGTTTGCCGCGATCGTCATGGAGCCGCCCGAGTTCGAGGCCTGGCTCGATGCGCGCAGTACGCCCTCGCCCGGGATCGGCGGGCGCGGCCAGGACATCTTCCTGCGCGAAGGCTGCGGCGACTGCCACCGCGTCGACGGCACGCCGGCGCAGGGCGCTTCCGGACCGGACCTCTCGCATGTCGGCTCGCGCCTCACCATCGGCGCAGCGCTGATGAAAAACGACCCCGAAGCCCTGGCCCGCTTCGTCGCCCATCCGGGCTCCCTCAAGCCGTTGAGCCAGATGCCGTCCTACCTCGACCTGTCTGCCGAGGAGCTGGCCGAGATCGCCGCCTGGCTGAAAGGGTTGCAATGAGCGACGCTCCGATATCCCGTCGCAATGGCGCCGAAGAGGAGGCGCAGCTGCGCGCGGTCTGGGCGGCGCCGAAGGGCTGGCGCTACTGGACTTCGGTCAACAACACCCAGGTCGGCCTCTGGTACGGCTCGGCCGCCTTCGCCTTCATGCTGTTCGCCGGGCTCCTCGGCCTGCTCATCCGCGCGCAGCTGACCGTCCCGGAGAACGACCTGCTGTCGGCCGAGTTCTACAATCAGGTCTACACGCTGCACGGCACCGTGATGATGTTCCTGTTCGCCGTGCCGATCTTCGAGGCGGTGGCGATCTTCCTGTTGCCGCCAATGCTGGGGGCCCGCGAACTCCCGTTTCCGCGGCTCGGCGCCTTCGGCTTCTGGAGTTTCCTGATCGGCGGCGTCTTCGTCTGCGGGTCGATCTTCTTCGGCGCAGCGCCCAATTCCGGCTGGTTCATGTACCCGCCTCTCGCAACCAGCGAACAGGCCGGGATCGGCGCCGACATCTGGTTGCTCGGCCTCTCCTTCATCGAAGTGGCGTCGCTCGCGGCCGCCGTCGAGCTCATCGTCGGCATCATGAAGTGCCGGGCGCCGGGCATGCGGGTCAACCTGATGCCGCTGTTCGCCTGGTACCTCTTGATCGTCGCGGGGATGATCCTGTTCGCGTTTCCGCCCCTGATCGCGGGCGACCTGCTGTTCGAGATGCAGCGCATGTTCGACTGGCCGTTCTTCGACCCGGCCCGCGGAGGCGATCCGCTGCTCTGGCAGCACCTGTTCTGGATCTTCGGGCACCCGGAGGTCTACATCATCTTCCTGCCGGCGATCGCGCTGCTGGCGATGATCATCCCGACCTTCGCCGGGCGTCCCATCGTCGGCTATTCCTGGATCGTGCTCGCCGCCGTCGGCACCGGCTTCCTGTCCTTCGGCCTGTGGGTGCACCACATGTTCGCGACCGGCCTGCCGCAGATTTCGCTGGCCTTCTTCTCGGCGGCGTCGGAGGCCGTGGCCATCCCGACAGCGGTGCAGATCTTCGTCTTCATCGCCACGATGCTCGCCGGCCGGGTGATCTTCTCGACGCCGATGCTGTTCGCGATGGGCGGCATCGCCATCTTCGTCATGGGCGGACTGACCGGCGTGATGGTGGCGCTGGCTCCCTTCGACTGGCAGGCGCACGACACCTACTTCATCGTGGCGCATCTGCACTACGTCCTGATCGGCGGCATGCTGTTTCCGGTCTTCGCCGGGCTCTACTACTATTACCCGCTCATCGACGGGAAGCACATGTCGGACCGGGTCGGCCGGTTTGCGTTCTGGTTGATGTTCTGCGGCTTCAACATCGCCTTCTTCCCGATGCACCTGGCCGGGCTCCGCGGCATGCCGCGGCGCGTCTACACGTATCCGGCCGACATCGGCTGGGACTGGCTGAACCTGATCTCCACCCTGGGCGCCGTGATCCTCGGCATCGGCATGTTCGCGGTGGTCGTCGACGTCACGCTCAACCGCCGGCGCAAGCGGCGCGGCGAGCAGAACCCGTGGAACGCCGGTACGCTGGAATGGATCAACGAGCCGGAGGAGAACTGGGGCGTCCGTTCCATCCCGCGCATCGAGAGCCGCTATCCGCTATGGGACCAGAAGGACCTCGCCCGCCAGGTCAACGACGGCGAATGGTACCTTCCGGACGCCAGGGAAGGCCGCCGGGAAACGCTGGTGACCTCCGTCCTCGACGCCGAGCCCGAACAGGTCCTGCGCGTGGGCGGCACTTCCTACGTCACCGTCGTCAGCGCAGCGACGCTGGGAACGGTCTTCATCGCGCTGACCTTCAAATGGTGGATCGTCTCGCTCCTGTCCGGACTGGCCTTCATCGCGGCGGTGATCTGGTGGCTGTGGACCGGCACGGGTGAAATCCCCGAGAAGGAAGAGAAGGACATCGGTCGCGGCGTCAGCCTGCCGCTCTACGCCTCCGGCGTGAAGTCGACCGGCTGGTGGGCCATGTTCATCACCATGACCGGCGACGGGACGGCCTTCGCCAGCCTCGTGTTCGGCTATTTCTTCTTCTGGACCATCCATGAGGATTTCACCGGCGGCACGGCAGGCCCCGGAATGTTCTGGCCGCTCGTGGCGCTGCTGCTGTTCGCAGCCGCGTGGGCCGCCACGATCGCGGCGCGCGAGATCAACCGACGCGGCGGCATCGCGGCGACGCGCCTCCTCTTGGCGGGCGGGGCCCTGCTTTCGGCATTGGCCTGCGCGGCTGGGCTCGCGGGACCGTGGACGACCGGCATGGACCCCACCGCCCATGTCTATCCGGCCATCGTGTGGATCCTCGTGCTCTGGACCGCCATCCACGGCATCCTGGGCATCCTTATGCAGGCCTATTGCCTTGCCCGCAGCATCGCCGGCCGGCTGACGCCCCGGTACGACATGGAACTTCACAACATCACGCTCTACTGGCACTTCATGCTGATCACGGCGGTCATCACCTTCTCGGTCGTCGGCCTGTTCCCGGAGGCGATCTGATGTGGCGTCTCCTGCCGAAACAGGTCGAGTCGCTCTGGACTCTGTTCACCGCGCCGGTGGTCTGGGCGCTGCATTTCCTCGTCTGCTATGTCGGCGCGGCCATCTTCTGCGAGAAGCCTGCCCTGCTCGGCGGGGATTTCGGCAATCTGCGTATCGCAATCGCGGTAGTGACCGTGCTTTCGCTCGCGATGATCGCGCTCTCCGCCACGCTGGCCTGGCGGCAGTGGGGTTTCGGCACGGGCGACCCGCCGCATGATGACCCCACGCGCAGGGATCGCCTGCTTTTCCAGGGCTACGCGACCCTTTTGCTTTCCGGCCTGAGCTTCGTCGCGGTCATCTTCACCGCGCTGCCGGCGCTCTTCTTGACGGGGTGCCTGCGGTGAAACGTCTTGCGCTCTCGCTGGGGCTCGTGGTGCTGGCGCTGATCTGGTTCGGTCCGTTGCTGGGGAGCTGGCGAGAATCCTTCGCGGCGCACATGCTCGCCCATATGGGCGTCATCGCCATTGCCGCGCCGCTGATCGCGATCGGATTGCCCAGCAGGTGGCAGTTCGGTCCGACCATGCCTGCCGCGCTGCCGGTGCTGGCGTCCGTCATGGAGCTGTTTGCGGTCTGGACCTGGCACGCCCCCGTCATGCGCGCGGCGGCCGAGGCGTCCCTGCTCGCGACCGTGGCCGAGCAGGCGACGTTTCTCGGCGTTGGCGTCCTGCTCTGGTCGTCCAGCCTCGCGGCGTCCGGCGAACGAAGACACGCCGCTGCGGGCGCCGGGGCGCTTCTGCTCACCTCCATCCACATGACCCTGCTCGGCGCGCTCCTGGCCCTCAGTCCGCGTTCGCTCTATGGAATCGGCGAAGTGACCTGTTTCGGGACGGTGCTGGACAGCGGCCAGGACCAGCAGCTCGGCGGCACCATCATGCTGTTCGTCGGCGCGGTGGTCTACCTGGTGGGCGGCCTGTCCCTGGTTTCCCGGCTCCTGGCCGCGCCACCGACCGCGGCGACACACTCGCATGATGAGGGAAATTCGGCCGCGCTATAGGCCGACGCGCGGCCGGCGCTATCCCTACTTCATGTTCACGTGCGCGACGCTGTCCTTGTAGTCCTCTTTGGGATCTCCCATGCCGAGGAACAGTTTCACGCCGGCGACGAAGCTCGAGGCGTCCTTCCAGATCTCGGCGTCCCTCGGATCGAACCTCAGCAAACACAGTTTTGGATCGTCCTTGCCCTGCTCGAACCAGGCAGCGACGTAGCGGTTCCACAGCCGATCGATAACGGCTCGGTCGTTGTCGATCTGAAGCGTCCCGTTCACGCTGGCGAACAGGTCGTGCCCCTTGGCGGCATAGGTGACGTTCGCCTCCTTGCCGGTTGAAACGGCTTCCGCAAGGTCGGTGTCCTTTGCCGTGAAGAAGTAGATCACGGGGCGATCTCCGTCGAACTGGGCGGTCATGGGCCGCGGCGAGACCCCGGCGACGCCGACCATGGCGGTCATGTCGGACCGGATCGAGTCCCAGAACTTGGTCTTGAATTCCCTATCGTTGGACACGGCTCTTCTCCTGTTGAGCTCGGCAAACGCTGGGTCGAAATCTTGGTTCCTTGCCCGAGGCCGGCGGGGGCGGCGATGCCGCTCCACCCAGCCTGTCTGCGCCAGGCGACGCGCTGTTATCCCGGCACAATGAAGGGGTGTCGCCGCTGGGGGAAAATTCGAATCCGACACGCTTGACCCTGTCCTAATTCATATATATGACATGTATCACATAGGGGTTAGTGCTCCGATTCAGGGAGGTCGATATGACGCTGCACAGAGTCCTCGTGGCAAACCGGGGCGAGATCGCCGTTCGCATTATCCGTGCTTGTCGTGACCTCGGGATGGAGACGGTTCAGGTTCACTCGTCGGCCGACGAGAATTCGCTGCCCGTCAAGCTTGCCGACGAAAGCGTGCTGATCGGCCCGCCTCCGGCATCGCAGAGCTATCTCCTGCCCAAGGTGCTCGTGGAAGCGGCCTTGAAGACGGGCTGCGATGCAGTGCACCCGGGCTACGGCTTCCTCTCCGAGAACGCCGAATTCGCCGAACTCTGCGCGCAGGCCGGGCTTCGCTTCATCGGTCCCTCGGCCGAAGTGATCAGGCTGATGGGGGACAAATCGGCTGCGCGCCGTGCCGCCATCGAGGCTGGCGTTCCCGTCACGCCAGGGTCGACAGATCCGATCGTCGATCGCGCCGAAGGTCTGAAGCTGGCGAGGGAGATCGGGTTTCCGGTGCTGATCAAGGCGTCTGCCGGCGGTGGCGGGCGCGGCATGAGGGTGGTGGAATCGGAGGCCGGCTTCGACGCCGCGCTCGATTCAGCGACCCGCGAGGCCGAAAGCGCCTTCGGCAACGGCGAAGTCTATATCGAGAAGTATCTCCCGCGCGTGCGCCACATCGAGGTGCAGATCATGGGCGATGGCGTCGATATCGTCCATTTCGGGGAGCGCGATTGTTCGATCCAGCGCCGCCACCAGAAGCTGGTTGAAGAAAGCCCATCCCCCGCGCTCAGCGAGAAGCAGCGCGCCGACATTGCCGACGCCGCCTGCCGGCTGGCCAGGAAGGTCGCGTATTGCGGGGCAGGGACCATGGAGTTTATCCTCGATCCTGCCAGCGGCGACTTCTACTTCATCGAGATGAACACGCGCATCCAGGTCGAGCACCCGGTGACCGAAATGGTCACGAATTCCGACCTGGTGAAGATGCAGCTGGTCATCGCCGATACCGGAAAGCTGCCGGTCACCCAGGACGACGTCGTGTTTTGCGGGCACGCGATCGAGTGCCGGATCAACGCCGAGGACCCCGAGCGCGGATTCATGCCGAAGCCGGGCAAGCTGACCGACCTGATCTTGCCCTCGGGGCCGGGCGTGCGCGTCGACAGCCATGTCTACCAGGGCTACGACCTGCCTCCCTACTACGACTCGCTGATGGCCAAAGTCATCACATGGGGGCGTGACCGCGAGGAAGCGCTGGCCCGCATGAAGCGTGCGCTTGGCGAGATGGAGATCACGGGCGTGCCCTCCACCGTTGCGTTCCATCAACGGCTTCTTTCGGAACCTGCATTCCTCGAGGGCGACGTCCATACCCGCTTCGTGCGCGAGAGCATGTGGGCCGGCCATCCGATGCAGGGCATGCTTTAGGGGATCTTGGAAATGGCATTTGAAAAGGTTTTGGGCGAGCTCGATCGGCGTCGGAAGAAGGCCCTTGCGATGGGCGGCGAGGCCAAGCTGGCCAAGCGGCGCGAAGAGGGGCATCTGAACGCGCGCGAGCGGCTGGACGCCCTGCTCGATGCGGACAGCTTCATCGAGAGCGGCATGCTGGCGACGTCGCATCTCCCGAACATGCGCGAAAAGACCCCGGCCGACGGCAAGATTGCCGGCTATGGCAAGGTTGCCGGCCGCGGGGTCGCCATCGTCTCGAACGACTTTACGGTGGTGGGAGCGTCAAGCTCCGTCATCAACGGCAAGAAGATCCGGCATATGCGCGAGGTAGCAACCAAGCGCGGCCTGCCGATGGTCTTCCTGGGTGAATCGACGGGCGCGCGGATGCCGGACCGGATGGGCGCGCAGGGCCGCGCCATCCTCGGCCAGGATCCGGCGGAATATTTGCGCAACCGCAAGACGCCGTGGGTCTCGGCTCAGCTGGGGGCCTGCTACGGCTCTTCGACCTGGTACGGCCACATGTCCGACTTCGTCGTCATGCGCAAGGGCGCCACGATGGCGGTCGCCAGCGGCAAGGTCACGTCGCTGGCGATCAACCAGCCGGTCGACTCCGAGGAGCTTGGCGGGTGGCGTCTTCATGCCGACAAGACGGGCCGTGTCGACATGGTCGTCGACACCGACGAACAAGCCCTCGAAGCCGTCAAGCGCTTCCTCAGCTATGTGCCGTCCCACAATGGCGAAGCGCCGCCGGTGGCGCCCTCACAGGAAGCGGGCGGGGAGGCGGACGACATACTGAAGATCCTTCCCGAGAGTTCCACGCAGGTCTACGATGTTCGCAAGATCATCGCCGCCATCGCCGATCGCGACAGCCTGTTCGAACTCAAGGGCCGCTTCGGCAAGTCCATCACCACCATGCTCGCGCGCCTTGACGGGCACAGCGTCGGTTTCCTCGCCAACAATACCTTCTTCAAGGGTGGGGCAATCGATGTGGACGCCTGCAACAAGGCGATCAGCTTCCTCGTGCTCTGCGACAGCTACAACATTCCGGTCGTCTTCCTCGTCGATCAGCCCGGTTTCATGATCGGGCTGGAGGGCGAACTGCGCGGTGCGGCGGGCAGGATCATCAACTGGATGAACGCGCTGTCGTTGATGACCGTGCCGAAGATCTCGGTGATCATGCGCAAGAGCTATGGCCAAGCCTACCTGAACATGGGCGGCGGCAAGAATTCAGACGAAGTGCTGACCTGGCCTACCGCGGATCTCGGGTTCATGGCGCCTGAAGTCGGCGTCAACGTTCTCTACGGCGTGACCAAGCAGGGCGACCCCGAACGCTTTGCCGAGCTGGTCGAGCAGATCAGCCGCGACAGCTCGGCCTGGCAGCTTGCCGAACTCTACGAAGGGCATGAAGTGATCGACCCGCGCGAGACCCGCCACCGGCTGATCGGGCTGCTCGAAGTGCATCGCGGCGACGGCGTCGGGCAGCATGTGCTCGCAACCTGGCCAACCAGCTACTGAGCCCAGCGCAAGAATTCGTCGAGGAAAGATCATGAGCGACATTCAAGTAGAAGCTTCGTTGACGGGCACCATCTGGAAGATCCTGGTCACGGAAGGCGAGACGGTTTCCGAGAACCAGACGGTTGCCATCATCGAGGCGATGAAGATGGAGATTCCCGTCGTCGCCAGCGACAGCGGCGTGGTGCGCACGGTCCATGTGAAGGAGGGCGACGCAATCGCGGAAGGCGACAGCGTCGTCACCATCGACGGCTGAGCCACGCTCATGCCCGACTGCCGGCGCGATCGCCCTTGCGGCCCGCGCGTCGGTCCCGCCCTGCGCGCTGAACGTTGCCGCGCCGATACGGAGCAATCCGCATGAAGAAGCATTGCATCGTCGCCGGCGCCCTGGGCATCTCCGGGCGCGCCCTTCTCGAACATCTCGAGAAAGACGAGACATGGGACGTCACCGCGATATCGCGCCGGCGCCCCGATTTCGCAACACGGGCGAACTTTCTAGCGCTCGACCTGATGTCGGCTGAGGACTGCGCCCGGGCGTTGCGGGATCTGTCCAGCGTCACCCATGTCTTCTACGGCGCACATGTTCGGCACGCCGACCCTACACGGGAGGCGGCGCTGAACCTTCAGATGCTGCGCAACCTCGTCGAGGGCATCGAGGCGGCCAGTCCTCGTCTCAGCCGGGTCGTGCTCCTGCATGGCACCAAGTGGTATGGCAACCACCTGGGGCCCTTCAAGACCCCGGCCCGGGAGGACGACCCGCGCCACATGCCGCCGAATTTCTACTACGACCAGCAGGACTGGATCGCGGAACATCAGAAGGGCAAATCCTGGGCATGGAGCGCGCTGCGCCCGCACTGCATCTGCGGGCCTGCGATCGGCAGCCCGATGAGCCACCTGCTCGGGCTCTGCCTCTATGCCGCGATCTCGCGCGAGCTCGGTTTGCCGTTGTGTTTTCCGGGCGCCAAGGGCGCTTTCGAGGCGATGTACCAGTTCACGGACGCTGCCTTGCTCGCGCAGGCGATGGTCTGGGCGGGAACGGAGCCCGGCTGCGCCAACGAGGCCTTCAACATGACCAATGGAGAGGTCGAGCGCTGGTGCAACCTGTGGCCGCACCTGGCGCGGCAGTTCGGGATGGAAGCCGGGCCTGTCCGGACGATCAGCCTGGCAAAATACATGGCCGACAAGGAGCCGCTGTGGCAGCAGATCTGTGCGCGGCGCGGTCTCGAATACCATCGTATGGATGAGCTCGTGGACTGGTCGTTCCTCGATTGGGCCTATGGGGCCGACTACGACCAGGTCTCGTGCCTGGGTAAGGCGCGGCGGGCCGGATGGACGGCATCGGTCGACGCCCGGGAGATGTTCGAACGGCAGATCGGACGGCTCGTCGAGATGCGGATCATTCCCGGGCCCTGAGCCGCGCAAATTTTGGCTCCGGCAGTGTCGGCAAGAGGTGGAGGAGACGGCATGAGACAAGCTGTCGTGGTCATGTACGACGCGGAGGCTGAACTCGACGAGTGGATGCATGGACCCCACTATGACGAGGTGCTGGCCACGCCGGGCGTTGTCGCCGTCCAGCGCTTGCGTGTGACCGAGGGGCCTGAAGGAAGCCGCAGGTACATCGCCATCATAGAGACGAGCGATCTCGAGGCCACGCTTGCCTGGCGCAACAGCCCGGCCGGAAAGCGGTCGCAGGATGAGGCGAACGAGCGTGGTGTCAGCCGCCGATGTTCCATGCTTGCCGATGTGATCTTCGACGCAAGCGCTGCGCATGATCGTTGATCAAGGAGAGTTTGAGATGTCCATGGACAGGCAGAAGGTGGCCGAATATGTCGTGCAGGCAGCGCGCGCCGGCCGGCCCTTGCTCAGGGAGGCCGAAGCAAAATCGGTGCTCGAGAGCTTCGGGCTGCGCGTGCCGCGCGGTGTGACCCTGGCCTTCGACGAGGATCCGGCGGCTGCGGTAGGAACCCTCAGGCCTCCCTTCGTCGTCAAGGTGATGTCGGAGCGGATCGTTCACAAGACCGAGCACGGCGGCGTGGCGCTCAACTTGCAGGATCTGGAGGCCGTTCGGGCAGCGATCGCGGACATGAAGTCGCGGCTCGGATCACTGATGGCCCCCTCGGATGGCTGGCTGGTCGAGGAAAGCATCCCCCGCGGAACCGAAATCGTCGTCGGCGGCGCCATCGATCCGCGTTTCGGACCGACCGTCATGTTCGGCCTGGGCGGCATCCTGGTCGAACTGATGGCGGACGTGGCTTTCCGGATCTGTCCGATTACGCGCGCCGACGCCAGGGACATGATTGCCGAGCTGAAGGGGCGCAAGCTGCTCGACGGATGGCGCGGTTCGCAGGCGGTCGACCTCGAGACGATCGAGGAGACGCTGCTGGCGATCGGCGGCGAGGGTGGGCTTCTGCTCGCGTTGGAAGAGGCGGTCTCGGAACTCGACATCAATCCCATGATCGCCACCGCAGACGGGGTCGTGGCGGTCGATGCGCGGATCATTCTCAAGGGAGACGTTCACTGATGGATACGATCGCATCGCAGCGCGATCTCGGTGCCCTGTTCGCTCCGCGCGCAGTCGCTGTCGTCGGCGCCTCGGCGACGGGGGATTCGGTCGCCAACCGTTTCTTGCGCAACCTTCGCCGGCTGTCCTTCGAGGGCGAGGTCTACGTCATCCATCCCAAGGCCGCCGAGGTCGAAGGGTTTCGCACCTATCCGTCCTTGGCGGAAATGCCCGGGGAAGTGGACTACGCCTACATCGCCGTCGCGGCCGAACGCACGCCGGGATTGTTCGCCGGGGCGGCGAACAAGGTGAGGTTCGCGCAGGTGGTCTCGAGCGGCTTCGCGGAAGTCGGCCGGCACGACCTGCAAGACGAATTGTTGGAGGCTTGCGGCGCCGCGGGCGTACGTCTCCTCGGGCCGAACTGCATCGGAACCCATTCAAGTGGGGGCCGGATTTCATTTCACGCGCAGCCGACCACGCTGAAGTCCGGTCCTGTCGGGATCATTTCACAAAGCGGCGGGCTTTCGACGGATATCCTCACGCGCGGCCGGATGAGGGGAGTGGGTTTCCACTCGGTCATCTCGGTCGGCAACAGTGCGGACCTTGGACCCGTCGAACTGCTGGAACACATGCTGGCCGATCCCGCCATTCGGGTCGTTGGCCTCTATCTGGAGGATATCGTCAGGGGCCGCGCCTTCTTTGACGTGCTGCGCCGCGCCGGCGCCGCCAAGCCGGTGGTCATCCTGAAGGGCGGCCGCACGGCGGCCGGGCAGCGAGCCTCGATGTCCCATACGGGCGCGCTGATGGCCGACGACCGGATCTGGCAGGCGCTGGCCCGCCAGACCGGCGCGGTGCTGGTCGAGAGCCTCGACCGTTTCGTCAACGCGTTGCTTGTCTTCCAGACCGTCGCGCCGCGCACGGACCGTGCGACGCGAAGGGTCTCGCTGTTCGGCAATGGCGGGGGAACGAGCGTTCTGGCCGCCGATGCGTTCAGCCGTGTTGGCTTGGACGTTCCGGCGCTCTCGCAAGCGGCGAACGATGCGCTGGAGGCGCTGAAGCTGCCCCCCGGAACCAGCATCGCCAATCCCATCGACGCTCCCGGCACCACCCTCAAGCTGGACAGCGGAAGGATCGGGGTCGAGATCTTGAAGGGCATCATGCTCGACCGGGACATCGATCTGATCGTCACCCACATCAACATGTCGGTGATGCTCGGATATCAGGATCGCGAGATCGTGCCCAATTTCGTCAACGGCGCGGCAGCCCTGCGCCATCAGGAGTCGAACGCGCCCCACCTGGCGCTGGTGCTGCGTTCAGGCGGCGAGCCGGAGGTCGAAGAGGGGCGGAATGCGCTGCGCGAGCATCTTCTGGGCCTCGGCATTCCGGTGTTCGACGAGCTGGAGGACGCGGCTCTCGCTTTCTCGGCACTGGCCGTCCATGAGAGTTTTCTGCGCCGCTCGCAAGCCGGGCACGAACATCTTGATGCCGCATAAGTCCTGTAAAAACAAGCAGATGGAGCAACGCTAGAGCTCTGCAATCGGCGATGTGGATAGGGCTCTGCGTGCTCCGCGTTCGGCATCGATATATGATTGACCTAAGATAAATCATATATATGATGTCTATGTTTTCAGCCGTCGCGCTTCTCAATTCCGGCGGGGTTGAGCTGCTCGGGGAGAGGTCCGAGACAGGCTGAAGTAATCGGCAATCCTGGGAGGTAATGCCATCATGAGGTCGAAAGACAAGACGTCGGAGCTGGCTCGCGGCCGGGCGCGGGTTTCTACCGCCATGTCAGCGTTGGTCGTCGCGTTCGGAAGCGTTTTCGCAACGCTTCAGGGCGCCAGCGCCGAAACCAAGACCTGCGAAAAGCAGGACGAGATCAAGCTCCAGGAATATGCCGGGCTGATCCAGAACATCGTCGCTTGGGCGGGGATCGAATCCGGCACGTTTGAGCGGCATTGTCTCAAGGCTGTCATGGTTCCGATCCCGTCGGCGCCGGCCGCCTATGCAGCGTCGGTGCAGGGCGGCGTGCATTTCGTGTCGACGGCGCCGGAAACCGCGCTCGTGCCCTACAGCCAGGGCATGGACATCAAGATCGTGGCCGGGATGAACTCCACCATCCACTACGCGCTCGTCGTCCGCAAGGATCTTGAAATGCCCCATGAGGCCGAAGGCTACCCGGCCGTCATGAAGGATCTCGTCGGCAAGAGGATCGGGGTCAATGCCCTGGGCTCGACGACCAACGCGCTCGCTCGTGCGAACTTCATCGCGGCCGGGCTCAACCCCGACGATGCCAATTGGGTCGCATACGGTGCGCCGCCGGCCGGCATCGCCGCGCTGCAGAATGGTACGGTCGACGCCATTCAGCTGTGGAGCGATGGCATGGACATCGCTGCGACCCTCACGGGCGGAAAGGTCATCGGCGACCTCCGGGATCCGGAGACGAAGACCTTGCCGGTGATCGCCACCATGCGCGGAGCCTCTTTGGAGTGGGCGGCCCAGTCGAGCTACATCGAGGAGAACCCGGAGGTGGTCGAGCGCTTCGTCGCGGCCAACAGCGAAGCCATCGCCTGGATCAAGGATCCCGCCAATTTCGATGCAGTGGTCGGCATCGTTCGCGAGCGGGCGCCCTCGCCCGAGGGGGTGGCCGATCGCGAAGCCCTGCTTCTCCAGCGTGTCAGGCAATTCATACCCCAGGTCAGCGCCGAACTCAGTGTAAGCGCGCTCCAGGGGTGGGCCCAGTTCGCCTATGACAACGGGCGGGTCCCCGAACTGATCGATGTCAAGTCCCTGATCTGGGAAGGCTCGAAAGACATCATAGTGCCCTAAGCCTGGCCTAGGAGCGCCGCCTGGCGGCGGCGCTCCATCCGTCTCCAAATAATGGGAATTGAGATGAGTGGTAAAACCGTAACCCTCACCGACGTGGCGCATTGGTTTGCGCCCAAATCGCCGGGCGACAAGCCGGTGCAAGTGCTGCGCAAGACCGATCTTGTCATCAAGAAACAGGAGTTCGTTGCACTGGTCGGCCCGAGCGGGTGCGGCAAGACGACGGTGCTGAACATGGTGGCGGGGTTGATCGACCCATTCGCCGGCAGCGTGCGCCTCGACGGACAGAAGCCCAAGGTCGGGGACCGCGACGTCGGTTATCTTCTCGCGCGTGACGCCTTGATGCCGTGGCGAACGGCGGTCCAGAACGTCTCGCTCCCGTTGGAGCTGCGGGGGATTTCTCGCCGGAAGGCCGAAGACGCGGCCGCGGCCTCCCTGAAGGCGGTGGGACTCGGGGCGTTCATCAACTCCTATCCTGCCCAGCTCTCGCACGGCATGCGCCAGCGGGTCGCAGTGGCAAGGACGCTTGTCACCGAGCCGACCACGGTCCTGATGGACGAGCCGTTCTCGGCCCTCGACGCCCAGACCCGTCTCAGCCTCCAGCAGCAGTTCCTCAGCCTTTGGGAAAGGCTGAATTCAACCGTCCTTTTCGTCACTCACGACCTGACCGAGGCGATCCTTATGGCCGACCGGGTGCTGGTCTTCTCAGCGCGGCCGGGCGCCATCAAGGCCGATTTCAAGATCGAGCTCGAACGCCCGCGTTCCCTGAGTGAGTTGCAGGGAAGCGACAAGTTCCATGCGCTGTTCCAGGAAATCTGGAACGTGTTCCGCGATGAGGTTCAGATATGACGAGTTCGCAGGCGACTACGATGTCGCGCGCGCCCACGGCCCGCGATGATGACTCCGGCGTGGCCGCGGCAATGCCCGTGGCGCGACCGCGCAAGAACCTGGCAAACTCGCCTGTCGCCGTGGCTCTCGGATGGGCCACGATCAGCGTGCTGTTCCTCGGCCTCTGGGAGTGGGCAGGGCAGACGAAGCAGATCAACGTGCTGTTCTTCAGCTATCCCTCCGCGATCTGGGATCAGCTGCTGAAAGGTCTGGCGACCGACCTGCTCACCGTGGATACCAGAACCACGCTCCTGTCGGCCTTTTCGGGCTTTGTCGTCGCCGCCGTGGCGGGGGTTCTGCTCGCCTTCGCGCTGTCGCAACTGCCCTATGTGAACAAGGTCCTGCGCCCCTTCTTCACGGCGTTCAACAGCCTGCCGCGCATCGCCCTGGCTCCGCTCTTCATCATGTGGTTCGGCATCGGCGTCTTCTCCAATGCGGTCATGGCCGGCAGCCTCACCTTCTTCGTCGTCTTCGCCAACACGATGGCTGGTTTCGAAGGGGTGGACCAGGACCACCTGCTGCTTTCGCGCCTTCAGGGCGCGACGCGGTGGCAGGTGTTCCGGTATTTCGTCATCCCTTCGGCGCTGCCAAGCATCTTCGTGGGGCTGGAACTCGGCTTCATCTTCGGAATGCTGGGCGCAGTGGGCGGCGAAATGATCGCCGGCGAGCGCGGCCTCGGCGTCCGCCTGCAGCGGGACGCCGGCGTCTTCAATACGGCTGGCTACTTCGCCACGCTGTTCATGCTGATCATCATCAGCTCGATCCTGATGGCGCTGTTCCAGCTCATCAAGCGGCGCATGGTGCGGTGGCAGGATGCGCACCTGATCAAGAGGGCGTGACGGTGGAACACATCGTCCGCATCGGACTGTCCCGGCGATCCGAGGGGCTTACCCGGGCCGCCGCCCAGGCCTACTGGCGGACAGTCCATGCGGACGTGTTCCGCAAGCTGCCCAAGCTCGTCTCCTATGTGCAGAACCACGCCGTTCTGGTCGACGAAGACCATGCTCTCCTAGATGATTGTCCTTTCGACATCTTCGCCGAGGTGACCTTCGCGACCAGGCAGGATCTCACTGAAGCGAGCAGCAGCGAGTACTATCGCAGCGCCATCCTGCCCGACGAGGCGAACCTCCTGGTTCCCGAAGGGCGCAGCTTCCTTCTCCTCCAACGTGATGCGCTGCGGCCGCCGGCTCCTGCGCAAGTCACGCTGGCTGCCTTCCTGTCCGAAAAATGGAATCCGGCGGCCGGCGGACAGGCGCCGGCGATGATCGAGCGGGTCGAGGAGGGCTCCGGACCCATCGGATCGCGGACGCGCTTTTATGCGCAATGGCGCTGCGATACGGCGGCTGGCGCCTTGTCGCTGTACCAGACCCTTCGTGGCGAAAGCTGCTTTGCGGGCAGCCTTGTGGCGGCGACGGTGGTGCGGCCCAACGTGGTGGTCGGCTCTGCCGCGGGGGGACGCTGCTGCGCAGCGCAAGACTGAAGCATTCGCATATGGAATTCTCCCTTGACGCCCAGGCGCACGTCATTCTAGGCGTCGCGGCCCTTCTCGCGGGGCTCGCAAAGGGGCTCGCCGGCTTCGGGTCGGCGCTGGTGTTCATGCCTCTGGCCAGCGCAGCCGTCGGACCCGTCGTGGCCGGGCCGATCTTCATCGTGATCGATTGCATCACCTCGTTCCCGCTGGCCCGAATAAGCTGGGCCTTTGCCGACCGGGCCGCTGTCGCCCGTATTGGCCTGGTCGCCGGAATTGGCCTTCCTGTCGGCATCGGCATCCTGGTCTCGGTGGATCAGACAATGATCCGCTGGATGATCTCGCTGTTCTGCCTTGCCAGCGTCTTCGTCCTGATGCTCGGCCTGCGTGTCGACGGCAGGCTGCAACGCGCGTCGACCTTTGTCACGGGTCTGCTTTCCGGCATCTTCCACGGTATTGCGCAAATCGGCGGCCCGCCCGTCCTTCTGCTCTGGATCGCGCAGGGACACGCCAAGGCAACGATCCGGGCCAACGCCTTGCTCTATTTCGCGCTGCTGACCATCGCAACGTTCATCATCTTCGTGGCGATCGGCATCTTCAGCTGGACCTCCTTCACTTATGCGCTGATCCTCCTGCCGATCTATGCTGGCGGGCTGGTCGCGGGCGGCTGGCTCTTCGGCAGGACAAGCGATCGATGGTTTCGCGCCGCGTCCTACGCGCTGATCGTCGGCGCGGCCATCGCCGGGCTGCCTGTGCTGGATGGTCTCCTGGGCGACTGAGACCGGGCGCTCGTTCTGTAGATGGCCGGCCACGTTCCGGCGGTCTTCGCCGTCCACAGCCTGCATCCCCGTCCACCGATTTCGGCAGAATCTGAGGTGCCGCCTTTAGATTGCGCTGGACAAAATAGATATATATGACATGGTTGTTTTAGATGAATGCTATCATGCGAACAGCGGAGGAAGCGTATGATCACTCCACCCATCATTGACATGCGACTGAGGCCGCCGATCCCGGCCTGGACCCGCGGGACCGTCTTCAAGACCGCGATGCACTACCCGCGCCATTTCTTCACCTTCAAGGGGGCGCGTTCGGCCTGGACAGAATCCGTCGACATGCTGTTCGAGGAGATGGATTCGGCCGGCATCAAATACGGCGTCCTCGTCGGCAGGGCCTCGGCCGGAGCCGGCAATCTCGGTGGCGTCGAGAATCGCGAGATCGTCGAGGCCGTCACCACCTATTCCGACCGCTTCCTCGGCTTTCTGGGGATCGATCTCGACAATATCGAGCAAGGTCTGGCCGAGGTGCGGGAATTCGCTTCCTGTTCCAACATCAAGGGCATCTCGATCGAGCCGGGTTCGGCCCGCGAACCCCGCTGGTCCGACGATGCCAGCCTGACCCCGATCTACGAACTGGCGCTCGAGCTGGACCTGCCGGTCTCCATCTCGCTTTCCGGCCTGCTCTCGGCGCTGGCGGGACACGACATTACCTGGTCAAGTCCGGTTTCGATCCAGAGGGTGGCGCGGCGGTATCCGGATCTGAAGATCATCGTGTCCCATGCGGCATGGCCTTACGCGGACGAGATGGTCGTCGTCGCCCTGGCGTGTCCCAACATCTATGTCTCGCCCGATCTCTACGCCGCGACCGCAGGCATGATCTGCGCCGACAGCTACGTGAAGGGCGCGAACCTCTTTCTGGAAGACAGGATGCTGTTTGGAACGGCCTATCCCGTCAAGGACATCCAGGAATCGCTGCGCGACTTCCTCGGGATGGGCTGGCGGCCGGACATCATCCACAAGCTGCTCTGGGGCAATGCCGCCAAGCTTCTGAAGGTAACCGCCTGAGATAGCGGCAAGCTCGATCGCCGAGCGGCGTCGCATTCGTAGACAGCAAGAAGATTCAAAGGAAACAAGTCCATGAACATGCCGGTAACGCGCATGATCGCGGAGCGAGTCAGTGAAATATCCCTGGCCGATATTCCGCATGAGAGCGTGGATTACGCGAAAACACTCATGCTGAGCGCGATCGGCGCCATCGTGCAGGGTCCCGATTGCACGGGCGGCGACATCATCGAGCGCTATGTCGAGCGCACCGGCGGGGCCGAAGAGGCAATGCTCTTCGCCACCGGACGCCGACTGCCGATGGAGGCCGCCGCGCTGGCCAACGCGACCTTCGCGCATGCGACGGAATATGAAGACGACAGCTTTCCGGAGGCCGTGTCGAGCTACACGATCGTGCCGGCCGTTCTCGCGGTGGCGGAACAATGCGGCGCCTCAGGTGCGGACATGATCGCCGCCTTCGTGGCGGGCTATGAGACGCAGGCGCGCATAGGGCTTGCCTGCCGCGAGGCGCGTCGGCGCGGATACATGGTGCTCAGTCTTGCAGGTTCGATCGGCTGCGCTGCGGCTGCAGCAAGGCTCATGGGGCTCGATGCGGAGCGCACCGCCCATGCCCTCAGCATCGCCGCCTCGCAGGCGAACGGGCTCGGATACCAGACCGGCACCATGGCGCATATTGTCGAGATGGGGTTTTCGGCGCGCAACGGCATCTGTGCCGCGCTTCTGGCGAAGGATGGATACACCGGGCAGCTGGACATCCTCGAGGCGCCGCGCGGCCTGTTCAATCTGATCTGCGCCGACAATGTCGACGCGCCAGAAAAGATCATCGAAGACTGGGGCCGGCCCTACCGCATCCACGAGGTCGGCATCAAGGAGTTCCCCTGCTGCTATCACCTGCAGCGCATGATCGAAACCGCGCTCGAGCTGCGTGAAAGCGAGGGACTTCGCCCGGACCAGATCGAGGAGATCGAGGTCCACGTGAACGCCTTCTTCCCGACGGTCGTCCAGCATGACGATCCGTCGAACGAGATCGAGGCGCAATTCAGTCTGCCGCACGCCTTTGCGGTTGGTCTGCTCGAAGACGTCATAGATCAATCGAGCTTCGCTGTAGAGCGCATTGGCGACCCCCGCTTCAGCCATGTCAGAAGCCTCGTCAGAACCGTCGTCCGCGACGACTGGGGTTGGAGCCCGACGGGATGGACGCCCCGCATTGCCTTCACGCTCAAGGACGGTCGCCAGATCCTGCGCGAACCCGAGCATTCGCGAGGGCAGCCGCCGAACCTTTTCAGCTTCGACGAATGCGAGCCGAAATTCCGCAAATGCGTGACCGCGCGCCTTGGCGAGGATGCGATCCAGACGGTGCTCAAGGACCTCTCGGTGCTCGAGCAACTGGATGACGTTTCGAGGCTCGTCGCCGCCCTGGCAAGCGGCGCCCGACGCTAGCCGCCATTTCCGCAGGCCCCGGCATGGCGCGCAGTTTCCCTGCAACGCCAGCCGGCTCGCCTGGCAGCAGAGCCCTACATCGAGGACAAAATGACTGCATCCAGCTTGACGCACGAAGACGTCACCCAGACGCTGCGCCTGGTCGAGGAGTTGCCTGACGGCGAACTCGTTCTGACGAAAGGCGATTTTTCGCTGACCATCCGGAAGGGGATGACGGGCGCCGGCGCGCCCGCTCCCGTAGCCGCAGCGCGGTCCGAACCGCCCGCTCCGGCCCCTGTACCGCAGACGGCGCCGGTTGCCGAAACCCGGGAAGCGACTGCTCCCGCTTCATCTCCGGCAGACGTTTCGGCCGACGAAGGGCATTTCGTCATGAGGGCGCCGATGCTGGGATGCTTCTATCGCGCGGCCTCTCCCGACGAGCCGCCGCTCGTGGATGTCGGTTCCCACGTGGCAGCCGGCGATACGGTCTGCCTGATCGAGGTGATGAAGCTCTTCAACACGATCGGCGCGGAAATTTCCGGGCGCGTGGTCGCCGTCCATGCCGAGAACGGCGCGATGGTCGATGCCGGCGCGCCGCTGTTCACCATCATGCCGGATTGATCTGCCATGGCCCTTGACCCTCTCGCAACGCCGGGCAGCTCCGATCGCGGACGCAGGATCGGCATCATCGACACGACCCTGCGCGACGCCCAGCAGTGTCTTTGGACGACGCGCATGACGGCGGGCATGATGGCCCCCATCGCGCCAACCATGGATCGGGCCGGCTACGACCAGATCGATTTTATGGCCCCGGTGCAGTTCGACGTCTGCGTGCGCTATCTGCGCGAAGATCCGTGGGAAAAGGCGCGCTTTTTCCGCCAGCAGTTCCAGCGCACGCCGCTCAGGGGCTATTGCCGCAGCAAAAGCCTTCTCGGCTTTGCCATGGTGCCGGATGACATCGTCGAGCTTTGGATCGAACGTTTGTGCGCCAACGGCTTCTCCGTGGTCGGCACGCTCGACGCGCTGTTCGACGTCGACAACATGGTGGTCAGCCTGCGTCGCGCGAAGGCGCTGGGCATGCGGGCGATCGGGGCGCTCGTCTTCTGCGAAAGCGAGGTCCACACCGATGAGCTCTATGCACAGACCGCCAAGGCCCTGGTCGAACGCGCCGATATCGACGGCATCATGATCAAGGACTCCGGCGCGCTGCTCACGCAGGATCGCATCCGGACGCTGGTGCCCGCGCTCAAGGCGGTGCTGGGGCATCGCAGCCTCGAGCTCCACAGCCATTGCAACACCGGGCTGGCGCCGGTCGTCTACCTCGAGGCCGCCCGCCTGGGGATCGACCAGCTGCACACGGCCGTCGCGCCGCTCGCGGGTGGGCCGGCGCAACCTTCCGCCCAGCAAACCCGCCACAATCTGGAGCAGATCGGGTTCGCCACCGACCTCGACATGCAGGCGATCGAGGAGATCAGCGAGTATATCCGCAACGTCGCCGCACAGGAGGGCTTTCCGCTCGGCGCGGCGATGGACTACGACGTCTTCCACTACAAGCACCAGATGCCGGGCGGCATGCTCGCCAACTGGCGCTTCCAGCTTCGGCAGGCGGGGCTGGAGGATCGTTTCGACGAGATCCTGGAGGAAATCGTACGGATCCGGCGCGAGCTGGCATGGCCGATCATGGTCACTCCGTTCTCGCAGATCATTGCCGTGCAGGCGATGCTGAACGTGGTTGGAGGCGAGCGCTATGCTTCCGTTCCGGACGAGGTCAAGATGTATGCCCTCGGTCATTTCGGCAAGCTGCTGGCGCCTGTCGATCCGGATGCACTCGACCGCATCGTCGCGAACGGGGCGAGCAGCATTCCGCTGGCGCCGGTTCCCCTGGAGCCGGCTCTTCCCCAGCTTCGGCGCAAGTATCCGAACGCCAGCGACGACGAGCACCTGTTGCGCTTCATGTTCCCGGGCAACGACGTCGAGGAGATGATCGCGGCTGGGCCGCTGCGGACGGAATACTCGCTCAACCAGCCGATCGAGAGGCTTCTCAAGGGGCTGGGGTCCCAGAAACGCCTGACGCATCTGTCAGTCTCGAAGGGCAGGGATCGCATCTCCTACACGCGAGGCTGACTGTTCACAGAGGTGGTGCTGGAAAGGCTCCCACGCGAGCCTTTCCAGACGGCATATTCCTATAGATAATGTAGAAGTTTCGCTACAAGTACGGTACCTACGGCAAAACAGCGGTACTGGATGCGCCATGGATGAAACGCAGGACACCGAAACCCAATCGATGGCACAGAAAGGACGCGTCCACAGGCGCGCCCTGAGTGCCGTCTTCGGTGACGGATCGCGGCCTCTCTACAAGGAGGTGAAGCTGGCGCTGACGCGCCTGCTTTCAAGCGGCGATGTCGGTCCCGGGGAAGCAATCCCGACCGAGAAGCAGCTTTGCGAACAGTTCGGCGTGAGCATCGGGACGATCCGCAAGGCCATCGACGAGCTGGTGGCCGAACGGGTTCTGGTTCGCCAGCAGGGGCGCGGCACCTTTCTCGTGAGCCATACGCCCGAACGCATGCTGAACCGGTTCTGGCGGATTGTCGGGCGCAACGGCGCGCGCGAGATCCCGATCGTTCAGACGCTGACCTTCAAGCGGTCCGTGGCCGACGACGCCATTGCCGCGGCCCTGGGTATCGCCAAGGGGGATGCGGTCTTTTCCATCGTGAACCTGCAGCTTCTGGGCGGAGCTCCGGTCGTGCTCGATGAAATCATCCTGCCGCACGCCGCATTCCCGAACCTCACCGAACAAGGCCTGCGTACGCGCGACACCACGATGTATGGCTATTACCAGGAAGCCTTCGGCGTCAACATCATCAACGTCTTTGACAAGCTGAGTGCGATCAAGGCGGACAAGTTCGTCGCCGAGCATCTTTCGGTCAAGGTCGGAGAGCCCATTCTCAAGGTGCAACGCATTGCGTGCACGTTCGACAACCAGCCTGTCGAGCTGCGTTATTCGCAGATCCAGACGGAGAACTACGAATACCACAACACCATGGGCATGCAGTCGACCTAAAGCGGTTTGCAGCCAGGCGAAATCGTCTGGCGTCGCACAAATGCGATTCAACGATAACAGAGCGGCAGAATTGCATTCCTCAGAATGCCCGCCGCTCTAGCCGCTGACGGGCCCAGCCGACCGGGAAGTCACGACTGCGCGCCGCCTCTTGCCGGGCCTGGCATCAGGCCACGCGCCGCGAGCCGTCTGCACCGGCCTCGCTCGCCCATGTCCGGAACGCGTCGCTGACGCGGCCGGCATGGATATCCGCTTCGTCCGGCGTGTAGCCGGCGGCGATCATCTTGCGGCCGAGCATGTGGTCTGCGGGCCGGTTGATGGTGTCGATGGCGACCAGCCGGTCGCGCCGGAAATGATAGACGGCAAATGCGCCGCCCGCCGGATCGCCGGCGACAAGGTGGCGATCCGCGTTTGCCGACAGCCCGACCATCTGCAGCTTCATGTCGGCGGTGTCCGACCAGAACCAGGGGACGGCTCTGTAGGGATCGGACTTGCCCATGATGACGCCGGCGACGTGCCGCGCCTGGTCGGTCGCGTTCTGCACGGATTCCAGACGAACCGGTTGGCCGAGCTGCCAATGCGGAAAGCGGACGCAGTCGCCGATGGCGTAGACGCCGCTCGCCGAGCAACGCAGCAAGTCGTCGGCGACGATGCCTGCATCGACCGCCAACCCGGCCTCCACGGCCAGCGCAACGTCCGGATCGGCGCCGATGCCCACGATCACCATGTCGGCCGCGATGGTCTCGCCGGTGACGGTGAGCACGGCCCGGACGGCTTCATCGCCGGCAAAGGCGCGGGCCTGCGTGCCGAAGCGCACCTCCACGCCGCCTTGCGTCAGCCGCGACAGTACATGGGCGGAGACGACGGGAGACACGGCACGCGCCAGAAGCCGCTCGCCGATCTCCAGCACGGTGACGCGTTTTCCGGACGCGGCCATGGTCGCGGCGGTCTCCAGCCCGATGAAGCCGCCGCCCACGATGACGACGCTCTCGGCCTGGGCCATGTGCTGCTTGATGCCGCGCGCATCGACGGCGGTGCGCAGCGCGAACACCCCGGCCAGGCCGATGCCTTCGATATCGGGCGTCCGGGAGACGGCCCCGGTTGCAAGGATGAGTTCGTCGAAGGCGATCTCGCCATCGTCCAGCACGCAGTTGCGCATCTCGAGGTCGATGCGGCGCACCCGCGCGCCGGGGCGATAGTCGATGCTGCTGGATTCGTAGACGCCATCGCCGCGCAATGGTTGCAGCCTGCCGTCGCCGTCCTTCAGGAAGGCCTTGGAGAGGGGCGGGCGATGGTAGGGGTAGCCGTGCTCGGCCCCGATCAGGGTGATGGCGCCGGCGTAGCCTTCCTGGCGCAGTGAAACCGCCGCCTGCGAACCGCCGTGGCCGGCTCCGATGATGACGACGCCCGGCTTCATGACGCCTTCTGCACGGCTTGATGGCTGGGCAACCGCTCGATCTCGTCGGCGGGAAGGTGCTTCACCTGGTCCCACAGCCGCGATTTCGCGGAGTTCAGCAGCCCGTGCGGATCGAGCCGCTTCTTCCAGGCGAGATGCCGGAAATCCGGCTTCATGGAACCGCCCTCCACATAGGGCACATGCGGATTGGACGTGGGGCAGCCGTGATCGTCATAGATCTTCGCGAGTTCGAAGAGGCGCTGGTCGGTGGTGTAGCGCACCACCGGCAGGTCGAAGGCCACGAGCTGCTCGTTGAGCAGCGCGAACTCGTGGTGCATCAGCACCTCGTCGCCCAGCACCGCCTGCAACTCGTCGATCTTGGCGCCATCGAGGGGCGGCCGGAAGGTCACCTGCAGGTTGGTGACGGTGCGGTCGTGCTTGAGCACCTGCAGGGTCGTGTGGTTGTAAGAAAACTCGGTGAGGGTGGGCAGGCCGGAAGCCTTCATCGCCACGTTGTCGAGTTCGAGTTCCTTGACACCGCCATGCGCGGCGATGATGCGAAGCGTCTCGTCCGCATGCTCCTCGGCGACCATGACCAGCAACAGGTCGCGGCGGCGTTTGGCGATGTCTCCAAGCTGCGTGATCGACGCGGCGACCCGGGCGTCGATCGTCGTCAGCAGCTTCAGGTTGAGATGACGGGCCGTGCCCAGCTCGATGCCCGCCTCGAAGGCGCGCCTGTAGGTGTCGAAGGAGGCGACGATGTTGATCCACCGGGCGGAGGGCACGGTGCCGAGCACGAGATCGGTGATGACGCCGTTGAGGCCCCAGGCATGGTGGATGGCCGAGATGTCCTTGCCGGAGAATTCCTGGCGCCTCGGTTCGCGCTCGACCGACAGAACGGCGATCCGCTCGATGTTCTTGCCGTCGCGCAGCATGCCGTGGCGGATCGAGCCGATGCCGCCCGAGCCGCCCGCGATGAAGCCGCCGATGGTGGCAATCGCCTCGGTCGAAGGGAACAGCGGCAGCTCGCGGCCCTTTTCGGCCAGCGCTTCGTTGATCGCACCGATCCTGGCGCCCGCCTCGACGTGAACCGTGTCGTCGCCGATCTCGATGATGCGATTGAGCCCCGTCATGTCGACGATGAGGCCGCCCTGCATCGGCACGGCCTGGCCGTAGTTCCCGGTGCCGCCACCGCGCACCACGACGGGCGCGTTCCGGTCGACGGCGGTAGCGAGGCACGCAGACAGTTCTTCGACCGATTTCGGGACGGCGACCAGATCGCCGAAGCACGAAGATAGCTCCCGGCTCAGGATCGGGCTGTACCAGAAGAAGTCGCGGGAACGCTTCTTCACCATCGAGGGCGTGTCTATCGTCTCGACCTCGCCGAGCGCGTCGGCGAACGCCTTCCAGTCGATGTCGGTCTTTCCGGAAATGGACATGTTTCCTCCGTCGTTCTCTCAGCCGGCGCGGTGCTGTTGATCGTGCAGGTCGCAGAAGCGCTCGAACTCGCCAAGGAAGCAGGCGAAGTTCCGGGCGGCCGTCTCGAGCAGCTCCTCGCCGATCTGCGGCGTGGCGGCTGCCGCATTGCCACAGGCGCCCGATGCGCTGATGTCCTCGATTGTCCAGGCTGGCCGCGCGCGGCCGGGGGACAGGCCGATATGGGCGAAATCCCGCTGCCAGGCTTCGGCCTCGCTGGCGAAGTCACCGGTCCGGTTCATCGCGACGAGACCGGGATTCAACGCCAGCATGGCGCTCGTTTCGATCAGTCCGGCATGGATGCCGAAGGCGTTCTCGCGCCGATCGCCATGGCGCTCGGCCTCGTTGAAGTTGTACCAGTTGCAGGTCGCGATGCTCAGGCCGTGCGCGATCTTGAGGTCGCGGGCGGCGATCTCGAGAACGGGCGCGTTGCCACCGTGGGCGTTGAGGAGGACGAGCCTGCGGAACCCGGTTCTGACCAGGCTGGCGGCGAGATCGCCCAGGATGGCGAGCAGCGTCTGGGCCGAGAGCGACAGCGTTCCCGGTATCGCGCCGTGCTCGTTGCTCTTGCCGTAGGCAAAGCCCGGCAGGGCCAGCACCGGCAGCCCGTCCCTGACATGGTCGAGCGCCCGCTCCAGCACAGCCTCCGCGAGATCGCGGTCGACGGACACCGGCAGGTGTGGGCCGTGCTGCTCGATGGCGCCGACGGGCAGGACAACGATCGTGCGCGCCCGGTCCATGTCTGCGAAATCGGGCCGCGACAGGTCGGCCCAGCGGAAAGCGAGGCGTGTCATGCAAATGGCTCCGGGGATGGCGTCGCGCGGACGGGATCGACGGCTATGCCGCCGATGATCCGATGATGAATGGAGGCCGGTCTGGTACAGGCTTGGTCGAGCATATCGCTTCTCCGCTGGTCGCTGCGCGACCGGTCGAATTGCGGCTCGTTCCTTGGAAGCCCTGTGCCATGGGGTGCGGGGAATCTTGTCGATGACGCCCTTGCTGTCAAGGCGGGCGGCGCCGGTGACCCCTCGCGAACATATGCTGCGGCGTCCCGCCGGTCGTGACCAGCGGGCCGCCGGACGTTTCTACTGATAGGATGCACCCGGGATGAATGGGTACTTTCGGATCAGGCTTTCATCGATGTCGACGCCCAGTCCGGGACCTTCCGGTGCGCTGATCGCGCCGTCGACGATCTCCAGCGGCGTGCCAAGCTCGTCCCTGAAGGCGTTGATGGCCGACACGTCGGCCTCGTAGATGAACGCATTGGGCGCGACCGACAGCACATGCGTCGAAGCCGCCGTGCTCAGCACGGAGGCGCTGGTGTGCGGCGCGAACTGCAGGTGCCAGGCGCCGGCGAGGGCGGCGATCTTGAGGATCTCGGTGATGCCGCCGGTCTTGCAGCAATCCGCCTGCACGAACTGTATCACCTGCTCGCTGATCAGCGCCCGCAGCTCGTGGCGCGTGAAATGGTTCTCGCCTGCCGCCAGCGGCGTCGAGGTGACGTCGCGCAGGCGGCGGTAGCCTGGCAGGTTGTCGGGCGTGAACGGCTCTTCAAGCCACGCCAGCTTGCCGGCTTCGCAGATCTCCGCGATGCGGTGCACGTCGGCCGTGCGGTAGCGGGTGCCGGCGTCGGCGGCCAGCACGATGTCGTCGCCGAATGCGGCGCGCACGCCTGCCACGCGCTCCAGATCCTTCTCCAGCCTGTCGCCGACGCGCAGCTTCATGAAGCCGTAGCCCTTGGCGACATAGCGCTCGATTTCGGCGTTGAGTTCATCGACGGGCTGGAAGCCGAGGCTGATCCCGCCGGCATAGGCCGGAATCGGACGCCGCTTGCCGCCGAGCAGCTTGTAGACCGGCTGTCCGAGATCCTTGCCCTTGATGTCCCACAGAGCCAGGTCGACGCCCGACAGCCCGATCACCGCGGCAGCGCCGGGGCCGTGCGTGGCGATGTAGCGGCGATAGCTGGCGTCCCAGATTGCCTCCGTCTCGTGCGCGTCCATGCCCAGGATGGACGGGCCGAGCGCGTCGTTGATGAAGGCTGCGATGGTGCTCGGCGTCTGCGCGTGGTGCGCCTCGCCGTACCCGACGATGCCGTCCTGGGTCTCGATGCGCACCAGCACCATGTCACGCTTTGCCGAGCGGCCGACCGCGAAGGTCGCGCCGCCGGGCGTCGGACAGGACAGGGCGTAGGCGTTTACGCTTTTGATCTTGGTCATCGTCTGAAAAAGTCTCCGGTCAGCCCTTCACCGCACCGCCGCCGACGCCGGAAACCAGGTGCTTCTGAAGGAAGAAGAATACGAGCAATATCGGAGCGGCCGTGATCACGCCGCCAGCCATCAGCATGCCCCAGTCGGTCGTGTACTGGCCGATCAGGCCCGAGAGGCCGAGCGGCAGCGTCCGGTTCTTGTCCGACAGGATGAAGGTCGAGGCGTAGAGGAACTCGTTCCAGGTGTGGATCATCACCCATGTCGCGACGGCCACGATGCCCGGTCGCGCCATCGGCAGGATGACGCGCCAGAAAGCCTGCCAGCGCGTGCAGCCGTCCAGCCGCGCGGCGTCCTCCAGCGAGTGGGGAACCTGGGCGAAGAAGCCGCGCATGAGCCAGACGCACAGCGGCAGCATGTAACTCAGATAGACCGGGATCAGGCCGTACAGGCTGTCCAGCCAGCCGAGGAAGCGAAGCTGGATGTAGAACGGGATCAGGAGCAGCACCGGCGGGAACATCTGCCCGTAGAGCATGAACAGCGGCAGCATCACCGAGCCCTTGAACTTGTGGCGCGCCATGGCGTAGCCGGCGGTGACCGCAAGCAGCACGCTGATGGCGGTCACGCTGATCGTCAGGATCAGGCTGTTCATGGCGAAACGCCAGAACTCCGCTCCGATCAGCAGGTCCACATAGTTCTGGAAGGTGATGGAGTGCGGCAGGATCGAGGGCGGCCGCGCAAAGATCTCGTCCTTTGCGCGCAGCGAGGTGGCGATCATCCAGTAGAACGGGAAGACGCACCAGATGAATGCGGCCCACAGGCCGACGTAGAGCAGGCCGAGCCGGACCGCCTTCGGCGTACGTGTGCGCTTGAGCGGCGCGCTTGAGCGCGTGCTGGCCATTCCGGCCTCCATGGTGGCTGACGACATCTCAGTCGGCTTCCTTGGCCTGGATCAATTTGAGGTAGAGCGTGGTTGCGATGACCAGGCCGACGAAGAGCATGGTCGCCACGGCCGACGCCATGCCGAGATCGAAGCGCTGGAAGCCGTATTTGTAGGCCAGCGTGAACAGGATCTCGGACGAATTCAGCGGTCCGCCTTCGGTCATCAGCCAGATGGCGTTGAAGTTGTTGACCGTGAGGATGAAGGTCAGCACCGCGGCGATGGCGAACGAGACGCGGATCTGCGGCAGGATCACATGCCACAGTTTTCGCCAGCCCGACGCGCCATCCATCGAGGCGGCCTCCAGGATGGATTTCGGCACCAGCTGCAGGGCCGCGAGCAGAAGCAGCATAACGAACGGCGTGCCCTTCCAGATGCTTTCGACGGTCACCGCGTAGAGGGCCGTCGCGGTGTCGCCCAGCCAGGGATGATAGGCGTCGATGACGCCGAGCCGCACGAGGATTTCGTTCACGATGCCGACGCTGGGGTCGTACATCCACCGCCAGGTGAGCACCGCAACGACGCTCGGCACCACCCACGGCACCAGGATGCCCGAACGGAAGAAGCCGATGCCCGGCACGATGCGATGCAGCAGAAGCGCCAGCGCCAGACCGAAGCCCAGCTGCGCCACGACGTTGAGCACCACCCAGACAAGCGTGTTGAGCGAGGCGAGGACGAAGTTGGGGTCGGCGAAGACCCGCTCGAAGTTGCGCAGGCCGATGAACGGCATGTCGCCGCTGTTGAGCGTGCGCAGCGTCACGTCATGGAAGGCGGAGGTGATGCCCGACAGCACCGGGTACACCACCACGCCGATGGCGATCAGGATGGCCGGCATGACCATCAGGTAGGGATAGAGACGCGCACCCGTGCCGTTCTCGAAGATCGAGGACCAGTGCGGCTTCAGTCGCGTCGTTTCACGGGTGCGCGTTGTCATCTTACTTGGCCAGCAGGCTTTCGACTTCTGTATTGGCCTTGGCCATCGCCTCGGCCGCCGGGGTTCCGCGGATCACGGAATCCCACATGTTGCCGAAGACGTCGCCATGCATCTGGCTCCACGACGCCACGACCGGACGGGGATGGCCCGCGCCGGCCTGCGCCATGAAGGGCTGCAGGTCTTCGGGCAGCTTGGCGATCGCTTCCGGCGTGGTGGCCGCTGCCGTCGCCGACAGGCGGTTGTACTTGCCCATCAGCTCGATGCTGCGCTCGCCGGTGAGCCATTCGATCAGCTGGAAGGAGGCTTCCGGAGACGCCGTGCCCTCGCGGATGGCGAGGTTGTAGCCGCCGATGACGGTTGCCGCTTCCTTGCCCTTGGGAAGGGGGTGGATCGAGAAGTCGAGGTTCGGCGCGTTCTTCTTGATGGCGGCGATCGCCCAGTCGCCGCTGACCACCATGCCGGCGCGCTCCTGCACGAAGGGCGCGTGGACCTCGTCCCAGTTGCCGGCGGTCAGGACCGAGTCCGGCATCGCCTTGTTCTCGGTGTAGAGCTTGGCCAGGAAATCGATCGCCTCGACTGCTTCAGGCGCTCCGACGTGGGACTTGCCGTCCTGGTCGATGAGCTCGCCGCCCGCCTGCCAGATGAAGGAATAGATCTGGAAAGCGCCCATGCGGTTGGAGCCGAAGCTGATGCCGTAGGTGCCCTTGGCGGCATCGGTCATTGCGACGGCTGCCTTGCGCAGCTCTTCCCAGTTGGTCGGAGCCTTGTCGATGCCGGCGTCGGCCAGCATCTTGTCATTGACGATGAGCGCCACGTTGTTGGTGTAGAGCGGCAGTGCGTACTGCTTGCCCTGGTAGCGGCCGGACGCCAGCGGACCCGGCTGGTACTGCGCGGCCAGCGGCTCGGACTGCGCGGTCACGTCCTTCAGCAGACCTGCGTCGGCGAGGCCCGCCACCCAGGCGATGTCCAGCGCCATGACGTCCGGACCCGCTCCGCCGGACATGGCGACGAACAGGTTGCGCTCCATTTCCATGTGCGGAACGGCCTGGACCTCGACCGTATGGCCGGTTTTCTCCTCGAACGCCTTGAGTTCGGCGTAGAGCGGCGCATCGGCGCCGGAGGCGAGCGGGGCGTTTACCCACAGCACCAGATTATCGGCCCAGGCGGGCGCTGCTCCCAGTCCGGCAATGATTGCAGCGGCCATGGCGCTGCTCTTCAGCAAGTTCTTCATGCTACTTCCTCCACATTTCCGCCAGCAGGCGGTGCTCGTCACATTCCTGAGGATGCGGCAGCGTGCTGCCGCGCCGTCATCATCCGATGGCGTTCGTCCATTCGATGCCGGCGCCGAACCAGCGCGCGAAGGCAGCCAGTTCCACCGGTTGTTCCGCGCTCGCGGACGTGCCGCCCTTCACGACGCCGACCGCCTCGATCTTCCAGCCATCCTGGCCGCGCGGCACGGCATCGCCGTCGCCGAACACGATCTCGACCGCGCGGCGCGTCTTGCCATCGAGCGCCAGCACGAGGCGCGCGCCCTTGCGCACGAAAATTGGCATCTTCTCGAGCGGCACATCGTGGATGCGCCACGCCGGTCCTTGGACATAGCCGCCCGAAAGCACGTCCAGCCATTCGCCGTCAGGCAAGTAGACGGCGCGCGTGTTTCCGTAGAAGGCCACCGGGGCGACGAGCACGTCGTCGCCCAGCATGTACTGCTGGTCCCAGTCGTTGATGGCGGACCAGTCCACGCCGGGGAAGGCCAGCGGCATCATGCGCATGAGGGGCAGGCCGCCGTCTGCGGCTTCCCGGCCGTAGCGCTGGAAGACCGGCAACAGGGCGAGGTGCAGGCGCGCATAGTCCTCGTAGACGGCGATCGATGTCGCGTCCATGTCCCATGGCTCGCGGCAGCCCAGCCCGTGCAGCATCATCAGCGGCGTGAAGCAGGAGAACTGCGTCCAGCGTGCGAAGACCTGCGTGGTCGGCGTGCCGAAATAGCCGCCCAGATCGCTGCCGACGAATGACCAGCCGCTGAAGGCTGCGCTCTGGACGGCGCGCACCGCCGAGGGCAGGCCGGTCTTCGGGCAGAAGTCGGACGTCTGGTCGCCGCTCCAGATGGGAGCGCGCACGCGCGGCGAACCCGAACGGCTGATGATCGCCGGGACCTTGCCGTCGAAGGCCGCGATCGTCGCGTCGAGATAGTAGCGCACGAAGGCGTTGTGCGCGCGTCCGCCCGTCTCGCCGGAATGCAGCAGCGCATGCTCGGGAAGCTGTTCGCCGAAGTCCGCCTTGAAGCCCTTGATGCCGCGCTGCAGGAGGCTGCGCAGGTTCTGCGACCACCATGCGCTGGCGTCCGGGTTGGAGAAGTCGATCAGCGCGGCGACGATGTTGGGATTGGCGCCCGGCCGCCGCGTGATGAGCTCTCCATTCGCATCCCTGATCGTGTAGCCCTTGGCGCTCGCATAGTCGAATGACTTGGTGCCGACGACCACCCACGGGCAAAGCCACAGATAGATCTCGGTCCCGTCCGCGGCCATGCGCGCAACCATCTCCCATGCGTCGGGATACTTCTGGGTGTCGAACTCGAAGGAGTGGACCTCGTTTGCCCAGTAGGCGTCGATCAGCTTGACCGCCATGGGCAGGGCGAGGTTGCGGTGACCGTCGATGTCGGCCTGCACCGTCTTCGCGTTCTCGATGCGCCAGTCGCCGGCCTTCCACAGTCCGAAGAAGGAATCCTCCGGCATGATCGGCGGACCGATGCGCTCGATCAGCGCCGCATGGAGCTCATCGAGCGTTCCGACTTGGATCTCGACCTCGAGCCGGTTGCCCTCGACCTGGATGCGCAGCACGTTCGGGTCGAACGGCGCGGCGATGTGGAAGACGGCGGCCGCCTCGTCCGGAAGATAGACGCCATAGCCCAGCGAGGTGGCGATCCAGGGCGAGGGCAGGTAAGTGCCGTTGCCCAGGCCGAAATTCTCCAGATAGAACCGCACCGACTGGCCGCGCAGGTCGAGGGTCTCGAAGCGCTCGCCGCCGCCGAAGGCCTGGAACCGCTTCGGCACCGCGAAGGCGATCTCGATCGCATCGGCGTGCGGATGCGTTACCGTCACTCGCCAGTTCCGGCCGTTGCGGGTCGTCTCGACGGACAGCTCGCCCGGTTCGGCCGGTGCCGCGCTGGTCCAGGATCCCTCTTTCGCGCGCCAGCCGATGCTGGCGGGGCGATAAGCCGCGTCGGCCGGGATGGTCGACATGTCCAGGGCCTCAGACATGGTCGACCTGCACGCCGAGCTGGCGTCCCAGATGCAACACGGCATCGGCCCAGCGCCCGTAGACGGCGGTCACGTGATGCTCGTAGCCCTCGTCGATGAAGTGTCGCACGAGGGTTTCGGAGTCCGCCACGTCAGGACGGAAAAAGCCTGCAGCGCGATTGGCCTTCGACTTCTCGGCAAGCATATCGCCTTCGCTGACGAAGATGCGAAGCTGTCCGTCGGCGCGCAGCGAAAGGCGCAGCAGCGTCACGGGACCGGCCTTCAGCGGAAATGTCTCCTGCTTCAGCACCGGGTCGAGCGAGCGCGGACCGTCGGCCAGGCGGGGGCTTACGCCATAGTGCCAGAGCACCAGCCGGTTGTTGGCGCGGTCGATGCCGGAAATATCCGTCAGGAAGGGGAGGGAGGCCTCGTCGAAGGCGCGCGCGACCAGCGCCGTCACCGCGCCCATGACGTCGCCTTCCGGCGCCAGCGGCACGCTACGGTCCGACAGTTCGCCGAGCGCGCCCCAGGTGCCCTTGAAATCCTCCGCATAGAGGATTTCCGGCCAGTCCCGGATGGCGACCGCGTCAGCCTTCACCTCGTCGAGGCCGGCCGCGAGCCGTGCATAGGTCCGGCCCAGGGCCTTGCGGCCGGCGTCTTCCTCGCCGCCGTCGAAGCTGGCTTCCGCCCAGCGCCGCGCGGCCTCGGCCTCATCGTCGGCGGTGGCCTTGCAGCCGTCAAGGAACTTCACGAGCGTCATCTGCTCGATCGTCACGTCGAGGTGCTGGCGGATTGACCAGGGATCGACGGCGAGATTGGTGAACCAGTCGGCATGCGCGCCGATGAGCGCGATGCGCGCGCCGCGGATGCGCCGGTGGGCGCGGGATGCGGCGGCGAAAGCGGCCAGCTCCGCGGCCAGCCCCTCGTCGTCGGGATTGCCGAGCAGCAGGGTGAAGCCATGGCCGAACCGCGTCAGGGTCGAGGCCCAGAGCTGCGCGCCGCACAGCGAGTTGGTGACGATCTGGTCAGTCTCTTCCAGCGCCCACAGCGCAATCGGCAGACGCCGGTCGCCCAGATGCGACAGTACCTCGTGCAGCAACTCCGCCGTGGCAAAGGTGGAAAGCTGGATCACCAGCGCATCCAGGCTGTCGAGGTCGAGCTGTGCGAATGCCTCGGCGCAGCTCGTACGGTCGCGAGCCAGCTTCGATCCGACGACAAAGCTGCCGGCCAGGCTTCCCGTGTCGACGAGCGCGGAGGTGCGCGCGACAAGCTCGGTCGCGGCGGCTTCCGAAAAGAGCGGCGAGGCAATGAAGACGACGCCTACGCGGCCGGCGGATGCGGCCTTCGGCGAAATTCTGGACGGCATTCAGGCAATCTCCTCCATCGCAACGGGTTGGTCGGGTCTCTCGTCGAGACCGCCGCTGCGTACAAAACAATAGGCTGCGTAGTGCAACGCGGCCTTGGGATCGTTTCCGATCGACGACTCGATGAAGGACAGTCCCAGGCGCTCGCGCGAATATCCGCCGAGCAGGCTCTGGTTCAGCCCTTCCGCTATGGCCGCGCGATCGCCCTCCGGCATCAGCGATGGCCAGCCGCTGACGACCACCTTGGGCACGGGATGCAGGTTGAGCGCGTTGCCCAGCGCCAGGCCGAGCAGGAACTGGCGCTCCCGCAGCGTCGCACGCGCCACGGGATCGACGCTCACGGCTTCCATGAAATGGTCGCCTCTGGTCAGGATGTCGGCGTCGCTGATGCCGATGATCTGCGACACCGCGCGCAGCGAGGTGTAGGCCTCCACGCAGCCCTTGTGTCCGCACCGGCAGGGCAAGCCGTCGCGTTCGATCACCATGTGGCCGATCTCGAAGGCCTGGAAGGCGTCGATCGGCGCGGTGTCGTTGACGATGACGCCGGCGACGCCATGCCCGACGAACAGGAAGAGGTGGTCGCCCGAGATGCTGTAGCCGCCGGGCTGCGAGTAGCGATGGAACGCGGCCTGGGCGATCACCGAGTTGGTGAGGGTCAGCGGCACGTCGGGCAACACCCTGTCCAGGAACACATGCATGCGCTCCATGTCCCAGGGATAGATCGGATTGCCGGCCTCGCGGCCGTAACCCGGGATCGACATTGCGGCGTGGCGCAGCGCTATGCCGCGCGCTGTCGTCCATTCGCGGACGGCCGCCGCGCTGTCGGAGAAAAGCTGTTCGAATTCCTGCTGGGAAAGCTGCGGCGAGGCCGGCATGCGCTCCACGTAGTCCAGCGTTCCGTTGAGGTCGCCGACGCCGAACGAAAGGCGGCTGTTGGACAGCTCTATGCCGAGAACGGCGATATCCTTGCTCAGTGTAACGAGGGCCGTTGGTGCACCGGCGTGGCTCGTCTGTCGGCGCGTCTCAGCGACAATATTTTCTTTGCGCAATTCGTTGAGGATGCGCGAGACGCTGGCTTCCGTGAGATTGGAATCCCGCGCAATGCCCGTACGAAATGCACCTTTCGAACGCAGAAGGCTCTCGAGAACGCTGGCTCGCGTCTCTCTCCTGCTTCGTGGCACAAATCTCCCGGACATTTCTCGACCACATATTTACACTGTGTAATTATTCTGCTTATGAAATGGCTGTTGTCAACAGGGAGCGAGAAGAAAGTGGCTGAGTTGACACTGCGCGGAGTGCGCAAGCGCTTCGGCACCGTGGATGCGGTGAAGGCGGTGGACCTTGATGTGCGCGATGGCGAGTTCGTCGTGCTCGTGGGGCCATCCGGATGTGGAAAGAGCACCCTCCTGCGCATGATCGCGGGGCTGGAGGAAATCAGCGGCGGCGAGATCAAGCTCGACGGTCGCGGCCTCAATTCCGTTGCGCCCCGCGACAGGGACATGGCGATGGTCTTCCAGGACTACGCGCTCTATCCGCACATGACGGTTTCGGAGAATCTAGGCTTCGCGCTCAAGATGCGCGACCTTCCCGCTCAAGCGATCGACGCCAAGGTGCGCGAAGTCGCGCGGATGCTGGAGCTCGAGCCCTATCTCGAGCGCAAACCCCGCGCGCTTTCGGGCGGCCAGCGCCAGCGCGTGGCGCTGGGGCGCGCGCTCATCCGCGATCCCAAGGTTTTCCTCTTCGACGAGCCGCTCTCGAACCTCGACGCCAAGCTGCGCGTCGGCATGCGGATGGAAATCCGCAAGCTGCAGGCGACGCTCGGCACCACCAGCATCTACGTGACGCACGACCAGATCGAAGCCATGACCATGGCCGACCGGATCGTGGTGCTGAAGCTGGGCGAGGTGCAGCAGATCGGGACGCCGAATGAAATCTACCAGCGCCCCGTGAACAGTTTTGTCGGCACCTTCATCGGGTCTCCCCCGATGAGCCTCGTACCGGCGGCGATCGGCGCCGGCAACGGCGGCGCCGTGCTCGACTTCGGCGAAGGCCAGCAATTGCTGCTGCCGGCCGATCGGGCCGAAGCAGCGAAGAGGGCGGGCGTGACCCGCGTCGATGTCGGCCTGCGCGCCGAGCATATCGGCCTGGCCGGCGAAGACGCCGCCGGCGTCTTCGTGTCCGATATCGTCCTGCTCGAGGACCACGGCGCCGACTCGATCGCCGTGGTCAGGCTGGGCGGGCGCGAGGTCATGGCGCGCGTGCGCCCCGGCAGCGTGCAGGTTGGCGAGAAGGCGCGACGCTTTGCGGTCGACCTTGACGCGATCCACCTGTTCCACCCCGAGACGGGGATGCGTCTTGTCTAGCGAGCGCCACCGCTCCGTCTTCTGCGTGGGGCTCGCACTCCAGGACACGATCCTGACGCTCGACCGGATCCCGGATCGTCCGGTGAAGGTTTATGCCAAAGACCGCGGCGAGGTCGGCGGCGGTCCTGCTGCAACCGCCTCCGTGACGGTGGCGAGGCTCGGGGGACGCGCCTCGATTGCCGCTCGCATCGGCGACGACAATGTCGGGACGGCCATCCGCCGCGAGTTCGAGGCGGCCGGCGTCGGTACGGATTGGCTGCGCGCATTTCCGGATGTGCGCTCCTCCGGGGCCGTCGTGCTGGTGGACGAAAAAGGCGAACGGCTCATCGTGGCCTACACAGATCCCCGGCTGCCCGCGGACGCGGACTGGCTGCAGCCGCAAGACTGGGGCGACGCCGTCCTCTGCGACCTGACCTGGCCCGAGGGCGCGCTGCGCTGCCTGCGCGCCGCCCGCGCCGCCGGCATACCCTCGGTGCTCGATGCCGACATCTCGCGCCACGCGCCGGAGACGGTGGCCACGATCGTCGAAGCGGCCGGTCATGTCATCTTTTCGCGCCCGGGTCTTGCGCAGTTCACCGGTACGGAAGCGATCGAGGAAGGCCTCAAGGCCGCGAGCCGGCCGGAACACAGATTGGTCGGGGTGACGGACGGCGCGGAGGGACTCTACTGGCTGGAGGACGGCGTGCTTCGCAACGCTGCGCCGGCCCGCGTCGACGTGGTCGACACGACCGGAGCCGGCGATGCGTTCCACGGCGCATTCGCGCTGGCGCTCGCGCACAGACGTCCGATCCCGGACGCCATCGCCCTTTCCAACGCGGTCGCTGCGCTGAAGTGCACCCGCCCCGGCGGCCGCGCGGGCCTTCCCGGCCCCGCCGATCTTGCCTGCTTCGCTCCCGAACTCAATCTCGACTGGATGACGATCCATGACTGACAAGGCCAACGTTCCCGGCGCGGCGATGACGCGCGACACCCGCCTCGACGACAAGCTTGCGGCGATCCGTCGCGATCCGTCCGGCAGCAAGGAGTTCCTGATCTGCGACGCCAAGGACCCGGACATGGCGCGCGGCGTCAACGCGCTCGGCCTGGTGCGCGGCGCGGACGGCCGGGATCGGCCACAGGATCGGCGCGGCTTCCTCGAAACCGTGCGCGCCATCGTGCGCCAGGACATCGTCGACCTGATGCTGCTGTCGCCCTACAACCTGCACCAGCTGGCCATCGAGGAAGAGTTCTTCACCGGCAGCAGGATGGCGCGCGCCGCGCGCGTCAACGACACCAGCGAGATCTGGCTGCCGCGCCATGGGACCTACCGCGCCACCGCGTCAAAGCCGTTCCGCACCGCCGACCTGTCGCGGGTGATGCACGGCGGTCGCCCGCCTCTCGCAAATGGCGTGGCCGGCGCAGATCTGGGCCTCTACAGCCTGACATTCACCAATGATGTGGAAGCCGACTATCAGACGCTCGGCGCCTACAATGCGTTCCGCGCGGAGTGCAACGCCCTCGGTTTCCGCCACTTCCTCGAGGTCTTCAACCCGAATGTCGGGACGCTGGCCGGGGCCGAGGTCGGCGAATACGTCAACGACTGCATCGTGCGTTGCCTTGCCGGCGTCGACAGGCAAGCCGCGCCGGTGTTCCTGAAGGTCGCCTATAACGGGCCGAGGGCGATGGAGGAACTGGTCCGCTATGACGACCAGATGATCGTCGGCGTGCTTGGCGGCAACGCCGGCACCACCCGCGACACGCTCGAACTCCTGTATCAGTCGAAGCGCTATGGCGCGCGGCTGGCGCTGTTCGGCCGCAAGATCAACCAGGCCGAGTCGCCGCTCGACCTGATCGAGATCCTCCGGCGCGTCGCCGACGACGAGTTGAAGCCGGCGGAGGGCGTCGCCATCTATCATGATCGCCTGGCAAAAGCCGGCTTGATTGCACGCCGCGGACTTGACGAGGACGGCAGCGTGAGCCAACCCGTGCTCCAGGCTGCCTGACGCGGCGAAGGAGAATGTGCGTGACTGACCGGATCGAATACCCCTCCACCCAGCTTTTCATCAACGGACAGTGGCGGGATGCCGCCGACGGCCGGACGATCGACGTGATCGATCCTGCGACCGGCGAGGTCGTCGGCAAGGTTGCCCACGCGACCCGCGCCGATCTGGACGCAGCCCTTGCCGCGGCGGAACGGGGTTTCGCCATCTGGAGCGCCACGTCTGCCTATGACCGCGCGAAGACGATGCGGCGCGCCGCCGAACTCCTGCGCCAGCGTGCGGACCGCATCGCCGTCATCATGACGCGCGAGCAGGGAAAGCCGGTCGTCGAGGCGCGCATGGAGACGCTCGCGGCTGCCGACATCATCGAATGGTTCGCCGAGGAAGCGCGGCGCACCTACGGCCAGGTCGTGCCGGCGCGCGCGCCCGGCGTCACCCAGATGGTGCTGAAGCTGCCGGTCGGCCCGGTAGCGGCCTTCACGCCGTGGAATTTCCCCATCAACCAGGTTGTGCGCAAGCTGTCTGCGGCGGTGGCGGCCGGCTGCTCGATCATCGTCAAGGCGCCTGAGGAAACCCCCGCATCGCCGGCCGAACTGATCCGTGTCTTCGTCGACGCCGGCATTCCGGAAGGGGTCGTCAACCTGGTCTACGGCGTGCCGGCCGAGATATCGGAATACCTCATTCCGCATCCGGTCATCCGCAAGATCTCCTTCACCGGCTCGACGCCGGTCGGCAAGCAGCTCGCCGCGCTGGCCGGCGCGCACATGAAGCTCGCCACCATGGAACTGGGCGGCCATGCGCCGGCACTCGTCTTCGACGATGGCGATGTCGGCAAGGCAGTCAAGGTGCTTGCCGGGTCGAAATTCCGCAACGCCGGTCAGGTCTGCGTGTCGCCGACGCGCTTCCTGGTGCAGGACGGGGTCTATGACGGCTTCCTCGAGGCGTTCACCGATGCGGCCAGGGCCATCAAGGTCGGCAACGGCCTGGAGGAAGGCGTCCAGATGGGGCCGCTCGCCAACGAGCGCCGCATCCCCGCACTCGAAACCCTTGTCAACGATGCTGTCTCCCGGGGCGCGGATCTGAAACTCGGCGGCCGTCGCATCGGCAACGAGGGCAATTTCTTCGAGCCTACGGTTCTAGCCAACGTGCCGACCGATGCGCGCATCATGAACGAGGAGCCGTTCGGCCCCGTCGCGATCGTCAACCGCTTCTCCACAGTGGAAGAGGCGATCGCGGAGGCGAACCGGCTGCCCTACGGCCTCGCCAGCTACGCCTTCACGCGCTCGACTGAAACGGCCGACGCGCTCGGCAAGCGCATCGTCGCCGGCATGACGACCATCAACCACAACGGGCTGGCGCTGCCGGAGGTGCATTTCGGCGGCGTGCGCGATTCCGGCTATGGCAGCGAAGGCGGTACGGAGGCGATCAACGCCTACCTGACGCCCAAGCTGGTTTCGCTCTCCGCAGGCTGACGTCGGGCTGCTTGCCTCTGAGATGACCGCTCCTGCGCCGGATGGATCGACGATCCGTCCGGCGCAGTGCGTTTTTGGTCCGGCTCAGAGGGGCAGCGGCCGAAGGGCTGATTTCGGCACTGCTCCCGGATGATCCCGCCCCGGCTCGGCATCGACATTGACCTCTACATCACCCGCTGGCAGGATCCGATCAGGCCGGTCGAGGAGGCGATGACCATGCCGTTTCCTCTCAAGAAGTCCGGCAAGATCCGCGCCATCGGCATCAGTAGCGCCGCCTTCCAGGCACAGGCCGGAACGGCTCGGCGCGGCGCGGACAATCTCGTTGCGATCGCCGCCGCGATGGGACAGCATCCAGGTCAGGTTTCAGGTTGAGCGTCCGCATGCAGGATCGTTTGGATTTAGGCGCCTACGACTATGTGATCGTCGGCGCGGGGTCGTCCGGGTGCGTCCTGGCCAACCGGCTGAGCGCGGATGCGGGCAAGCGTGTGCTGCTGCTGGAAGCCGGCGGTTCCGACAACTACCACTGGATCCACATCCCCGTCGGCTATCTCTACTGCATGGGCAATCCGCGCACCGACTGGGGCTTTCGCACGGTGGCGGAGCCCGGGCTCAACGACCGCTCCCTGGCCTATCCGCGCGGCAAGGTCATGGGCGGCTGCTCGTCCATCAACGGCATGATCTACATGCGCGGACAGGCCGCCGACTACGACGGCTGGCGTCAGCTCGGCAATGCCGGCTGGGGCTGGGACGACGTGCTGCCGCTGTTCAGGAAGTCCGAGGACCATCAGCGCCTTGCCGGTCCGTTCCACGGCCAGGGCGGCGAATTGCGGGTCGAGCGCCAGCGCCTGTCGTGGCCGATCCTCGACGCCGTTCGCGAGGCGGCGGAAGAGCTCGGCGTGCCCAAGGTCGACGACTTCAACGCCGGCGACAATTTCGGCTCGTCCTATTTCGAGGTGAACCAGAAGGCGGGTTTCCGTTTCAACGCGGTGCGCGCCTTCATCCGGCCGGTGCGGCAGCGCCGGAACCTGACCATCCTCACCCAAGCCCAGGTCGAACGCATCGTCTTTTCCGGCAGGCGTGCAACGGGCCTGGAACTGCGCCTGAAGGGCAAGCCGGCGCGGGTGAGCGTCAGCGGCGAGGTGGTGCTGTCGGCGGGCGCGATCGGCACGCCGCAGCTTCTGCAGCTGTCGGGCGTCGGCGGCGGGGCATTGCTGCAAAGGCACGGCATCCCGGTGCTGCACGAGCTGCCCGGTGTGGGCGAGAACCTGCAGGATCACCTGCAGATCCGCACCGCGTTCAAGATCACCGGCGCCCAGACGCTCAACGAACGCCAGGCGACGCTGGCCGGCAAGGCCCGCATCGCACTCGAATACGCGTTCCGACGCTCAGGCCCGATGTCGATGGCGCCGAGCCAGCTCGGGATCTTCATGAAGTCGGATGAGCGGTTCGAGACCCCCAACATCGAATTCCACGTGCAGCCGCTGTCGCTGGAGGCGTTCGGACAACCCTTGCATCATTTCCCGGCAATCACGGTGTCGGTCTGCAACCTGCGCCCGGAATCGCGCGGCCATGTGCGCATCGCCTCGCCGCGGCCGGAGGATCATCCCGAGATCGCGCCGAACTACCTGTCGACCGAGGGCGACCGCGACGTCGCCGCCGCATCGATCACCGCGGCGCGCCGCCTGATGGCGACACGACGGATGGCCGCGTATCGTCCGGAGGAGTTCAAGCCCGGCCCCCACATAGCCGGGCCGGAAGCGCTTGCCCGCGCCGCCGGCGATATCGCCACCACGATCTTCCATCCGGTGGGGACGGCAAAGATGGGCTCGGACGACATGGCCGTGGTCGATGACGGACTGAGGGTGCGCGGGCTCGAGGCCCTCCGCGTGGTCGACTGCTCGATCATGCCGACCATCGTCTCCGGCAACACCCATGCGCCCGCCGTCATGATCGCCGAAAAGGCGGCCGGGATGCTGGTCGGGCGCGCCTGAGCAAGGTCACGGCAGGCTTGCTGCGCCTGCCGTTGAGCCAGCGGGTCGGCTCAGGCCGCCGCAGCGGCAAGCAGGCCGCCGGCGCGCCGCAGCGCGGCTACCATGCCCTCTTCAAGCTCGCGCACGATCTCGGCAAGCGGAGCCGTTTCGGTGATCGCGCCGAGGCTTTGGCCAGCCGATAGGACGCCGCGGCTGATGTCGCCCGTCTCATAGGCGCGCCGCGCGATCTTGCCGCTGACCAGCGGCAGCAGGTCCTGGATGCCCACGTCGGGCCTTTCGGCCTCGATCTGGCGCAGTTCCCGCATCGTATCGTTGGCGAGCGCCCGCACGGTGTTGCGGACGGTGTGCATGCCGACCGCCGTATCGCGTTCCGTGGCGTCGATCAGCGCCTGCTTGTAGGCCGAATGCGCACGGATTTCGTCGGCGACGAGGAAGCGCGTGCCGATCACCACGCCCGCCCCGCCCATCGCCAGCACGGCCGCCACCTGCGCGCCGGCGCCGATACCGCCGCCGATCAGCCAGGGAATGGTGAGGCGCGAGGCGGCGAGCCCTGCATTCACCATGCTGCCGATCATCTCGACGCCGGGATGGCCGCCGCATTCCGCGCCGACGATGGACACGGCGTCGACGCCGATGCTCTGGGCCTTCACCGCGTGGCGCAGGCTCGACACCTTGTGCAGCACCTTGATGCCCGCCGCGCGGGTGATCGCGAGATAGTCTTCGGGGCTGCGCCCCGAGGTCTCGACGAAGGAAACGCCTTCCTCGGCCGCCAGTTCGAACACCTGCCGGATGCGATCGCCCTCGACCAGCTTGGGCAGCATGGAGATGTTCACGCCGAAGGGCAGATCGCCCACCATGTCGCGGCAGCGCCGGATCTCGGCGCGCAGGGCTTCGGGCTCGGCAAAGCTCGCCGCGGTGATAAAGCCCATGATGCCGGCTTTGGCGGCCGCGGCGACGTAGTCCGCATCGGCCAGCCACATTAATCCGCCGGCCACGATCGGCAGACGGACGCCGAACATGCGCGTCGCGTCGGTCTCGACCGCGGCCCGTCTCTGCGGATCCGAAGAGGTCGGGACTGGAAAGGCCGGCACGCGCTTCTCCTTGAAGGCGCCGATCCCGGCGGCGGCCTCGGCGGAGCCGAGCGCGCGCGCCATGGCGGGTTTTTCGCGGTCGAGCTGCGCGTCGAAACCCGCCCGATCCGGCGCGTCGAGAAGCGCCAGGATTTCCGTTTGCGCCTGCCTTGCCCCGCGCGCCATCCCGGCCGCCATGTCGAGGGCCATGTCCAGCGCGCCCCCTGCCGGCGCCAGGCGATTGACCACGCCCAGGGCCGCCAGCCGGCCGGCCGGCATGCGCTCGCCCAGAAGCGCCATCTCGGCGGCGAGCTGCGGCGGCAGGGCGCGGCTGAGAAAGCCCGTCGCGCCGCCGTCCGGCACCAGGCCGGCCTTGACGTAGGAGAGTGCGAAGTAGCTGTCTTCCGCGGCCACGATCATGTCGGCGGCGAAGGCGAGCGATGCGCCGGCGCCGGCTGCGCCGCCCTCGATCGCCGCGATCACCGGTTTCGGAAACGCCCGCAGCAGGCGCACCACCCGGTGCAGTTCCTCGATGCGTTCTTCGCGCTGCGACACCGGCAGGGCCGCCCGCTCGGACAGGGCGCGCAGATCGCCCCCGGCGCAGAAGAAACCGTCTGCTCCCTGAACCACGATGACGGCGACGTCGGGATTGGTTCGCGCCTGCCCAAGCAACTCGGTCAGCCGCCGATACATCTCCGGGCTGAGCACATTGCGCTTTCCCGGCGTGTTGAGCGTCAGGACGAGGGTCTGGCCGAGGATGCCGGCCAGTACAGGGTCATGCGCAGGCTCCGCCATGGTCGCTGTGCCGCCTTTCGTCATTTGTGAATGATCTTGAACGTTGCCGTGGCGGTGGCGAGCAGGCGGCCATCCTGATGGCTGAGCTTGGCTTCCGCGAATTTCAGGCTGCGTCCGCCGCCGGTGACGCGGCCGGTCGCCGTGACGCGGCCGCCGCCAGCGCCGGCGATGAAGTTCACGGTGAGCCCGATGGTCACCACAGCCGCATCGGGGTCTCCGATCGCATTCCGCACGGCGACGCCGCAGCTGTTGTCGAGCAGCATGGAGACGAAGCCGCCATGCAGGAGGCCCAGCCTGTTCAGATGGCGCGCCTCGACGAGCAGGGTGCATTCGCCTCCCGTTTCCTCCAGCATCGACGAGCGGTAGCCGACGAGGTCGCGGGCTCCCGACTGGTCGACGGGCAGCATGTCGTGCGCCTCGGCTGCGCTGTCGCGATCCGGTGCGGGCATCACGCCGCCTCGGCTCCGCGCGGCATGGCGGCCAGGCGCAGCGCGTGGTCGTGGCGGTCGCCGAGTTGGTGGTCGATCATGACCAGCCGCTTGGCGTAGTGCGAGACCGGGTATTCCCAGGTCATGCCGATGCCGCCATGCAGCTGGATCGCCTCCTCCGCGATCCTTGGGCCCATCCGGCCGATGAGGTTCTTGGCCATGGCTGCGTGGCGCGCCTGGTCGGGCGTACCGAAGCTGGCGGCCGCGCGGATGATGATCGACCGGCACTGCTCCAGTTCCATCACCATGTCGACCACGCGGTGCCGCAATTCCTGGAACGACGACAGGGCGCGGCCGAACTGCCGGCGCTGCCGGACATAGTCGATGGTCATTTCGATCAGCCTGTCCATTGCGCCCACCGCTTCGGCGCCGAGCGCAATCCGGCCGAGGTCCAGCACGTCGTCGATCGCCGGCAGGGCGTCTGCGGCGAGGCATTCCGCCGGCAGTCCCTCCATGACGATGTCGGCCACGCCGCCGCCATCGATCATCGAGGTGGCCGCCAGTTCGGCGTCGCGCACCAGGAACAGGCCGATCCCGGCCTCGCTGCGCGCCGCGACGAGCAGCAGATCTGCGCCCGGCGCGCCGTAGACGGCGGACTTGCGGCCCGAAAGCAGCCAGCCGTCCCCTGCCTGGCGCGCTTGCGCCTCGATCGCGTCGAGATTGCAGGCGACCTGCGGCTCGACGACGGCAAGAGCTGCCCGGCTCTCGCCGGAGACGATCGCCTCGACCAGGTCATGCCTGCCGAAACCGGCGAGCAGGCGGACGCCCATCAATGTGCCCAGCAGCGGTTCGGCGCAGAGCGCGCGCCCGATCTCCTCGAAGATCACCGCAACGACTGCGGCGCCGCCGCCGAAGCCGCCATCCGCTTCGCTGACGAAACCGCCCATGACACCGAGCCCCGCCAGGTCGGACCACACGCTTGCCGCGTGATAGGGTGCGCCATTGGCATGCGCGTTGCGTCGCGCGAGGTCGTAATTGTCGGAGAAGTAGCGGCGCAGGCTCTCGGACAGAAGCCGGCGCTCTTCGGAAAGCGTGAAGTCCATGCGGTCAATCCCCGAACAGTTGCTTGGCTACGATGTTGCGCTGGATTTCGTTGGAGCCGCCGAAGATCGACAGCTTGCGGTGGTTGAAATAAGCCGCCGCAGCGCGCGCCGCGTCCGCCGGCACCGCAAGTTCCGCATCGGCGAGGCCGTTTGCGTCGGGCGCCGCCAGCGGCCCGAGCACCGAGCGGAAAAGGGATTGCAGGTCCTGGCGGATCTGCGTGCCCTTGATCTTCAAGAGCGAGCTGCCGATGCCGGCCGCCGCGCCATCCCGCGCCGTCGCGAGCAGGCGCAGATTGGTGATGCGCAGGGCCTCGAGATCGGCCTCGAGCTCCGCTGCGCGCGCGGCATAGAGCGGGTTTTCCGAAAGCCTGCGCCCGTCGCGCCGCATGGTGGCGGCGAGAGCATGATAGCGGGCCAGATCCTTGGTCGAAAAACCGATGCCGGCAATATTTGTCCGCTCATGGGTCAGCAGGTACTTGGCGATCGTCCAGCCCTGGTTCTCCTCGCCGACGAGGTTTGACGCCGGCACCCCCACATCGGTGAAGAACACCTCGTTGACCTCGCAGCCTCCGTCGATCAGCCGGATCGGCCGCACCTCGACGCCGGGCGTGTCGAGATCGATCAGGAGGAAGCTGATGCCCGCCTGCGGGTTGCCTTCGGTGGAGGTGCGGACGAGACAGAAGATGCGATTGGCGTGCTGGCCGAGCGTCGTCCATGTCTTCTGGCCGTTGACGACATAGACGTCGCCGTCTCGCACCGCGCGGGTGCGCAGGCTTGCCAGGTCCGAGCCGGCGTCCGGTTCGGAAAAGCCCTGGCACCACCAGTCGCGGCCGTCGAGGATGCGCGGCAGGATCTCCTGCTTCTGCGCCTGCGTGCCGAAGCGGATCACCACCGGTCCGAGCATGGTGAGCCCGAAGGGCACGAGCCGCGGGGCGTCGTGCAGGGCGCATTCCTCGGAAAAGATGTGACGCTGAACCGCGCTCCAGCCGGGGCCGCCATGTTCCTGCGGCCAGGTCGCCGCCAGCCACCCGCGCGCGTTGAGCATCGCATGCCAGCGCTCCATGTCCGCCTTGGCAAGCTCCTTGCCGGCAGCCACTTTCGCGGCGATGTCGTCAGGCAGCTCCTTCCTCAGGAAATTGCGGACCTCGTCGCGGAAGGCGCGTTCCTCGGCTGTGTATTCCAGGTCCATGGCGCTACCTACCGTCGGAGTTGGCCGTGTTCAGGTCGTTGAAGCTGCCGCCGCTTTCGGCCAGCTGGCGCAAGAGGCCGGGCGTCTGCCAGTAGTGGCTGTCCTCGCGCGCATAGGCCTCGATCCGTTCGACCAGCTGGCGTGCGCCGATGCGGTCGGCATGGTTGAGCGGTCCTCCGAGATGGCGCGGGAAGCCGTAGCCGAACAGGAACACCGCATCGACGTCGATCGGATGCAGCGCAATGCCGTCCTCGACCACGCGGGCGGACTCCGAGATCATCGCGGTCATGTAGCGGGCGACGATTTCCTCCGGCGTGAAGGTGCGCGCCTGGATACCGTTGGCGGCGCGTTCGGCCTCCACGATGGCCAGGACGTCGGGGTTCGGGACCCGCCCGCCGGCATCGTCGTAGAGATAGTAGCCGCGCCCGGATTTGCGTCCGAACCAGCCCGCCTCGCAGATCCGGTCGGCGATCGCCACATAGCGTTCCTCGGCCGGCCGCGTGGGCGCCTTGCGCTTGCGGGTAGCCCAGCCGATGTCGAGGCCCGCGAGGTCGGCGACGGCGAACGGTCCCATGGCAAAGCCGAAATCCTCCAGCGCGCGATCGATCTCCTCGTAGGAGGCGCCGTCGAGCAACATGTAGTCCGCGGCCTTGCGGTAGTGGGCGAGGATGCGGTTGCCGATGAAGCCGTCGCACACGCCCGAGCGGACCGCCACCTTCTTCATGCGCGCGGCGAGCTCGAAGGCCGTCGCAACGATTTCAGGCGCGGTCTTCTCGGCGACGACCACTTCCAGCAGCCGCATGACATGGGCAGGGGAGAAGAAGTGCAGTCCGATCACATTCTGCTGCCGCGACGTTGCGGCGGCGATCTGGTTCACGTCGAGATAGGACGTGTTGGTCGCGAGGATGGCGCCCGCCTTGCAGATGCGGTCGAGTTGTCCGAACAGGCCGGTCTTGACCGCCATGTCCTCGAACACCGCCTCGACCACCAAGTCGACCGCAGCAAGCTTCTCCAGCTCCGTGGTCGTGTCGAACGCCGCGACAAGCCGGTCGCGCTGTTCGGCGGCGAGCTTGCCCCGCTTCACCGCGCCGTCAAGATTGCCGATCACCTTGGCCCGGGCCCGCTCGGCGCCCTCGGCGCTCGTTTCCACGAGGGTTGTCTTGATCCCGGCCTGCAGCAGCGCCGTGGCGATCCCCACGCCCATCGTGCCGCCGCCAATGACGCCGGCGCTGGCGACGGGCCGGGGCGCTGCGCCGGCTTCGGGAATCCGCTTGACGGCCCGCTCGGCGTTGAAGGCGTGGATGAGGCCCTGGCGGTCGGGACCGTCCATCAGCTCCAGGAAAAGGGCGCGTTCCGCCTTCAGTCCCTCGCCGATCGGATGGCCTGCATATGAAATCGCCTCGACGGCTTTGATCGGCGCTGCAAGGGCCGGTCGCTTCTTCTGGAGCCTGGCGGCGGCCGATGCGATGGTCGCCGGATCGATGGCGACGGCGATGTCTCCGGTGCGCCGGGTCGGTAGCGATCCGTCGAGGACGGCGCGCGCGGCGTCGAGTGCGGCCTGGCGCGGTTCGGCCTGCGAAAGCCGGTCCAGGATGCCGAGCGACTGCGCTTCCTCCGCCGGAACCTGCCGGCCCGAGGAAATGATCTCGATGGCGGCCTCGAGCGGGATCAGGCGGGGCAGGCGCTGCGTGCCGCCTGCGCCCGGAAGCAGGCCGAGCGTGACTTCGGGCAGGCCCACCCGCGCGCCGGCCAGGCCGACGCGTGCATGGGCGGCAAGCGCCACCTCCAGCCCGCCGCCGAAAGTGGGGCCATGCACCACGGCCACGACCGGCTTGGCGCAGGCCTCGATGCGATTGCAGACATCGGGCAGCTTGGGATCGACCGGAGGCTTGCCGAACTCCCTGATGTCAGCGCCTGCCGAGAATGCGCGGCCTGTCCCGTAAAGGGCTACGACCTGCACCTGCGGGTCGCGCTCGAGTGTTTCCAGCGCCTGCGCCAATCCTTGCCGGACGGCCGCGCCCAGTGCGTTGACCGGCGGATTGTCGATGCGCACGAGGCCGATCGCGCCTTCCAGTTCGATCGAAACCACGGCTTGTGTCTGTTCAGTCATGATGTCCTCCTGTTTCGATCCGCCCGTCAGGCTACGCGCTCGATGACCATGGCGATGCCCTGGCCGACGCCGACGCACATCGACAGGCAGGCGTAGCGGCCGCCGCTCTGCTCGAGCTGGCGCATTGCGGTCAGCACCAGGCGCGCCCCGGACGCGCCGAGCGGATGGCCGATGGCGATCGCGCCGCCGTTGGGGTTCAGGCGGCTGTCGGCGGCGTCGAGGCCGAGCTGCTTGCAGCAGGCGAGCACCTGCGAGGCGAAGGCCTCGTTGATCTCGATCACGTCCATGTCCGCCAGCGTCAGGCCGGCGCGCTCCAGCGCCTTGGGCACGGCGAAGCCCGGCCCGATGCCCATGATGCGCGGCGGCACGCCGGCGACGGCGCCCGAGACGATGCGGGCGCGGGGCTTTGGTCCCAGCGTGCGCGATCCGATGAGGAGGGCCGCCGCGCCGTCATTGACGCCGGAGGCATTGGCCGCCGTCACCACGCCGCCCTCGAAGATCGGCTTCAGCGTGGACATCTTCTCCAGCGTCGTGTCGGGCCGGGGATGTTCGTCCGCCGCGACCATATCCGTCGCGCCCTTGCGGCCGGCAAGCTCGATGGGCAGGATTTCGTCCTTGAAGAAGCCGGCGGCGCGGGCGCGCTCGTATTTCTGCTGGCTGGCGTGGGCGAAGGCGTCGGATTCGGCGCGGCCGATCTCATAGTCCCGGGCCAGGTTGTCGGCGGTCTGCGGCATGGTGTAGTCGCCGAAGGCCTTGGCGAACGCCTTGTTCGGAAAACGCGTGCCGATGGTCGAATCGTAGATTTCCGGCTGGCGATGCCATGCCGCCGGCGACTTGGCCAGCACGAAGGGCGCGCGGCTCATGCTCTCCACGCCGCCGGCAAGATAGAGGTCCGCCTCGCCCACCGTTACCGAACGGGCAGCATCCAGCGCCGCCGCCATGCCGGAGCCGCACAGCCGGTTGACCGTCAGTCCGCCGGCTTCCTCGCGGACGCCGCCCAGCAGGCCGGCAAAGCGCGCGATGTTGCGGCTGTCCTCTCCCGACTGGCAGACATTGCCGAGCACCACATCCTCTATGCGCTCCACCGGCAGGGGAGAACGCGCCACCAGGGCGCGGATGACCTGCGCGGCCAGATCGTCCGGCCGAATGCCGGAGAGCGCACCGGCGTGGCGGCCGAACGGGCTGCGCAAACCGTCATAGATGTATGCCTGGAGCATGAGACCTCTTCCCTTCGTCAATGGCGCCCTTGGCGGACGAACTGCTGCTCGGCCCGACCGGCTTTCGCGCCGCGCGACGACAGGTCCGCGCAGCCTCCCGCAATGGATCGGGTCGATCCGATGTCGGGCTTCATTCCGAAATCAGGTAAAGCCGCGTCGTTTCGACAAAATGCGAAACTGGATTTTGCACAGCGAACGGTATTGTATGGAAGCCGCCCCTTGTCAAGCAACCGCCTTCCGGGCGAGATGCGACGCGGCTCGGGGAATGCCGGCGGTTGCATCGCAATGTCCGGCCCGCTGCGAGTTGCAAGAAACGATGCTCGGCGCGAGGCGAGCGCAAGCGCTGGATGCCGATGACGGACGATTTCTCCCAATTCGACGATATCGATGGCGGTGACCGCCAGTTCGTGACGGCGCTGGCCAGGGGCCTCGATATTCTCGCCTGTTTCGGCACGCAGGACCGCTTCCTCTCGAACCAGGAGATTGCCCGGCGTACCGGTCTCGCGCGCCCTACCGTCTCGCGCCTCACCTATACACTGACCAAGTCGGGGTACCTGTTGCGCGACGAGGGCAACGGCGAATACAGGCTCGCCGCGCAGGTGTTGCGGCTGGGCTTCGGCGTGCTTGCCGCCATGAGCGTCAGCGAGCGCTGCGCCGCCGAGATGGACCTGCTCAGCCGCGCCGCCAATCCCTACGTCACCGTGGCCCTTGCCGAGCGCAGCGGAGCCCGCGCGGTCTATCTGGCGGTGCGCCGGCAGCCGCAGGCGGTTTCGCTGTCGATCGAGGTGGGCGCGCGCCTGCCGCTGTTCTATTCGGCGATCGGCCGGGCCATTCTGGCCGGCATGGGCGAGCGCGAGCGCGAGGAGGCGGTGCGCGCGGGGGCGATCGAGTTTCCCGACGAGGAGGGCCGCATCAGGCAGTGCGTCGACGATGCGCTGCAGGACTTCGGACGCTTCGGCTATTGCACCAGCTTCGGCGGCTGGAAGCCGGAGATCAATTCCATCGCGGCCCCGCTGAAGTCCCTGGATGGAACGACCGTCTACGGGCTCAACGTGGGCGGCCCCGCATTCCTCGTCTCGGCGAAGGAACTGCATGAGGACTACGGCCCGCGCCTGCGCCAGACCGTCGAGCGGCTCGGCGGCAACTGAGCCGCCTCGCGACCCGCAGGCGGCCGACGCGCCGGGCGTTGCGGCGGCATGGCGCAGAACCCTGCGCGCAACCTTGCCCGTTGACCCGGCCGGCCGCCGGTCCGCGTAGTGCGGAGCGCTGCAATCACCCATCATCGAACCCCCGCGTCATTTGCTGGGAACCGGTCCGAACGGCGTGGCATGCCGTGAGGCCGCGATTGACTGCGAATTGCACGTCGCTATAGTGGTGTCAATAATCAGAACGCTATTCTAAATAATAGAACACAACATGCGAGCGTGCCACCTGATCGGCGACGACAGCGTCGCCGGACGCGACGAAGGGTCTGCGCCTCGACCTGATTGATGTGAGTGTCGCGGCATGACCCAGACCACGATCTACAGCGCCCGGCGCATCCGCACGATGAACCCGTCCAATCCGGTTGCGAGCCACGTGGCTGTGCGATCGGGCCGGATCGTCGGCGTGGGCAGCCTGGATGAACTCAAGACCATCGGGCCCTTCGTCCTCGACGATCGTTTCGCCGACAAGGTCTTGATGCCGGGTTTCGTGGAAGCCCACTGCCATGTCAGCGAGGGCGCGTTCTGGCGCTATGTCTATTGCGGCTATTTTGACCGCCAGGACCCCGACGGAAAGGTCTGGGCGGGCCTGAAATCGCTCGATGCGGTCGTGGCCAGGCTGCGCGCACGTGCGGACGAGCCTGGCGACGCGTCCGGCCCGATCTTCGGCTGGTGCTTCGATCCGCTCTATTTCGGCAGCGAGTGTTGCGTGCGCGCCGACCTGGACCGCGCTTCGGCGTCCCGCCCGGTGGGCATGCTGCACGCCAGCGGGCACATCATGAACGTGAACACCCCGGCGCTTCGGGCCGCCGGCCTCCTGCGCGAGGGAATTCGCCATGACGGCATACCGCTTGGCGCGGACGGCCTGCCGACGGGAGAGATGAAGGGGCCGGAAGCGGTCGGACTGGTCAGTCCGCATGTCGGGTTCGACCGCAACGTGCTGTCGGCCGACGAGCAGGCCGTCCGCGCCTTTTCGCGCCAGTGCGTGCGCAACGGCGTGACCACCGCAACGGATCTCGCCGCGCCGCTCCCGCCCGAGGCGGTCGAGATGCTGCTGCGGGTGACCGGGCAGGCGGATTTTCCGACGCGCATCGTCGCCTTGCGGCGCTTTGGCGCCAGTACGCCTGCCGAACTGATCGAAACCGCCGTCGCGTTGCGCGGCCGCGCCACCGACCAGCTGCGCCTCGGCGCGGTCAAGATCCACGTGGACGGCTCCATCCAGGGCTTCTCGGCGCGGCTGCGTGAGCCGGGCTACCACAACGGCGCTCCCAACGGCCTGTGGTACACGACGCCGGAGCATCTTGAAGAGGCGCTGAGCCGCGCTCTCCAGCACGGCGTCCTGGTCCACCTTCACACCAATGGCGACGAGGCGACCGAGCTGGTGCTCGACAAGCTGGAACTGGCCCTTCGCAGGCATCCGAGCCCCGACCATCGGTTCACGCTCCAGCACTGCCAACTCGCCGACGCCGCCCAGTTTCGCCGCATGAAGCGGTTGGGCCTGTGCGTGAACCTGTTCGCCAATCATCTGTATTACTGGGGAGAGCAGCATTATTCGCAGACGGTCGGTCCCGAACGCGCGAGGAGGATGAATGCCTGTGCGACAGCGTTGCGGGAAGGCGTTCCCATGTCGATCCATTCGGATGCGCCGGTGACGCCGCTCGGGCCGCTCTTCACCGCCCAATGCGCCATGCTTCGCGAAACGCCGACCGGTCGCGTGCTGGGCGAGCATGAGCGCATCGGCATGCAGGAGGCGCTGCATGCGATAACGCTGGGCGCCGCCTTCACCCTGAAGCTCGATGGGGAGATCGGCTCCATAGAGGCCGGCAAGAGAGCCGATTTCGCAGTGCTCGAACAGGACCCGATGGAACTGGCGGGCGAGCGGCCGGGCGATATAGCCGTGTGGGGAGTGGTGCAGGGAGGGCGCGTGTTCGCTGCCGATTGAGGGTCTGCGCGCCGCGCCCCCGTCAGCCGCAACATCGCTCCGGATGAAAGGCTTCGCCATGTCGACCCTGCCAGTCATTGTCATCGGCGGCTATCTTGGCGCCGGCAAGACGACGCTCGTCAACCGGCTGCTGCGCAATGCGGGCGGGCGGCGGATCGCGGTGCTGGTCAACGAATTCGGCGAACTGCCGATCGATGCCGATCTGATCGAGGGCGAGAAGGACGGCGTCATCGGCATAGCCGGCGGCTGTGTCTGCTGTTCCTACGGCTCCGACCTGGTCGAGGGGCTGCAGGCATTGAGGCGGGGGTTCGAGCCGGACATTCTCCTGATCGAGGCAAGCGGCGTCGGCCTGCCGTCATCCATAGCACAAACCGTCGAGCTGGTCCCGGGGTACGCCGTGCGCGGCGTCGTCGTGCTGCTGGATGCCGAACGCATTCTGGGCCAGGCCGCCGACCCCTACCTGGCCGATACGGTCCGACCAGGCGCGGGCGGCAGACCTTTTGCTGCTCAACAAGTCTGATCTGGCTGCCGACGATACGCTGGACTGGGTCCGCCTCTGGGCGTCGGACCATTGCCCCGGCGTTCCGGTCGTCGCGACCACGGAAACGGACGTTCCGGCGGCGCTCCTCCTGGATCGCAGCGCATCGGCGGACAAATGGCGGGAGGCAGGCGCTCATGGCAGGCATGTCCACCATTTCAGCCAGGTTTTCCGGCTGGCCTTTCCCGTCGAGCCGGAGACGCTCGCGCGCGAACTGGCAAGGCCGGAGCTGCAACTGGTGCGGGCCAAGGGCATCGTCACGGCCGCGTCGGGGCAGCGCTGCGTCATTCAGGTGACCGGGCGACGCTGGCAGATATCTTCAGCCACGAATGCGCCGCGTGTGCCCGACGGGCTGGTCTGCATTCGCCTCAACAATGCGCCGGATGCCGACGAGATCGAGCGCCGCATCCATTTCTCGCGAACCCCGGTCGGCAAAGCCGGGCCTCAGGGGCCCCGGTAGCCGATATTGCCGGATATTTCGCGGCCGGCGCGAATCACCATTTCCGCCAGCGCCTCGCAGCGGCCTTCCTGGTCGAAATGATACTCCGGGCCGGAAACGCCGATCGCCGCGATGACGTCTGAAGAAGAGCCGCGAATCGCCGTGGCGATGCCCCAGACATTGTCGCGCCACTCGCCGCGATTGAGGGTGTAGCCGCGCTCGCGCGAGATCGCCAGTTCGCGCCGCAGCTCGTCCGGGTCGACGATGGTGTTCTTCGAATATCGCTGGAGGTTGGCGAGGATCGGCTTGAGCTCGTCTTCCGGGAGATGGCAGAGCATCGCCTTGCCCGTCGCCACGCAATAGGCCGGCGCCCGGCCGCCTATGCGCGTGTAGGCGCCGATCGCGGCCGGACTGTCGATCTTGTCGACATAGATGACCTCGTCGTTCTCAAGGACGGACAGGTGAACCGACTCACGCGCCTCGTTCGCCAGCCGGCGCAGCACGTCGGACGCGTGCGACCGGATATCCATGCGCCCGACGATGGCGGAACCGAGTTCCCAGAGCTTCAGGCTCGGACCATATTCCCGCGACTTCGGATCCTGGCGCAGGTAGCCGGCATGCTCGAGGGTCTTGAGCACGCGGTGCGCGTTGCTCTTGGTGAGGTTCAGCTCCGCGGCGATGTCGGTGATGCGAACGCCGCCCTCGCATCCTGCGACGTGCTCCAGCACGTGCAGCCCCTTCAGCAAAGTCTTGTCCATCCCAAGTTCTCCCCGGTGTTGCTAGCGCGGATCGTCAGATTCGCAAAGTGAGACTTGACATCAGGCCCGCCCAATGGTCATCGTATCAATATTCAGTATCAAGTTCTGAATATTAGAACTACCCCTTATCGAGCCCGAAAGAAAGAGAAATCTTCCCCTTCGGACATTCCCCCAAAGGGCTTCGAGGAACCATGATGACCGCGCGCAGCAATTCCAATTCCGTCAATGACATCGCAAGCCTCATCCATCCGTATACGAACCTCGCGCGCCATGCCGAGGCCGGCCCGGTGATCATGACGCGCGGCGACGGGGTGTTCGTCGAGGACGATCAGGGCCGTCGGTATCTGGAGGGTATGTCGGGCCTTTGGTCGACCTCTCTCGGCTTCAGCGAGCGTCGCCTGATCGATGCCGCGATGCGCCAGTTCGAGAAGCTTCCCTTCTACCATCTGTTCAATCATCGCTCGGTGGAGCCGACGATCGAGCTGGCCGAACGGCTGCTCGCCATCGCGCCCAAGGGCCTGGGCAAGGTGCTGTTCGCCAATTCCGGCTCCGAGGCGAACGATCAGGCGGTCAAGCTGGTCTGGTACTACAACAATGCGCTCGGCCGGCCGCAGAAGAAGAAGATCATCTCGCGCTGGCGCGGCTATCATGGCGTGACCATCGCATCAGGCAGCCTCACCGGGCTGCCCGGCAACCATGCCGATTTCGATCTGCCGATCGCCAACATCCTGCACACCGATGCCCCGAGCCATTTCCATAACGCGCTGCCCGGCGAGAGCGTCACGGAATTCGCCGCTCGGCTGGTGGACAATCTCGAACAGCTCATCCTGAAGGAAGGTCCGGAGACGGTCGCCGCCTTCATCGCCGAGCCGGTCTGCGGATCGGGCGGGGTGATCGTGCCGCCGGAGGGCTATTTCGAGGGCGTCCAGAAGGTTCTCAAGAAATACGACATCCTGTTCATCGCCGACGAGGTGATCTGCGGATTCGGCCGCACCGGCAACATGTTCGGCTGCGAGACCTACGACCTCAAGCCCGACATCATGACTGTCGCCAAGGCGCTGTCGTCGTCCTACCTGCCGATCTCGGCGACGCTCGTCAGCGACGACATCCATGCCGCCATGATCGAGCAGAGCCGCAAGCTTGGCGGGTTCGTGCACGGCGTCACCTACTCGGGCCATCCGGTCTGCGCGGCCGTCGCGGTCGAGACCCTCAAGATCTATGAGGAACGCGACATCGTCGGCCACGTCCGTGAGGTGTCGAAGCACTTCCAGCAGCGCCTCAGGGCGATGGCGGAGCGGCCCCATGTCGGTGAGGCGCGGGGCGTCGGGCTGATCGGCGCGCTCGAGCTGGTCAGCGACAAGAAGACCAGGACCCCGTTCGATCCGAACCTGGCGATCGGCGCCGGCCTCCAGGCCAGGGCCATGGACAACGGCGTGATCGTGCGGGCGCTGCGCGAATGCGTGGCCATCTGCCCGCCCCTCATCATCGACGAGGCCCAGATCGACCTGCTGTTCGACGGCGTCGAAAAGGCGTTCGACGAGTTCGAGCGGACCATGCAGGCGGCGTGACGCCGTCCGCGACACCCCCACCGCGGAAAGCGCCGATAACCCCGAAGCCGAAGGAACGACCGATTGGTTGAGCATGGACAGTTTATTGACGGAAGCTGGCGGACGGGCGGGGCGCGCGCTTCGGTCGAGGTGATCGACCCCGCCACGGAAACCGTGGTGGCGACCGTGCCGGCGGCGACGGCGGCAGACCTCGACGAGGCCCTGCAGGCGGCGGATCGCAGTTTCCCGGCATGGGCGGCGCGCCCGGCGACGGAGCGGGCGAAGATCCTGCATGACGCGGCGTCCGCGCTTCGCGCCCGCCGGAACGACATCGCCGCCATTCTGAGCCGAGAGCAGGGCAAGCCGTTGGCCGAGGCGGCCGGCGAGGTGGCCAATGCCGCCGACATCATGGACTGGTTCGCCGAGGAGGCGCGCCGCGCATATGGCCGCATCATTCCGGCGCGCGCAGCCGGGGTCAGCCAGCAGGCGCTGCGCGAGCCGGTCGGGCCGGTCGCCGCCTTCAGTCCCTGGAATTTCCCCGTCTCGCAGGCGGTGCGCAAGATGGGAGCGGCGCTCGCCGCGGGCTGCACCATCATCATCAAGGGTCCGGAGGAAGCGCCCGGAGCCGTCTGCGAGGTGGTGCGCACGCTCGCCGAAGCCGGCGTTCCCGCGGGCGCGCTCAACCTGGTCTTCGGGGATCCGCCGGCCATTTCGGCCCATCTCATCCCTGCGCCCCAGATCCGGAAGGTTTCCTTCACCGGCTCCGTCGCTGTCGGCAAGCAGCTTGCCGCGCTGGCCGGCCAGCACATGAAGCGCACCACCATGGAGCTTGGCGGCCATGCGCCGGTGATCGTGTTCGACGATGTCGAGCCGGGGAAGGTCGCCACGCAGCTTGCCGCCTACAAGTATCGCAACGGCGGCCAGATCTGTATCTCGCCAACCCGCTTCTACGTGCATGAGAAGGCCTATGACGCCTTCCTCGAGGCCTTCGTCGCCAAGGCGAAATCCATCCGCGTCGGCGCGGGCTCCGAGGACATCGACATGGGTCCGCTGGCGACGCGCCGGCGCGTGGACGCCATCGACGGCCTGGTCAGCGCCGCGGTGCAGGACGGCGCAACGCTTCACGCCGGCGGCCGGCGTCTCAACAATGTCGGTTATTTCTACGCCCCGACGGTGCTCGGCGACGTTCCGGCGCAGAGCCCCATCATGAACGAGGAGCCGTTCGGCCCGGTCGCGCTGATCAACCGCTTCGAGGACGAGGAAGACGTGATCGCGCGCGCCAATTCCACGCCCTACGGGCTGGCCGGTTATGCCTTCACGGACTCCTCGCGCCGCGCCGCGCTTGTCAGTGCACGCGTCAGGGTCGGCATGATGTCGATCAATCACCTCGGCCTCGGCCCGATCGAGACGCCCTTTGGCGGCGTCGGCGACAGCGGTCATGGGCGCGAAGGCGGGTCGGAAGGGCTCGACGCCTATCTCGAGACCAAATTCGTCAGCCATCTGGCCGCCTGAGCGCTTCGGCCGGGCGGTTCCAACCAGCGACCAGAACTCGACGCGACGGGCAGGGCGGCCAGTACGGGCTGTCGGATGCGCGCCGTGAACCAAGGCCACTCTGCAGAAAATACCAGGAGAGGAAATTGACCGATAGCAAACCCAGCGCGACCGCACCGCTTGCCGGCATACGGGTCGTCGAGTTTTGCCATGTGGCCGCCGGCCCCTTTTGCTCCATGCTCCTGGCGGACATGGGCGCCGACGTCGTCAAGGTCGAGTCGCCGGGCGGCGACACGATGCGGCAATGGCCGCCGATCAGCGACGGGTTCAGCGAGAATTTCGCCTCGCTGAACCGCAACAAGCGGTCGATCGCGCTGAACCTCAAGGACCCGGCGGACAACGCGATCGCCGTGAAGCTGATCGAGGGCGCCGACGTGGTCATCGAGAACAACCGGCCGGGTGCGATGAAGCGGCTCAACCTCGGGTATGAGCGCTTCGCGGCGACGTCGCCGAAACTGATCTACTGCTCGCTTTCCGCATTCGGCCAGCAGGGGCCGCGCTCCTCGGAAGGCGGCTTCGATCTGACCGTACAGGCCATGTCGGGCATCATGAGCGTGACCGGCGAGGCGGGCGGCGAGCCGGTCAAATGCGGCATCCCGATCTCGGATTTCGCGACCGGCCTCTACGGCGCCTTCGCCATCAGCTCGGTTCTGGCGCGCGTGCGCGCCGGCGGCAAGGGCGGTCATGTCGACGTGTCGATGCTCGGCGCCAGCCTGGCGGTCGGTGCGCTGCAGACCAGCGAGTATTTCGGCAGCGGCAAGGACCCGCGCGCCCTGGGCGCGGCGCATCCGCGCAACGCGCCCTATCAGGCCTACACCGCCTCCGACGGCAACTTCGTCCTCGCCGCCGGCAATGACGGGCTGTGGAAATCCGTCTGCCAAGTCGTGGGCAGGATGGACCTGTTCGAGGATCCGCGCTTCCGCTCCACCATCGACCGCGCGCAGCACCAGACCGATCTGGCTGTCATCCTCAATGGCGAGTTCGCACGCGAAACGGTGGCCGGCATCCTCGAGAAGCTCAGGGCGGCGGGCGTTCCCTGCAGCAGCATCAACACCTATTCACAGGCGCTGGCCGATCCACAGGTCGCTTTCATGGGATTTGTCGAGGCGCTTGAGCTGCCCAACGGAATCATGACGCAAACATTTGGCAGTCCCATCCGCATCGACGGCGAGGCGCCGGCCATCTACCGGCGTCCGCCACTGCTGGGCGAACACGGGGACAGCGTGCTGGGCTCGCTCCCGGCGGCCGCCGAATAGACCTGACGACGAAAGGAATTGACGCAATGACCGCTAACCCTGCGAGGCTGAAAACCTTCCTGGCGCAGATGAGCAAGCTGGTGGAAGAAGCCGGCGACGACGAGACCGTGCTGCTCAACCGCGGCAAGGAGCATCTTGAGGCGCTGGTGGCGCATGACGACTGGCTGCCCGAGCCCTATGCCGCGGCAAACCCGGATCGCTACCAGCAGCATCTTCTCTACTGCGATCCGCAGGAGCGTTTCTGCGTGGTCAGCTTCGTGTGGGGGCCGGGCCAGGAAACGCCGATCCACAACCACACGACCTGGGGCCTGGTCGGCATGCTGCGCGGCTCCGAGATTTCGGAGGCCTATTCGATGCAGGACGGCAAGCCGGTTGCCGGCGAAACCGAGCGGCTCGATCCGGGCGAGGTGGTGATGGTTTCGCCGGATATCGGCGACATCCACAAGGTCTGGAACGCCCGCGAGAACGAGGCGTCGATCAGCATCCATGTCTATGGCGGCGACATCGGCGCGATCTCGCGCAACGTCTTTCCGGTGGAAGGCGGCATGAAGTCCTTCATCTCGGGCTACTCGAACAACGCCTTGCCCAACGTCTGGGGCATCCAGGCGTGAGCGAGCCGCTTTCCGTCAGCGAACGCGACGGTCATTGCAGTCTGGTTCTCACGCGCCCCGCGCGTGGGAACAGCCTGTCTGCCGATCTCGTGGAGGCGATGCATGAGGCGCTCGACAGCGCCGAGCGCAGTGGCGTCAGGCTGCTTTCCATCGAGGGCGACGGCCGCAATTTCTGCACCGGCTTCGACCTGGCCGGTCTGGAAGCCACGGCCGATGGCGAGCTTCTCGCCCGCTTCGTGCGCATCGAGGAGCTTCTGGCGCGCATCTGGGCCGCGCCCTTCACGACGCTGGCGGTGGCGCAGGGGCGCACCTTCGGCGCGGGGGCAGACCTGTTTGCGGCATGCTCGGTGCGCCTGGCGTTGCCCGATGCGAGCTTCAGCTTCCCCGGCGCAGCCTTCGGGCTGGTTCTGGGCACGCGGCGTCTGGCGCGGCGCATCGGCGAGGATGCGGCCTTGTCGGTCGTCACCTCCGGCGCCGTCATCGATGCCGAGCGCGCGGCACGGCTCGGCCTGGCCACCGGGATCGTCCAGCCGGACGAGCTCGACGCGGTGAAGCAGCGCGCCAGGCGCGACGCCCTGCGGCTCGACACCCATACCATCGCCGCCCTCCGGCAGGCAGCCGGCGACAATCCGATCGAACTCGATCGCGACCTCGCCGCGCTGGTGCGCTCGGCCGCCCGGCCGGGGCTGGTGCAGCGGATCATCGCCTATCGCGCAAAGGCGCAGGACAAGAATAGGACAGACCGGGCTGCGGCCCCGTCCACATTCCAGGAAGGGGCAGTTCGATGAATGCAATCTTGCCAATCGCCAATGCCGGAGAAATCCTGGCGCCGAAATCCGTGGCCGTCATCGGCGCGTCGGAAGACCTGACCAAATTCGGCGGGCGAATCTACAAGAACCTTGTCCACCATGGCTTCAAGGGGCAGATCTATCCCATCAATCCGAAGCGCGAGTCCCTGCTCGGTATCAAGTGCTATCCGGCCATAGGCGCAACGCCGACGCCGCCCGACATGGCGGTGATGGCGGTGCCGCGCGACTCGGTCAAGGAAGCGGTCGAGGCTTGCGCCGCCGCCGGCACCAAGGCTGCGATCGTCATCACCGCAAAATTCTCCGATGCCGGGCCCGAGGGCGCCGCGCTCGAGCGCGAGGTGGTTTCGGTCGCCAACTCCGCGGGAATGCGCATCATCGGCCCGAACTGCCTCGGCATCATCAGCCCGGCAAACGATCTCGTGCTGTGTGCCTCCCCGGCGCTTTTCGTCGACAGCATGCCGAAGGGCGACATCGGCTTTGTCAGCCAGAGCGGCGCGCTCATGGCGACCATCTTCGACCGCGCAATGGCGCGCGGCATCGGCTTCTCGCATTGCTTCTCGATCGGCAACCAAGCCGACATGGATATGTGCGACTTCGTCGACTACCTGATCGCCGACGAGCGCACGCGCGTCATCTGCACCTATATCGAAGGCATCAAGGACGCGCCGCGGTTCATGGAAACTGCCCGCCGGGCGCATGCCGCCGGCAAGCCCTGGCTTGCCGTGAAGGCGGGCCGCACCGAATTCGGCGCGGCGGCGGCCTTCTCCCATACCGCCAGCCTTGCCGGCAGCTACGAGGCCTTTGCGGCGGCCTGCCGCGACTGCGGCGTGCTGACCATGGATGACGCCGACGCCATGATGCTGCTTGCGGCCTCGCTCGGGCGCTTCCCGAAGGCGCGGCCGAACTCCGTCGCCATCGTCACCACGTCCGGCGGCGGCGGAGCGATCGCAGCCGACCGGCTGACCGACCGCGGCATTCCCCTCGCGACGTTTTCCGACGCGGCGAAGGCGGATCTCGCCGAGCACTATTCCGAGAATGTCGGAGGCGCCAATCCGATCGACATGGGGACCGCGAAGCAGGGCGGATCGATGGTCGTCGGCGCGGTGACGGTCAAGGCCGTCATCAAGGATGCCGCCACCGACCTCATCCTGTCGGCGATCACCACGGCGCCGGACGTTGAGCTGCTGTGCCGCAAGCTCGACGAGGGAACCAGGGAGGCCGCCGCCGAGGGCTTTGCGAAGCCGCATATCATCGTGCTCCAGCAAGGCCATTCCGCGGATGCCGCGCGCAGTTTCCTGCGCGAACAGAACATCGTCTATACCGACAGCCTCGACGATGCGATCCGCGCGATCGAGGCGTGGCGCAGGATGGCGGGCGTCGCGCCGACGACGCCTGCGTCCAGGCCAGCCGACGCGCCGCGCGTTCCACTGGCAGCCGGTCTTGGCGGCAGCGTCGGCGAAGCCGAGAGCAAGGAGATCCTCGCGGCACACGGCATCCCCACCAATCGCGGCCAGGTCGTATCCGGTCCCGAGGAGGCCGAGGCGGCGGCCGGCAGGCTGGAAAAGCCATTCGTGGTCAAGGTCGTGTCGCCCGACATCGTCCACAAGTCGGATGTCGGCGGCGTGGTTCTCGGGCTAGAGACCCCGCAGGCGGTAGCCAAGGCGGTCAGCGACATGGCGGCTTCCATCGCCAGGCTGAAGCCGGATGCCAGCATCGAGGGCTATCTCGTGCAGGAGATGCGCTCGGGCAAGGCCGAGCTGCTGATCGGCGCGCGCAACGATCCGCAGTTCGGGCCGATGGTGATCGTCGGCGCCGGCGGCGTGCTGGTGGAACTGCTGAAGGATGTCTCGGTGGCGCGCGCGCCGGTTTCGCCCGCCAAGGCGCGTGAGATGATCGAGGGCCTGCAGATCGCCAAGCTGATGCGCGGCTTCCGCGGCGGCGGCGCGCTGGATATCGAGGCTGCGGCAGACATCATCTCGCGGGTGAGCTGGATGGTTCACGATCTCGGCCCGCGCTTCAAGGAGCTCGACATCAACCCGCTGCTGGTGGCCGAAGCCGGCAAGGGATGTGTCGCGGTCGACGGCCGCATGCTGCTCGAGGATGCCTGAGACGCCGCTCGTCGCCCTAAGGGGCGAGAAAATTCAAGGGAGAAATGAATGTCCGCACTAGAGGTCAGGAACGACGGCAAGACGACGATCTTCACGATCAATCGTCCCGAGAAGATGAACGCGATCAATGCCGAGGTCGCCAACGAGCTGCAGCGCCGCTTCGAGGAGTTCGACCGTTCCGAGCAGGCCGTCGCAATCATCACCGGCAGCGGCGATCGCGCCTTCTCGTCCGGGGCGGATGTGACGGACCTGCCGGAGCTCTGGCGCTGCATCCCGACGATTGGCATCGTGACCGAAAAGCCGATCATCTGCGCCATAAACGGCTGGTGCGTCGGCGGGGCGCTTGTGATGGCCGCGATGGCGGATCTTTGCGTCGTCACCGAGGGCACGCGCTTCTCCTACCCGGAAGGCAAGGTCGGTCTCACCGGCGGCATGATCGCCACGCTTGCCGCGCGCATTCCGCACAAGCTCGCCATGGAGATCATGCTGCTCGGGCGGCCTGTGTCGGGCCGGCGCGCCTATGAAATCGGCCTCGCCAACGAAGTCGTCGAAGACGGCAAGCACCTGGAGGCGGCGCTCGCGATGGCGCGCGAACTCGAGAGCATGGCGCCCCTGGTGCTGAAGACGCTCAAGCGCTTCGTCGTCGAGCATACGCTGGTCCAGACGCCGTCCGAGAAACTCGCGCGCCATGCCCGCGACCTCGGCGTCGTGCGCGCCAGCAGCGATCTCAAGGAAGGCCTCGCCGCCTTCAAGGAGAAGCGCAAGCCGGTCTTCACCGGTCGTTGAGGTCAGCCGTCCGCGGCGTCAAAAAACGACGCGAAGCTACCCTGGCGTGCTTGACCGTTCGCCGCGGACGTGGTCTCTAGTTCCAAGATTTAATCTTTCGTTCCAAATATTGGGATCACGAGGAGGAGAAAGCAAGTGCGAGCCGTACATTCCGAAGCGCACAAGAGCCATGCGCCGTCGTCGATCATCGTTCGCGGCAAGATTTCACCGAACCTCGAGGTGCCCGGCCGCGTAACGCATCTCCTCGATGCGCTCAAGGCAGGCGGCCACGAGATCGTCGCGCCGCGCGATTTCGGTATGGAGCCGATCCTCGCCATCCACGACCCGGCCTATGTGGAGTTCCTGCGCACGGCCTATGATCGCTGGCACGAGGCGTTCCCTGACGGCAAGGCCGGCCCCTATGCCTCCGCCCACGCTTCGGCGAACCGCCATCGCGCGGCGCTGCCGTCGAGCATCCAGGGACAGGTGGGCTACTATCTGTCGGGTGGCTCCGCGCCGGTCGACGCCGGGACCTTCGAAGCCTCTCTCGCCTCCGCTAACTGCGCGCTCGAGGCTGCGGCGCTGCTGGATGAAGGCCACTACGAGGCCTATGCGCTCTGCCGTCCGCCGGGCCATCATGCCTATGCCGACATGGCGGGCGGCTTCTGCTATCTCAACAACGCCGCCATCGCCGCGCAGGCGCTGCTCGCCAAGCACGAGCGGGTCGCAATCCTCGACTTCGACGTCCATCACGGCAACGGAACGCAGGACATCTTCTACGAGCGCGACGACGTTCACTTCGTCTCGATCCATGCGGATCCGCATCAGGTCTTCCCGTTCTATGCCGGCTATGCCGACGAGAAGGGCGAGGGCGCCGGCGAGGGCTTCAACCTCAACCTGCCGGTGGCGGTCGGATCCACCGACGACGTCTATCTCGAGGCCATCGAGGCCGGCGTGAAGTCGGTCAAGGAGTCGGGCGCGACGGCCTTCGTGGTGTCGGTCGGGTTCGATGCCTTCAAGGGCGATCCCTCGGCCGAGATGAACGTATCGACGCAGGGTTTCGCCGAGATCGGACGCCGGCTCGGCCGCGCCGGCCTGCCCACCGCGCTCATCCAGGAAGGCGGCTACCTGGTCGCCGACCTCGGCCTCAATCTCGAGGCGTTTCTGGATGGTTTCGTTTCGCAACGCAGTTAAGTCCACCAACGCAAAAAGCCAGAAAGACACGAAATGAGAAAAGCTTCCCTGCTACTCGCATTGATGCTGGCCGGCGTTTCCGGCGCCGCCTTGGCGCAGGAGCCCGAACGCGGCGGCACCCTCAACATGGTGGTGCAGCCCGAACCGCCCACCGTGATGCTCGGCCTCAACAAGCTCGGTCCGGTGTCCTTCGTCGGCAGCAAGATCTACGAGGGCCTGATCAACCTCGCGCCCGACATGAAGCCGCTGCCCGGCCTTGCCGAGTCCTGGGAGATTTCCGAAGACGGCCTGACCTATACCTTCCACCTGCGCCAGGGCGTGAAATGGCATGACGGCGAGCCGTTCACGAGCCGCGACGTGGTCTATTCCTTCTCCACCTTCCTGCCGGAAGCCTTTGCGCGCACGCGCTCGGTCATGGCCCGGACGGAATCGATCACCGCGCCGGACGACCAAACGGTCGTCTTCAAGCTGAAGGCGCCCTATGCCGCCTTCATGATGATCTTCGAGGTGAGCGGCGGCACCATCGTTCCGGCCCATATCTACGAAGGCACGAACATTCGCGAAAACCCGGCCAACGAAAAGCCGATCGGCACCGGGCCGTTCCAGTTCAAGGAATGGGCCAAGGGCCGCTACATCCAGCTCGTGCGCAACGACGACTACTGGAACAAGGGCCTGCCCCATCTCGACGAGATCTATTTCCACGTCATCCCCGACGCCAACAGCCGCGCCATCGCTTTCGAGCAGGGGCAGGTCGACGTGCTGCGCGGCGGCGACGTCGAGAACTTCGAGGTTCGCCGTCTCGCCGAGGCGCCGGGCGTCGAGGTCAGCGAGGCGGGCTGGGAGTTCTTTGATCCGCTGGCGATCATCAACATCAATCTCAAGGCGCCGCCGCTCGACAATCTCAAGGTGCGCCAGGCGATCTCCTACGCCATTGACCGCCAGTTCATGATCGACGCCGTGTTCGGCGGCTTCGGCAAGCCCGCCTATGGCCCGATGACGGAGCGCACGCCGTTCTACGACGCCGCGGCGCTCACCGACTATTCCTTCGACATGGAGAAGGCCAAGACGCTCATGGCCGAATCCGGCCTGAAGCCGGACGCCAACGGCGTCTACGCGACACTGGACCTGATGCCTCTGCCCTATGGCGAGACCTGGCAGCGCCAGTCGGAATACCTCCGCCAGCAGCTCACCGAGATCGGCATCGCCACCAACGTCGTCTCCGTCGACGTGCCCGGCTGGCAGGAGCGCACCACGACCGGAAAGTTCCACATCACGACCAACTTCATCTACCTGCTGGGCGATCCCGCCATGGGCGTGTCGCAGACCTATGTCTCCGACAACCAGAACCGCGGCACCGCGACGAACGTCGACGGCTATGTGAATCCGGAGATCGACAAGCTGTTCGCGGAAGGTGCTGCGACCAACGATCCGGCCGTCCGGCAGAAGGTCTATTCGGAGATCCAGAAGGTCATCTCGGCCGATCTGCCGGTGATCTGGTCGCATCAGATGTCGATGCCGACCGTCTACCGGTCCAAGCTCAACAACCTCATCACGACGGGCCTTGGCCTGAACTCGAACTTCGCGGACGTCTGGATCGCGAAGGACTAAAGCCGGCGGGCTTGCGGCCTGGCCGCAAGCCCCGTCCGACTTAACGATCCTCCAGGGGAACCCATGGCCCAGATACGTTTCCTGCTGCTGCGCCTCATGAAGGCCGTCTTCGTGCTGCTGGCGGTGACGATATTCAGCTTCGCGCTCATCCGCGCCGCCCCCGGCGACCCGGCGATGATCATCGCCGGCGACCAGGGCGCCGTGGATGCGGCGTTCCTCGAGGAGGTGCGCGCCCGCTACGGCCTTGACCGGCCTGTCTATGAGCAGCTCGCGCTTTATGTGGGGCAGGTGGCGCGGCTCGACTTCGGCACCTCCTATCGCTTCGACCGCCCGGTCATCGACCTGATCGCCGAGCGCCTGCCGGCGACCCTGCTGCTGACCATGTCGGCCTTCGGGATCGCCGTGGCGGCGGGCGTCGGCCTCGGCGCCTTTGCCGCCCGGCATGTCGGGAAATGGCAGGATGCGGTGATCACCGTCTTTGCCCTGCTGTTCTTCGCCCTGCCGCTGTTCTGGGTCGGCCTGATGGGCATTCTGGTCTTTTCGGTGTGGCTGGGCTGGCTGCCGGCCTTCGGCATGTCCACGGTCGGCGGCGCCATGTCGCCATTGGGCCAGGCGCTGGACATCGCCCGCCATCTCGTGCTGCCGACGACGACGCTGGCGCTGGTCTATCTGGCGACCTACACGCGCATGACCAGGGCATCGGTCCTCGAGGTCATGGATCTCGACTTCGTCCGCACGGCCCGCGCCAAGGGTCTGCCGGCGGGCCGCATCTGGCGGCGGCACATCCTCAAGAACGCGATGCTGCCGATCATCACGCTGGCGAGCCTGCAGGCCGGGCACCTTGTGGGAGGCGCGGTGCTGACGGAGACGGTGTTCGCCTGGCCGGGCATCGGCCGGCTGGCCTTCGACGCGCTGCTGCAGCGCGACTACAACCTGCTCCTGGCGATCTTCATCATCGCGTCCGCACTCGTCGTGTTCTTCAATTTCATCGCCGACATCCTTTATGGCCTTGCGGATCCCCGCATCGAGGTGACGACATGACGGATTTCCTTAAATCCTTCGGCAGGAGCCGCGCAGGCATGATCGGCGCGATCATGCTGCTGGCGCTCGTCCTGATGGCGCTGTTCGCCGACGTACTCTACCCCGGCGACCCGTGGCGCATGGCCGGCGCGCCGAACCTGCCGCCGCTGGCGCCGGGCCACATATTCGGCACCGACCAGCTCGGCCGCGACCTCGCCGCGGGCATCGTGCACGGCGCGCGCATGTCGCTGATCATCGGCTTCGTCTCGACCGTCGTCTCGCTGCTGGTCGGGGTCATCGTCGGCGCGGTGGCCGGTTATTTTTCGAGCTGGGTCGACGACATGCTGATGCGTCTCACCGAGTTCTTCCAGACCATCCCCTCCTTCATGCTGGCCATCGTGCTGGTGGCGATCTTCTCGCCGTCGCTCTGGTCGATCGTGTCGGCGATCGCGATCGTCAGCTGGCCGCCGGTCGCCCGCCTGGTGCGGGCGGAGTTCCTGACGCTGCGCAGCCGGGATTTCGTTAAGGCGGCGCGCATCGGCGGCAGCTCGCACTTCAACATCATCTTCCACCAGATCCTGCCCAACGCCATCTCGCCGGTCATCGTCATGTCCTCGCTGATGGTCGCGGCGGCGATCCTGATCGAATCCGGCCTGTCCTTCCTCGGGCTCGGAGACCGCAACTTCATCACTTGGGGCTTCATGATCGGGGCCGGCCGCACGATGATCCGCCATGCCTGGTGGCTGAGCGCCATCCCCGGCTTCGCGATCTTCGCGACCGTGCTCGCCCTCAATCTTTTCGGGCAGGGTCTGAGCGACGTCCTCAACCCCAGACTATCGCGGAGAGTGCGGGCATGAGCGGGAATGCGAACGTCGTCGTCGAGATCCGCGATCTCAACATAGCGCTGCCGGCGGGCGCCGACCGGCCGCTGGCGGTCCAGAACCTCTCCGTCGAGCTGCGCGAGAACGAAATCCTCTGCGTGGTCGGGGAATCGGGTTCGGGCAAGTCGCTGCTCGCCGGCGCGATCATGGGCCTGCTGCCGCCCGGCGTGCATGTCTCGGGCGGTTCGATCCGCTATGACGGCCGCGAGCTGTCGACGCTGGACGAAGCCGGCTTCCGCCCGATCCGGGGCCGTCGCATCGCCATGATCTTCCAGGAGCCGATGACGGCGCTCAATCCGGTGCTGACCGTGCACGAGCAGATCGACGAGGTGCTGCAGGCGCATGGCATGACCGACGCCGCAAAGCGCCAGCATCGCATCCTCGAACTGCTGGAAGCCACCGGCCTGCCGGAGCCCGCAACCCTGCAGCACGCCTATCCGTTCCGGCTCTCGGGCGGCCAGCGACAGCGCGTCATGATCGCCATGGCGCTGGCCCTGGAGCCGGACGTGCTGATCGCCGACGAGCCGACCACCGCGCTCGACGTTACGACCCAGAAGCAGATCCTGTCGCTGCTGCGCGAGGTGCAGCAGCGCAGCAAGCTGGCGGTCCTCTTCATCACCCACGATTTCGGTGTCGTCGCCGATATCGCCAGCCGGGTCGCGGTGATGCAGCATGGCGTGCTGGTGGAATATGGCGGCGCGCGCGACGTGCTGGACCAGCCGCAGCATCCCTATACGCAGCGCCTGATCGACGCCGTGCGCGGCCTCTCGCGCGAGCCGTTGCTGCTGCAGGGGGAGTCGTCCTCGACCGTGCTCGAGATCGCCAACGCCACCAAGACCTATGTCACGCGTTCGGGGTTCTTCACCTCGCAATTGCGCGAGGTGCACGCCCTCAGGAACGTCAACCTCAAGGTCGAGCACGGCGAAACCGTCGGTCTGGTGGGCGAGTCCGGTTCCGGCAAGTCCACTCTGGGCCAGGTCGTGGTGCAGTTGCTCGACGCCGATGCCGGCACGATCCGGTTCAACGGCGAGGACCTTTCGGCCATGAGCCGCAAGCGCTTCTCCGAGGTGCGGCCGAAGATCCAGATGATATTCCAGGATCCCTACGCCTCGCTCAATCCGCGGCACAAGATCGGGCGGGTGCTGACGGAGAGCCAGATCCTGCACGGCGCGACGAAGGAAGAGGCGCTGGCGCGGGCCGAGGCGATGCTCGAAATGGTCAGCCTCGACCGCAGCGCGCTGAGGCGTTTCCCGCATGAATTCTCCGGCGGGCAGCGGCAGCGCATCGGCATTGCCCGCGCGCTCGTGATGGAGCCGGAGCTGATCGTCGCCGACGAGCCGGTTTCGGCGCTGGACGTGTCGATCCAGGCGCAGGTGCTGGACCTGCTTCTCGACCTGCGGCGCAAGCTGAAGCTGTCGATGCTGTTCATCACCCACGACCTGCGCGTGGCGGCGCAGCTCTGCGACCGCATCGCGGTCATGCGCAAGGGCGAGATCGTCGAGCTGGACGCCAGCGAAAAGGTGCTGCGCGACCCGCAGCACGAGTATACCAGGCTGCTATTGAACTCCATGCCGGGCCATGACTGGCTGGCTGGAACGGGCGCCAAGGCAAGCGCGGCCTAGGCCGATTGCCAGGCGCTTCGACGGGAGGGAGAAGGATCGCATGAAGGCCTATACGTCCGCCCACTGGGGCATCCGCGAAGTGTTCGACGCCGGCGGAGGCGAACTGCGGCTGGAAAATTTCGCCGGCGATCCGGACCCGACGCCGATCGGCCTCGACCAGCATGGCGACCGCGTCGAGGGCGTGCGCGTACGCCGCCCGTCGGTGCGGCGCAGCTGGCTGGAGAAGGGGCCCGGGGCGTCGCCCGAACTGCGCGGCCGCGATCCTTTCGTCGAGGTGGAATGGGACGAGGCGCTCGATCTCGTCGCCGCCGAATTGCAGCGGGTGCGCGATGTGCACGGCAATGAGGCGATATTCGGCGGATCCTACGGCTGGTCCAGCGCCGGCCGCTTCCATCATGCGCAAAGCCAGGTGCACCGCTTCCTGAACAGCATCGGCGGCTATGTGCGCCATCTCAATTCCTACAGCCTCGGCGCTGCGCGCGTGATGATGAGCAGGATCATCGCGCCGATGGAAAGCCTGATGGCCAACCACACCTCGTGGGACGTGATGGCGCAGAATACCCGACTCTTCGTCGCCTTCGGCGGCGTGCCGTGGAAGAACGCGCAGATATCGGCGGGCGGCATTGCCCGCCATCGCGTTCGGCCCGGCCTGAAAGCGCTCCGCGAGGCCGGCATACGCATCGTCAACATCGGCCCGGTCGGCGACAATCTCGAGGCCGACGGCGTCGAGTGGATCAGGCTGCGTCCCAACACCGACACCGCGCTGATGCTGGCGATTGCCTGGACGCTGGTGGACGAAGGGCTGGCCGATCGCGCCTTCCTCGAGCGCTATTGCGTCGGTTTCGACCGCTTCGAGGCCTATGTGATGGGGCGCAGCGACGGTCAGCCGCGCGATCCGCAGTGGGCCGAATCCATAACCGGCGTTCCCGCCGCGACGATCGCGGCGCTGGCCCGCGACATGGCCGCGACCCGCACCATGGTCAACATGGCGTGGTCGCTGCAGCGCGCTTCGCATGGCGAGCAGCCGTGCTGGATGCTGGTGACGCTGGCGGCCATGCTCGGCCAGATCGGCCTGCCCGGCGGCGGCTTCGGCTTCGGCTACGGCGCCACCAACTCGCTGGGCAGCGACGAGCGACTGCTGTCCGGCCCGACGCTGCCGCAGGGCGCGAACCCCGTTTCGGCCTTCATCCCGGTCGCGCGCATCGCCGACATGCTGCTGCAGCCCGGCGGCAGCTTCGCCTATGACGGCGGCGTGCACACCTATCCCGACATCCGCATGGTCTATTGGGCGGGCGGCAATCCCTATCACCACCATCAGGACCTGAACCGGCTGGTCAAGGCATGGGAGAAGCCGGAGACGATCGTCGTTCACGAGCAATACTGGACCGCGACTGCCAAGCGGGCCGACATCGTCCTGCCCGCCACGATCTCGATGGAGCGCGACGACATCGGCTATTCCACGCGCGAGGGCCATCTCGTGGCGATGAAGCGGGTCAAGGCGCCGCTGGCCGAGGCCCGCGACGACTACGACATCTTCGCCGACCTTGCCGGGCGGCTCGGCGCGCCCGGATACACCGAAGGCCTCACCTCCAGGGAGTGGCTGCAGCGACTTTACGAGGAAAGCCGCGGCAAGATGGCCGGGCACGGCGTGTCGCTGCCGGATTTCGAAACCTTCTGGAAAACCGACCTCATCGACCTGGGCGAGCACAGCCGGCCTGTCGTGATGCTCGAGGAGTTCCGCAACGACCCGGCCGCCAATCCGCTGGCGACGCCTTCCGGGCGCATCGAGATCTTCTCGGAAACCATTGAAGGTTTCGGCCTGGACGATTGCCCCGGCCATGCGGCGTGGCTGGAGCCGCATGAATGGCTGGGCCAGGTCCAGCCCGGCGACACGCGACTGCACCTGATCTCCGACCAGCCGCAGCGGCGGCTGCACAGCCAGCTCGACGCCGCCAGCCACAGCCTCGAAGGCAAGGTCGCCGGCCGCGAGCCCGTCTATCTCAATCCGCAGGACGCGGCGGCGCGCGGCATCGCCGATGGCGACATCGTCGAGCTCAGCAATGAGCGCGGGCGCTGCCTTGCCGGTGTAATCCTGAGCGAGGACATCATGCCGGGCGTCGCGCGTCTCGCGACAGGCGCGTGGTACGACCCGGATCCCGACACGGGGCTGGAGAAGCACGGCAATCCCAACGTGCTGACGCTGGACGTGGGCACGTCGAGCTTCGCGCAGGGCAGCGTAGCGCAGACCTGCCTGGTGGAGGTCAGCGGCCCGGTCCGCGATGCGCCGCAGGTCACCGCCTTCGATCCGCCGCCCTTCGTCGTCCGCGGATCCTGAGAGGCTTCGACGCGGTCCGGCCGGTTTGCCAGGCTGGCTGCTTGCACGCGGCCGAGCGCGTGCCGGCTGCCGTCAGGCAACGCCCTCGATGCGTGAGCCATCGTTCCGGCGCGCTTCGCGCCCGTCGACGTCTATCGCATCCGGCGCAGATCCACTGCGCGCCCGTCGATGATCGTCTCCATGGAGAAGAAGCCCGTCACCGTTGCGAGGTCGAAGTCGGTGGTGAGCTTCTGGTAGAAGGCGTCGTAGCCGGCGATGCCCTTGGCGACCACTTTGATCAGATAGTCCCATTCGCCGCCGATGCGATAGAAATCCGTCACGCCCGGCAATTGCTCGACATGGGCGCGAAAGCGCTCGGCCCACTCGCGCGAATGATGCCTGGTACGGATCATCACGAACACTGTCAGGTCGTAGCCCAGCGCGGCAAGGTTGATCCGCGTGTGCGTTCCCAGGACCAGGCCGCTCGCCTTCAGGTTCTGCAGCCGTCGCCAGCATGCGTTCTGGGAAAGCCCGACCTTCTCGGCAAGATCGCGCTGCGAGATGTCGCCTTCCTTTTGCAGCACCGTCAGGATGCGTCGATCAATATCGTCGATTTTTTCCATCGAAGTAATCGTTTGACCCAAGATCAGGCGCATTCTCCATAAAATCGGTAATGTTTCAACCGCGGAGCCCCACTAGAATGCGCACAGCGTTGAGTGGAGGATCCGATGGCGCTCGCAGCTTCGAACTTGCCGGCTTCGCCCGGTCTGCTGGATGAATTCAGGCAGGGGCTGCGCGTCGCCGATCCGGTGGCCGCGTTGCGCGACGGGCTGATCGGCGACGACGCGGTGATCGAGGGTCCCTTCGGCCGGCGACGGCTGGTCTACGCGGATTACGTCGCGTCCGGACGCGCGCTGCGCCAGATCGAGACCTTCATCCTTGAGCGCGTGCTGCCCTACTACGCCAACAGCCACACCGAGGCATCCTATTGCGGGGGCATGATGACCAGGCTGCGCCGCGAGGCGCGCGCCGCCATCGCCTCGTGCTGCGGCGCAGGTCCCGAGCATGCGGTCATCTTCACGGGATCCGGCGCCACCGCCGGTCTCAACCGGCTGGTCAACCTGCTCGGCGTCTCAGGCGCTGTCGCGGCCGGAAAGCGGGTGCGCGTGCTGATCGGCCCCTATGAGCATCATTCGAACATCCTGCCGTGGCGCGAGAGCGGTGCGGAGGTCGTCGAAATCGGGGAAGCGGAGGACGGCGGTCCCGATCTTCAGTTGCTCGGGGAGGCGCTGCGGCAGACGGCCGACCTCACGGTGTGTTCGTTCTCGGCGGCGTCCAACGTCACCGGCATCGTCACCGATGTGGCGGCCATCACGCGCATGGCGAAGGCCGCCGGCGCACGCATGGTCTGGGATTATGCGGGCGGCGGGCCCTATCTGCCCATCGCCATGACGCCGGCCGGGGATGCCGAGATCGACGCGCTGGTGGTTTCACCGCACAAGTTCATCGGCGGGCCGGGCTCGTCCGGCGTGCTGGTGGTGCGCCGCGATGCGGTCGCCGTGTGCAAGCCGTCCTGGCCCGGAGGCGGCACGGTGCGCTTCGTCTCGCCCGACGGGCATGACTACAGCGAGAGCCTGGAAGTGCGCGAGGAGGCCGGCACGCCGAATGTCGTGGCCGACATCCGCGCCGCGCTGGCCTTCCTCGTCAAGGAGGCGATCGGCGGGGAAGAGATGGCGGTGCGCAATGCGGCGGCCGTGGAGCGCGCCTTCGCAGCCTGGGGCGGCGTCGAGCAGATGAAGATCCTGGGCCCGAGGTCCGCGCCGCGGCTTCCCATTTTCTCCTTCCAGGTTCGCGACGGCGCGGGCGGATACGTCCACCAGCAACTCGTCACCCGCATGCTCAGCGACCGCTTCGGTATCCAGGCCCGCGGCGGGTGCGCCTGTGCGGGCCCGTATGTTCATCGCCTGCTGTCGATCGATCGCGACGAATCCCTGCGCCTGCGCGCGGCCATCCTGGCAGGCGAGGAGATGCTCAAGCCGGGCTTTACGCGCTTGAACTTCAGCGTGCTGCTGACCGACGCCAAGGCGGATTTCATTCTCGACTCTGTTGCCGAGCTGGCTGCAGACGCTTCCCGATACGCGTCGCTCTACGGCTTCGATGCGGCGCGCGCGATCTTCTTTCCGCGCGCGCAGGCCGCAGCCTGAGCGCAACCGCCGCGCCGACGGCGCGACGGGTCGGTGCGGTGGCCCCTCCCCCGCCTACGCCACGGCAAGCGCGTCTTGAACGATGCCGTTATCGCCAGGCCCTAGTCAAACTGCTCGATTTCTGTATCGCGCGATCTGCTCCAGCTCTTTGTCTACGCATGGTTTCTGCCGAAAGCCGGCGCCACTTTCTGGCGATGCATTCGGCGGACGGCGCGCTCCATGCACGACGTTTCCCCATGAAAAATTCACATACCAGCCATGCGCGCTCTTGACTCCGGACCGGCTTCCGAATTCTAGATCATTTATCTAACCGTTTGTTTAGTTAAGGGATGAGAAATGAGTCTAAAAAGCCTTGCATGTCTGGCTGCAGCAGCTGCCATGACGCTTTCCTTTTCAGCGTCCGCTCAGGAGTGGAAGCCGTCCGAGCCGGTCACCGTCATCGTGCCGTGGGCGGCAGGCGGCGCGACCGATACCGTCACCCGCGTCGTTGCAGGCGAGCTCAGCAAGGCCTTCGGCCAGAATTTCGTCATCCTCAACCAGCCGGGCGCATCCGGCTCGGTCGGCACCCGTTCCGCCTGGGAAGCGCCGCATGACGGCCTGACGCTCGCCGCTGGCGCGGCGGCCGATCTCGGGGCCTACCCCGTTCTGGGCATGCTGGACGCAAAGCTGAGTGACTGGAGGCTTTATCTCCATGTCGCCAATCCCGGCCTGATTTCGGTGCCGGTCAACAGCGAATGGAAGGATTTCGGCCAGCTGCTGGAAGCCCTGAAGACGTCCGGCGATCCGATCACCGTTTCGTCGGGCGGCCTCTCCTCCACGACAGCCATCACCATGCAGGCGCTGGAGAAAGTCGAGAAGATCAACTATCGCGCGATCGTCTACGAGGGCAACAATCCGGCGGTGATCTCGACGGTGTCGGGTGAAACCCAGTTCACCGCCACGACGGCGACCGATCAGGTCGACATGATCCGCGCCGGCCGCTTGCGTCCGCTGGCGGTCATCGCCGATCAGCCGCTGGAGCTGGAAGGCTTTGGCACCGTTCCGGCGATCACCGACTGGCTCCCGAGCATCAAGACCGCGCACAACTATTTCGGCGTCTACGTTCCCGCCGACGCGCCCAAGGAAGTTCTCGACGCCATGGACAAGGTCTGGGCGGAGAAGATCAAGGACAACGAAGTCCTGAAGAAGCATGCCGCCGAGCGCGGCGCGCTGTTCAACGCCACCTATGGGGATGAGGCCGTCGCCATCTCCGCCCCTTACCTGTCGATCAACGCCTGGCAGCAGTTCGAGAGCGGTGCGGCTCCGAACGATCCGAGCCAGTTCGGCATTCCGAAGCCGGAATGATCTGAGGGGTTTCAACAGCCTCCGGGACGCAGGTTCCGGAGGCCCTTTCTGTCGGCTGCGCGGCGCCCGGTGAGTTGCACATGGACGGTCTATTCCATTTCCTGAATGCGGTGGCGGCGATCGGCTTCTCTGCCGATCTGTTCGCCGTGATATGGGCGACGCTGCTCGGCATCGTCATCGGCATGATCCCGGGTCTGACGGCGACGCTCGGCGTCGCCCTGGTGACGACGCTCACCTTCACGATGGCGCCGGGCACGGCGATCCTGGTGCTTGTCAGCGTCTATATCGGCGCCATCTATGGCGGAGGCCGAACCGCCATCCTGCTCAACATCCCCGGCACTCCGGCCAATGCTGCGTCCGCACTCGACGGCTTCCCGCTGGCCAAGCAGGGTCGCGCCGGCGAGGCGATGGCGGTCGCCACGACGGGCTCGTTCCTGGGCTCCCTCGTCGGCATGGTCGGCCTGGCGCTGGTCGCGCCATGGCTTGCCGAATTCGCGCTCGACTTCACCTCGTTCGAGTTCTTCTGGCTTGCCGTCTTCGGCGTCGTGCTGTGCGGTCAGATGACCGCGATGGATGATCCGCTGAAAGGCTGGATCGCCGGCTTCTTCGGGCTTCTGGTCGCCATGGTCGGGCAGGAAAGCCTGCACGCCTATGCGCGCTTCTCCTACGGCATCCCCGATCTCGAGGGCGGCTTCGGGCTGCTGCCGGTTCTCGTCGGAGCGTTCGGTTGCGCCGAGGTTTTCGTCGTCATGCGCCAGGAGGCCACCAAGCTGGTGGTGTCCGAGGTCGGCAGCGTGCTCGGATCGGCGCTGTCGTCGGTTCGCTATTTCAAGACCTGGCTGCGTTCGGGCGTCATCGGCACCTTCATGGGCGTCGTTCCCGGCGTTGGGGAGGACATGGGCGCATGGATGTCGTACGCCGCCGCCAAGCGCGCCTCCAAGACGCCGGAGGAGTTCGGCAAGGGCTCGGCCGACGGCCTGCTGGCCGCCGAGACCGGCAACAACGCGGCCGTCCCCGGCGCGCTCATTCCCGTCCTCACGCTGGCCATTCCCGGCTCTGCGCCGGCCGCCGTCCTGCTCGCCGCGATGATCATCCACGGCCTGCGGCCGGGTCCGCTCATCATGGTCACGCAGGCCGACTTCTTCTATTCGGTTGTCGCCATGGTCTTCTGGGCAAGCTGCGCCATGCTCGTGCTCGGGCTGATCCTGACGCGTCCGCTGCTGTTCGTGCTCAAGATCCGGCGCGAATGGCTGATGGCCACGATCTTCGTGCTGTGCGTCGTCGGCTCCTTCGCCATTGCCGGCCGTGTCTTCGACGTCTGGGTGATGATCGGCTTCGGCCTCATCGGCTTCCTGATGCGCGAAACCGGCTTCCCGGTCGCGCCGATGATCCTCGGCGTCGTGCTTGGCCCGATCCTCGACAACAACCTGCGGCGCAGCCTGTCGATCAGCCAGGGCGATCCGCTTGCCTTCGTCTCGCGGCCCATCAGCGCCGTCATCGCCGGCCTGGTTCTGGCGATCGTCCTGCTTTCATTGCCGCCGGTGCAGCGTGCGCTGCGGTCCGGCATGTCACGGCTCACCACCCGGTAACGAACGATGACCAGCACTGACACTGTTCTCATCTGCGGCTTTGGCATTTTCGGCGAGCTGCATGCCCGTGCGTGGCGCAGGCTCGATCCGGCCATTCGCCTCATGGTCGCCGATCCATCGCAGGCGGCACTGAACCGCGCAGCCCAGCTCGGCATTCCGGCCGAAGGCCTGTCCACCGACGCCACCAGCCTGGTCGGCCGCGCCGACATGGTGGCGGTGGTGGCGCCCCCTGCCCTGCATCTGCCGCTGGCCCTGATGGCGCTCGAAGCCGGCAAGCCCGTGCTGATCGAGAAACCCGCGGTGACCACCGTCGCCGAAGCGCAGACCCTGATGGGAGCCATCAAGGACGTGCCGACCCAGATCGGCATGGTGCTGCGCGCCCATCCTCTCGTCACGCAGGCGAAAGCCCTGCTGGCAAGCGGCGAGATCGGCGAGCTCGTCGCCATCGAGGGCAATTTTTCGGGCTGGAAGCGGATGCGCGCCGACTCCTCCCTGGTCGAGAACGACGGCGTCCACTTCCTCGACCTCATGCGCCATTTCGCGGGGCACGCGATCGAGGCCGTCTCGGCCAGCTCCTGGTCGCGGCTCGCGGATGACGTCGTCGACGACATCGTCATCGAGCTCGACTTCGCCAACCGCCTGAAGGGCCGCCTGCGGCTCGGCGTGCTGGTTGCCGGCGAAGTCGAGGACCCGTTCATGCCCGGCGCGGTGACCAACAAGCGCATGTCGCTCGTTGGCCGCGCGGGCAATGTGACCATCGACTTCAACCAGAACCGGTTGATCCTGTCCAAGGTGGCCTACACGCGGTCGGCCGGCGGCTTCGACGTCAAGCCGGAATCGCTGGAAAGCCATATGGCGGTGGGCGCGAGCCCGGAGGCGATCCTGGCCGCCAGCTTCGGCGTCTTCAGGGACGCGGTTCGCAACGGCGGCCCTGTGCTTTGCGAAGCTGCGGAAGGCGCACTGGAAATGACGGCGACGGTTGCAGCAATCGCGACAGCCCTGCAGAGGCAGGCCCGCGAGACCGTCAAGATCGAGGGGCTACGCTCATGAGCCGCGCACGTCCTGTCTTCACTGATGTCATCGGCGGTCTCGTCGTCACCATCGGCGGCATTGCCGGACTGGTGGAATCGTGGCGGATGCCGCGGTTCGAGGTCCGCAAGGCCGATCCCTTCACGGTGCCGGGGCTGACCCCGGGACTTCTTTGCCTGGTGCTGACGGTGCTCGGCATCGCCCTGCTCATCCGCGCCATGGCCGGTCGCGGCGGAGCCGTCGCCCTCCCGATCCTGACCTGGCAGCCGGGCAGCGCGGCGCGCATGATCTTCACGCTCGTCACGGTCGTCATCTACGGGTTCGTCCTGTTCGGAAACGTGCCGTTCGTCATCGCTACGACAATCTTCGTCTTTGCCTTCACGGTGGGGGCCGAACTGCTCAATCCGGAGCGCAAGCTGTCCCTCCCGGCGCTGTCCGCGGGAGCGCTCGTCCTGGCGATCTGCTCGTCCCTGGTCGTGCGGGCGGTCTTCGTCGAGATCTTCCTGGTCAAGCTGCCGGGATGAGTTCGGCGCTTGTCGCGCTCCGCGGCGAACCGGCAGGCGGGGCGAAAGCTGCGCTTGCAAGCCATCCCGGAGTTCACCGACCGCATCGCACCGGCAGACTGGTCGTTGAGGATGGTCGAACCAAAAAATCCGTCTGACGCCTAGCCAAGGAAACCGCCAGAATGAATGCACTCCCGTCCGAGATCCGCAACGAGCAGGAACTTGAGGACCTGCTGTCGCGCCCCAGCCAGCAACTGATCGAGACGTTTGCCGGGCTCGAAGGCGACATCACCATCCTCGGCGTCGGCGGCAAGATGGGGCCGACGCTGGCGCGCATGGCCAAGCGCGCCGCGCCCCACAAGCGGGTCATCGGCGTCGCCCGCTTCTCCGAGGCCGGCCTGAAGGAAAAGCTCCAGGGCTGGGACATCGAGACGGTCGAGTGCGACCTGCTTGACCGCGCCGCCGTGGAAGCGCTGGAAAAGACCGCCAACGTGGTCTTCATGGCCGGCCGGAAGTTCGGCTCCAGCGGCAACCAGTCGCTGACCTGGGCGATGAACGTGCATGTGCCGGCTATCGTCGCCGAGGCCTTCAGCCAGTCGCGCATCGCCGTCTTCTCGACGGCCTGCGTCTATCCCTTCGTCGACATCGCCGGCCAGGGCGCGCGCGAGGATCTCGATCTCAACCCGCCCGGCGAATACGCCAATTCCTGCGTGGGGCGCGAACGCATGTTCGAGCACTACTCGCGCACTCAAGGTACCAAGGTGTCGATCATCCGCCTCTCCTACGCGATCGACATGCGCTACGGCGTGTTGCACGATGTGGCCAGCGCCGTTCAGGCGGGGGAGCCGGTGCAGATCGACAGCGGTCATTGCAACGTGATCTGGCAGGGCGACGCCAATGACGTGGCGTTGCAGTCGCTCGCCCATGCGGGCACGCCTCCCTTCGTCCTCAACCTTTCGGGGCCGGAACTGGTGAGCGTGCGCCGGCTTGCCGAAAAGTTCGGCGAGCATTTCGGCAAGACGCCGGTGTTTTCTGGCCAGGAGCAGGGTCGCGCCTGGATCATCGACACCAGTCTCCAGCAGAAGCTTTTCGGCTACCCCACCGTGCCGCTGCCGCGCCTGATAGAGTGGACGGCGCAGTGGCTCGGCGACGGCGGCCGCTCACTTGGCAAGCCGACGCATTTCGAGGTCAGAGATGGCGCCTACTGAGGACACGGGCGCGAGGGCCGGCGACGCGGACGCGGCTGGGCAGGAAAAGCCCCGCCAGACACGCGACGCCGCGGCCACGCGCGCCCGCATCCTGAAATCGGCAGAGAAGGAATTCGCCAGGAAAGGGCTGAAGGGCACGCGCATCGATGCGATCGCCAAGCTTGCCCGCTGCAACAAGGCGCTCATCTACCACTATTTCGGGAGCAAGGAGGACCTGTTCAGCGCCGTGCTGGATCTGACCTACGAGAAGATCCGCGCCGCTGAGCGCAAGCTCGATCTCGCCTGCCGCTCGCCGGTGGAGGCGATGGAGGAGCTTATTGGCTTCTCCTTCGACTATGTGAGCGAGCATCCTGAATTCATCTCGCTGATCAATGACGAGAACATGCATGGCGGCGTGCATGTCTCGCATTCGGCCCGCGCGCGCGACCTCAACAGTCCGCTGGTGGCGCTGATCGACGAGATCCTGCAGCGCGGACAGGCATCCGGCGTCTTCCGCACCGGCGTCGATCCCGTCCAGCTCTACATATCGATCGCCAGCATCTGCTACTTCTTCATCGCCAACAGGCACACCCTGTCGGCGATCTTCGCCCTGCCGAAGACGCGCGACGTACTCGACCTGCGACGCCGGCACGTCATCGACGTCATCCTCGGCTACCTGCGTCCCGACGCACCACCCACCACAGGCCTCCCGGAAATCACTTTATGAAGATCAACGACATTCCCGCCGTTCCCCTCGCCGCGTTGCGTCGGGGCGGCGTCATTCCCGCGCATCCGCTGGCGCTGGACGCCGGCCGCAAGCTCGACGAGCGCCGCCAGCGCGCGCTGTCGCGCTACTATCTGGACGCCGGTGCGCACGGCATGGCGGTGGCGGTGCACACCACCCAGTTCGAGATCCGCGACCACGGCCTCTTCGAGCCCGTCCTGCAGCTCGCAGCCGAGGAAGCCGCGCGGCATGCGTCCGAACCGTTCCTCGTCGCCGGCGCCATCGGCCGCACCGAGCAGGCGGTGCGCGAGGCCGAGCTTGCCCGCTCGAATGGCTATCATGCCGTGCTGCTCGGCGTGGCGGCCATGAAGGGGGCGAGCGAGGACGAGCTGATCGCCCATTGCCGCGCGGTGGCCGAAGTCATGCCGGTCATCGGTTTCTACCTGCAGACCGCAGTGCACGGGCAGCCCCTGCCCTACTCCTTCTGGCGTCGCTTCGCCGAGATCGAGAACGTCGTCGCCATCAAGATGGCGCCGTTCAACCGCTATCGCACGCTCGACGTCGTGCGCGCCGTGATCGACGCCCGCGCAGAGGAACGCATCACGCTCTATACCGGCAATGACGACCACATCGTCGCCGACCTGATGACGCGTTTCACCTTCCCGCGCGACGGCGAGCCGGTCAGCGTGCGCATCAAGGGCGGCCTGCTCGGCCACTGGGCGGTGTGGACCAAGAAGGCCGTCGAACTGCTGGCCGACGTCCACGAGCGGGCGGATGCGCGCTCCGCATCGGATTGGCTGGAGCTGGATGCGCGCACCACCGACGCCAACGGCGTCCTGTTCGACGTCGCCAACGATTTCGTCGGCTGCATCGCCGCGATCCACGAGGTGCTACGCCGGCAGGGCCTGCTCGAAGGCATCTGGTGCCTCAACCCCGACGAGACGATGGGCCCGGGCCAGGTCGAGGAACTCGACCGCATCGCCCGCGACTATCCCGAACTCAATGACGACGCGTTCGTGCGGGCCAATCTGGAACGCTGGCTGGCCTGAGCGCCGCCGCATTGATCCGCCGCGGGGCCGGCGAACACCGGAGACCGGCGGCGCGATCGCCGTTCCTGACGGGCGGGGCCTCCCGGCGGAATCGCGCCTCGGCGACGTTCCGACGACGGGCGTGTCCGGGGCGCGATCGCCGATCTGCCGGCGCCGACCTCCCCTCTCCTGCCCTCCCCGGAGGAGGGGCGTTGTCTTTCGCTGTCGCGGACAAGCGCGCTCAGACGAGCTTCAGCAGTTCCGCGCCGGCAGTGGCCAGCGACATCGCTTCGACGCGGTGTCCGAGCGGATAGGTCTCCGAACCCGGATAGACAAGGATGCGGCGCGCCGCTCCGATGTCGTCGCTGGCGAGGTGAAATCCCTTCTCCGCCTTCGGCGCCAGGCTGCGTTTGATCTCGATCGCCCAGATGTCCGAGCCCGGCAGCGTGAGCAGCAGGTCGATCTCGGCGCCGGCCGCGGTCCGATAGAAATTGAGCCTGGTGCCCGCAGGCGCGGCGGCCGACAGGGTCTCGATGACGAAGCCTTCCCAGCTGCCGCCGGCGACGGGATGCCCGAGCACCTGTTCCTCGGTGGCCAGGCCCAGCAGCGCGTGGGTGATGCCACTGTCGCGGACATAAATCTTGGGCGATTTGACGAGCCGCTTGGAGACGTTGGCGTGCCACGGCTCCAGGCGGCGCACCAGCAGCAGGTCGACCAGGAGGTCGAGATAGGAAGCGACCGTCTTGCCGTCGACGCCGAGCGCGCGGGCGAAGTCGGCGGCGTTGAGCAGGCCGGACTGATGGTGCGCCAGCATGGTCCAGAAGCGGCGCAGCGTCTCGGCGGGGATGCGTGGTCCCAGCATCGGCACATCGCGCTCGAGATAGGTGCGGATGAAATCCTGCCGCCAGCGCAGGCTGGTCCGGTCGCTTGAGGCGAGCAAGCTGTCCGGGAAGCCGCCGCGCACCCAAAGCCGCGGCAGCTCGGCGGCCGGTACCTCCAGCCCGTCGACGGGGTGCATCTCCAGATAGGCGATGCGGCCGGCCAGCGTCTCGCTCGACTGCTTCATGAGGTCGATCGAGGCAGATCCGAGCAGAAGGAAACGGCCGGTGCGGCGGCCGCTGCGGCGGCCCTGGTCGATCAGCCCGCGCAGGTTCTGGAACAGCCCGGGAAGCCGGTGCACCTCGTCGAGGATGACCAGCTTGTCCTCATGCCCGGCCAGATACAGCTCGGGTTCTGCAAGCTTGGCCCGGTCAGCGTCCGATTCGAGATCGAGATAGATCGCCGGCCGGGCATCGGCGATCTGCAGGGCCAGCGTGGTCTTGCCCACCTGCCGCGGCCCGATCAGCGCCACGGCTGGATTGCTGTCGAGAAGTTCGATGAGTTCGGCGAGGATTCGACGGTCGATCATCCTTGCAAATATGGAGAAGAACTCCACGATTGCAAGGAAGAGAATGTTATGGTTGCCGTCCGCGTCCGATCTGGGATGCACTGCCCCGGCCGCCGAAAGCGCGACATCTGAAGACTCGTTTCGGCTATTCCTGATCTCCCTCGAGATCGTTGCGTGCACCAAAGTTTTGGGACACGTAAGCGCCAGGGACGATCGGGGCGCCATTGCCCGGCGGATCGTTTCGGGTCGGCGCCGCAAGCCTGCGCGTTGCACGTCCACGGCATGCGAGGGCGAGGCCTGATTCGCACCTGCGCAAATGGTTAATTTCCGTTAACCCTCTTTTCGTTGACAAGAATCGCTTCTTGTCCCACCTTTCTTACGGTTTTGGCGCGTAGCAACGTTATTTTGGCGTAAGCGAGTGCCCTCCCCTATCCGTAGAGCGTACCGTGCGTCACAATCGGCCGTCCTCGGGTGAGTCGCGTCAATCGCGGCTGGCCGGGTTTGGTCATGACGCCAATAGAAAGGGAATTCATGTTGGCGCCAGTCGTCCATCAGGCGGAAACTCCAACAGCCGATCGGCTGATCGCGGTCGATGCCGAAACGCTGTCGGCGCAGCTGTCGCAACTGCGCGACCGGTTGTTTCCGCCGCTGGCCAAGAAGACGCTGCGTCCGTTCACCAGCGGCGAGGCCGCCCGGCTGATCGGCGTCAGCGACGGCTACCTGCGGCAGCTGTCGATCTCCGGCGACGGCCCCTCCCCCGAAGTCGGCGCGTCCGGGCGGCGCTCCTACAAGCTGGCCGACGTCAATGCGCTTCGCCACTATCTCGCGGCGCAACCCGGGGCCAAGTCGAAGCACTACGTCAAGCATCGCGAGGGCGACGAGCATCTGCAGGTGGTGGCCGTCACCAATTTCAAGGGCGGCTCCGGCAAGACCACGACGACGGCGCACCTGGCGCAGTATCTCGCGCTGCAGGGTTACCGGGTGCTGGCCATCGATCTCGATCCGCAGGCGTCGATGTCGGCGCTGTTCGGCTTCCAGCCGGAACTCGACCTCTCGGGCAACGACACGCTCTACGGCGCGATCCGCTACGACGGCGAGCGGGTGCCGATGGAAGCGGTCATCCGCACCACCTATTTCGACGGGCTCGACATCGTTCCGGGCAACCTTGAGCTGCAGGAGTTCGAGCACGCGACGCCGCGCCATCTGGCCGACCGTCGCGTCGGCGCGGACGATCCGCGCGACATGTTCTTCGCGCGCGTCCAGTCGACCATCGCCACGGTCGCCGACCGCTATGACGTTGTCGTCATCGACTGTCCGCCGCAGCTCGGTTTCCTGACGCTCGGCGCGCTGTGCGCAGCGACCTCGGTTATCGTCACCGTGCATCCGCAGATGCTCGACGTCGCCTCGATGAGCCAGTTCCTGTTCATGACGTCGGACCTGCTCAGCGTGGTGCGCGAGGCCGGCGGCACGCTGAACTTCGATTTCCTGCGCTACCTCATCACCCGCTTCGAGCCGAACGACGGACCGCAGACCCAGATCGCGGGCTTCCTGCGTACCCAGTTCGGCTCGCGCGTGCTGACCACGCCGATGCTGAAGTCGACGGCGATCTCGGACGCGGGCCTTACCAAGCAGACGCTCTATGAGGTCGGCCGTGAGAACTTCAACCGCGCCACCTACGACCGCGCCATCGAATCGATGAACGCCGTCAACTCCGAGGTCGAGGACCTGCTGAAGCAGGCCTGGGGGCGGGCGGCATGAGCGCTGTCTGCTGTCGACCGGGGATGAAGTTGACAGCTGTCAACCGGGACGAGGCACTGCACGATAGGCTTCGCCATGACGCCGCCGATCGGTGGTTGGGCAGCGAGTTGACAGCTGTCAATTCGCGACGGCCCACCAGAAGGGCGTGGTCGGCGGCCTGCACGCGAGCCGCGTCGCCGCCCCGAAGTGGGGAGGAAAAAAGCGCCTTTTCCGCCGCCGGGCGGCCTCAAGGCCGCATAATTCCGGGCTTTCCTCGGAACGCCCAAAAAAATTTGATCCCCATACGCCGCCGTGCGCCCATACTGTCCGGCGGAGGTGTTCCATGAGCAAGCGCAAGGACCAGTTGAGATCGTTGTTCGGCGTCGAGCCCGCGCCGGAAACCAAACAGGCCGAGCCTCATGCCCCCGAAGTTCCGAAGCGCAGTACATCGGGCGCGGTCAAGGCCATGGGGCTTTCGCTCGACACGCTCAGCCAGGAGATCGCCGATGCGCGGCGTCTGCGCGAGAGCCTCGACGGAGCCGACCGCGTGGTCGAGCTCGAGCCGGAGCGCATCGAACGCTCGCCCTATGCTGACCGCCTGAGCAGCGGCGCAGCGGGCGACGAGCATTTCGAGGCGCTGGTGCACAGCATCGCCGAACAGGGCCAGCAGGTGCCGGTCCTTGTTCGCCCGCATCCTGATTCCGCGCGAGGGGCCGCAGGTGAGTTCCAGGCCGCCTACGGCCACCGCCGCATCGAGGCGGCGCGCCGCATCGGCAAGCCCGTCCGCGCCATCGTCAAGGCGATGACCGATGCGGAGCTGGCCACCGCGCAGGGCAAGGAGAATGCCGAGCGGCGCGACCTTTCCTATATCGAGCGCGCCTTCTTTGCCGACGGCCTCATGCGGCACGGTTTTGATCGCGCGACTGCGATGGCCGCACTCGCGGTCGACAAGACCGAGCTGTCGCGCCTGCTCCAGGTGGCGACTGTGATCCCCGGTCGAATCGCGGTTGCCGTGGGGCCCGCGCCCAAGGTCGGACGCCCGCGCTGGATGGCGTTCGCCGCGCTGCTCGACCGCGAAGCGCAATACGTGAAGGCGGACGACGAGATCGCCACGGACCGGTTTCGGCGCGCCTCGAGCGACGAGCGCTTTCAGATGCTGTTCGACAGGCTGTCGCAGCGCGCGCCGAAAAAGGCGGCCGCGACTCAGGTGCAGTCCGCCGGCGGCGGCAGGATCGCGGAGGTGCAGCGCAAGGCGGACCGCGCCGTGTTCGTCATTCCGGCGTCGGCCGGAGCGGGCTTCGCTGACTATGTCGAGGCGGAGCTGCCCAAGCTGCACGCGGCGTTCAGCGCGCGGTCAGGCGAGGGCGGCTGAGGAATGTGTGGCGGCCGCGTATCCGGCCGCTTGAGCAGTGAACTGAAACAGTAAGGGAAACGGCAGGCAAAGAAAAAGGCCCCCAGAACGTCACCATTCCGGAAGCCCTCTTTCGATGTAGCAATCTGAAAGAATCACTTCCGATTCGTCCTGTCAAGGTCGGAACGTTCCGGCGGCGTGTTTTGATTGCCTCGAAGCGAGGTAGGACATGACGGAAAGGTTTGCGACGACGCCTTTTGGCGGCGGTCGGATAAGTGCGTCCTTTTTTCGGATGCGCGAGGAGGTCGAGCGCAAGAGGACCGCGCTGCGCGAGGGCAGGGCAGGGACCAACGACACCGGCAAGGCGGACAAGTGGCGGCTGCTGAGGGCGCTCACCGAGGCGCGCGACGCCTACGGGCTGTCCGACCGCTCGATCGTGGTGCTCGAGGCGCTGGCCAGTTGCTGGCCAGAGAAGGAGATCGACGGGGCGGCCGAGGTGATCGTGTTTCCGTCCAACGCCGAGCTTTCCTTGCGCAGCCGCGGCATGGCGCCGGCGACCATCCGCCGGCACCTGGCGGCGCTGGTTGCGGCCGGCATGATCCTGAGGCGCGACAGTGCCAACGGCAAGCGCTACTGCCGGCGTGACGATCGCGGCCAGGTGGAGACCGCCTTTGGCTTCGATCTCGCGCCCTTCGCGCAGGCCGCCGCCGAGATATTCGCTGCGGCCGACGCTGCACGCGCCGAGGCGCAGGCCATGATCAGGCTGCGCGGTGAGATCACCATCCATCAGCGCGACATCGCCAAGGTGATCGAGGCGGCAATCGACGAGGAGAGGGCGGGCGACTGGTTCGGCTTCGCGGAACGCCTCGCAATGTGTGGCGGCCGGCTGCCGCGCGTCGCGCCGAGATTGTTCCTGGAGCGTCGTCGCGAGGACATGGTTCGCCTGCGAGCGGAGGTGGAGACGGCCTACCTCGATGCCTTGGCAGAACAAGAAATGAGCGCCAATGACTCCGATTCTGAGCGCCATATTCAGAATTCAAACACAGACCTCCATTTTGAAAGAGGCTCCGAAAATGAGCTGAAGCGAACGGCCGCGACAACCGGGAGGCCACGGGATGGGGTGGAAGGCGCAGCCGGAGCCGAGCCATCGGACGGGGGCGAGGAACCCGCTGGCGAAACGGACGAGGGCCGCCGATTGGAAACCAAGGCCGCCCCGATAACGCTGGAGCGGCTGAAATCGGCCTGCCCGGGGTTCGAACCCTATGCGAGGGACGGCCTTGGCGGCTGGCGCGAGGTGATCGCCACGGCCGGACTGGTGCGGTCGATACTGGGCGTGTCGCCGGACGCGTGGAGCAGGGCGCGCAAGGCGATGGGCGACGTCGCTGCGGCGGTCACCATTGCGGCGATCCTCGAACGGGTTGACGAGATCCGTTCGCCGGGCGGCTATCTGCGGGCGCTGACCCTTCGGGCGGAGGACGGGAAATTCTCCGTGCTGCCGATGATCCAGGCCCTGGAAAACCGGTAGCGGCGGCGATGCCATCCGCATACTGGCTGGAACGCGAGACGGTGCGACGGCGGCCCTGGCCGACGCCAGAACCCTCGTTCGCGTCAGCGCCAGCCCATGGCCGGCGCCACGTGGGTGAGGATCGCCTCGATCACATGGGCGTTGTAGTCGACGCCGAGCTGGTTGGGGACGGTGAGCAACAGCGTATCGGCTTCGGCGATGGCCTCGTCTTCCTTCAGCTGCCCGACCAGGACGTCCGGCTCGGCGGCATAGGTGCGGCCGAACACGGCCCGCGTGTCCGCCTCGATGTAGCCGAAGTGATCCTGCTGGTCGCCGCGGCCGAAATAGTCGCGGTCGCGGTCGTCGACCAGCGCGAAGATGCTGCGGCTGACCGAAACCCGCGCCTCGCGCTCATGGCCCGCAGCCTTCCAGGCTTGACGATATGCCCGGATCTGCTCCGCCTGCTGGATGTGGAAAGGCTGACCGCTCTCGTCGAACTTGAGGGTCGAGCTCTGCAGGTTCATGCCCAGTTTCGCCGCCCACTCAGCCGTCGCGTTGGTGGCCGCACCCCACCAGATCCGCTCGCGCAGGCCCTCCGAGTGCGGCTCGAGGCGGAGAAGACCCGGGGGATTCGGGAACATGGGTCGAGGATTGGGCTGGGCGAAGCCTTTGCCGCGCAGGACCTCGAGCAGGACTTCGGCGCGCTCGCGCGCCATGGCGGCGTCGGTCTGGCCGTCCTGGAGGGCGTAGCCGAAATAGCGCCAGCCGTCGATCACCTGCTCCGGCGAGCCGCGACTGATGCCGAGCTGCAGGCGGCCGCCGGAAATCAGGTCGGCAGCGCCGGCATCCTCGGCCATGTAGAGCGGGTTCTCGTAGCGCATGTCGATGACGGCCGTGCCGATCTCGATGCGGCTGGTCTTGGCGCCGACGGCCGCCAGCAGCGGGAACGGCGAGGCGAGCTGGCGGGCAAAGTGATGGACGCGGAAATAGGCGCCGTCGGCCCCCAGTTGCTCTGCGGCGACCGCCAAATCGATGGACTGCAGCAGCGCATCGGCGGCCGTCTGCGTTTGCGACTGGCGCGAGGGCGACCAATGCCCGAACGACAGGAATCCGATCTTCTTCATGGGAGCGTCCTGGCTCTTTTGCCTGTTGGGTTATCGCGTCCGGTTCCAAGACGCCGGCGTCCGGTCAAAGCCCTGCCGCCTTGGTGAGGTTGACGCGGAAGCGATCGCGCCGACGCTGATATTTGCGGGTCATCTCGGCGGAAGCGTGGCCGAGCTGCTTCTGGACATGCCGCTCATCGACCTCGGCGGAGGAGGCGAGGCCAGCGCGCAGCGAGTGTCCGGCGAAGAGGCCGCTCCGCTGCCCCTCGGGCAAGTCGCCGCGAACGCCGGCGGCAAGCGCCGTGCGCTTGACGAGTCGGGCGACCTCCTGGTCGTTGAGCCGCTCGGCGCCGACCTTCTTTCCCTGTCCCGTCACCCGCCGGAACAACGGTCCATGCCCGATGCGAGCGAACTGCAGCCAGGTCTGCAGCGTCACGACTGGGCAGGTGGCGTCGGTCGAGCCGCGGCCGATCTCGACCTCGCGCCAGCCGGTCTTTCCGCGCAGCGTCACCAGAAGGCCCTTGTCGAGGATCTCTATCCAGCCGCGTCCGTCCTCGGTCTGGTCGCGGCCGACGTCGAGCCCGACGATTTCGGAACGGCGCAGGCCGCCGGCGAAGCCCAGAAGCAGCATGGCGCGGTCGCGCAGGCCGCGCAGGCTTCCGCGATCGAGCGTTTCCAGCATGGCGATCAGGTCCTCCGGCAGTACCGCTTCCTTCTGGCGCGGCGGGGCGGCATGGGTGTTGCGGATGCCGGCCATCACCGTGGCGATATGACGGTCCTTGCGGTCGAGCGGCTGGCCGCGCTGTGAAAAATTCCAGGTGAGCGAGGAAAGCCGCCGTTCGATGGTGGACACCGACTTCTTGCCGCCGACGGCCGCGCCGGAGGCCAGCGCCGTGATGTAGAGGCCGACTACCTGCGGATCGGGCGGCTGCAGGCCAAATCCCTGTCGCCGGCACCAGCTCGCAAAATGCCGCCAGTCGGAGGCGTAGGCGCGACGGGTGTTGGCCGAGCTTGCGGCCTCGACGTAGTCGCGGGCGCGGTCGGCGAGGTGTGCGACATGCGGCGGTAGTGGAGCCTGCCGTTCGACGATCTCGCGAGCACCGGTTTCAGCCGCGGAAAGGGCAGGGGAGGGGCTTTGGGGGCCGCTGTCGCCGTCGAGGCTGTCTACCGCCTCCGATTCGGGCTGGCTCATTGCGCGCACCACATCGACGATGTCCGGGAGATCGTCGTTGCCGGACGGGGTCGCTCGTTTCTGGACGTCGTCAGCCATGCGATGCCGCCTCGCTACCCGTCTGGACAAAGTCATTGCCGGCGAACAGCAGCGGTTCGTCCGCACGTTTCGCCAAAGCACCGGCAAGCGCACCCGTGGGCGGGTTATCGTTGTTCAGCGACACGAGAGGCTCCAGAGATCCACCTTTTCGACAGTTTCTGCCTGAATTCGCGGCCCTTGTCAAAAAGACCGATAAGCCAAGATTATCGATCATTATCAGGGTGCGACAGGTGCGGCGGCAATGGCGCAACGGAATTGCCAAAAGCGCCGCTGTCGGTCATCCTGCAACGGATGATTCGTCGACCGAAATCCCTCGCCAACGCTCTGTATCCCCTGGCCGGCGCGCCCGCCCCGGGCGTCTCCGTTCCGGCCTGGCTGCGGCTGGCGCCGCCCGATCCGCAAAGGCTTGCTGCACAAGCCATCGAGGATGTTGCGGCCGGCTTCGGCGCGGCCGTCGGGGCGCTCGATGCGGTGGTGCGGCGCTACGAGCCATGGGCCGGCGCGTGGCGGCAGCGGCTGGCGCTCACCGCCGCCGGGGTGACGGCGCGGCAGGCGGGACGCGCGGAGGACGAGGCGGCGCTGCGCGACGCCGTGCTTTTGACCCGCCCCGGCGACGAGGTCGGCCCCGCCGGTCGGATGCTTTTGGCCTGGCGGCGGCTGGCGATCTCGCCCCCGGACAAGCTGCTGGGCGAGGCGTCGCTGGCGGCGCTGCTCCACGATCTCGGCCTCGCGCATGACGATGAGGCGGTGAGCGACCTGGCCGACGACCTTCGGCGGTTCGCCGCCGCCCCGGGCATGGTCGGGATGCTGGCCGGTGCTTTTGCCAGCGTGGAGCGTCGCGGCTTGCCGCGTGTCGTCGGCGCCTGGGTCGCCGACGCGCTGCTGGCGCAGCGGTTGAGCTGGGCGCAGGCGACGCCGCTGGCCGGGCTGGAGAGCGCCCTGGGCGCAGGCGCTGTTCGCCCGCGCCGCGCGGCGGCCGGGGCTGCAGTGTCGGCCATGGAGACCGAGGCCGAGCGGGCGAAGGGACTGCTCGCCGCGCAGGCGCGCGCCGCGCTGCGCGCCCTCGACCTGTCGGCCGAGCTCGGGCGGCGCGCCGAAAAGCTGCTTGCGGTCGCGCCGAAACTCAGGGCCAAGGCGGCGGACGCCGTCGTCGACAAGATCCTGTGCGGCGACGCGATCGTGGCGTCGGAAATGATCGCCGGCATCAGCGACCGCGGGCTGCGCCGCCTGTTCGACCGGCTGGTGAGCCTGAGCGCCGTGCGCGAGCTTTCCGGCCGCACGACCTTCCGGATCTACGGGCTGTGAGCGCGATGGAGAAGGCGGGACGCGCGGCGAGGGCCAAGGGGCGAGCCGATGACCATCGGTCAGGCGACCGGCTGCTCGACCGCGAGCTGGATCACCTGCCGCCGCAGGCGCGCTGGCGCGAATGGATGAACCGCGTCGAGGCGACGATTTTTGCGGCCGGCGAGCCGGTTTCCCGCGAGGCGCTCGCCCGCATCGTCGGCAGGAGCTGCAGCATCGACCTCCTGATCGACGACATCCGCGAGGAGCTGCGCGACCGGCCCTATGACCTCGTTGCCGTCGCCGGCGGCTTTCGGCACCTGACCCGTCCGGCCTATGCCGACGCCATCCGCACCGCCATGGGCGCCAACGAACGGGCGGTCGAGCTGACCCAGTCCGAAGTGCTGGTGCTGATGTGCATCGCCTATTTCCAGCCGATCACGCGTGCAGAACTGTCGTCGTTCTTCGGCAAGGAGATCTCCCGCGACCTGATCGGCAATCTGCGCAGCGCCGGCATGATCGCGTCAGGCCCGCGCAGCCCGCAGCCGGGCGCGCCCTACACCTACGTCACCACCAAAGCGTTCCTGCTGGAGTTCGGCCTCGACACGCTGCGCGACCTGCCCGACTTCGAGGCGCTCGAGGATGCCGGCCTCTTGTCCAAGGAGAAGCTGCTGGCGGGGGATATCGGGGTCGCGTTGCTGGAACCGGAGGAGCCATGACCGCTGACGCACCGGATTGCGCGACGGGCCGCTCCATCTGTTGTTTGCAGGTGCGGGTCAGGCATAGTGTTCTCACCGGTTGCGTCGTCGGGCAGAGGGGCTTCGTCGCAATCACCAACCAAAGGAACCCGATATGCGCTCTATGGCCGCTTCCGTTCTCCTCATGTTGATCCCTCTTGGCGCGCATGCCGCCCCGCCGGAAGGAACCAAGCTATCCGAGATCATTGCCAAGGTGGAGCAGACGCCTGATCTCGAATACGTGGATGAGATCGACTGGAACGATCGTGGCTACTACGAGATCGAGTATTTCATGAAGAGCGGGGCCAAGGTCGAGATCAAGATCGATCCCAAGACGGGTGCACAGGTGAAATAGGCAGATACGTCTCGTGCCGGCTTCTGCGGTCTTGGAGCCTGCCGCTGGCGCGCCACAGAGGCGTAGCTGGCCGGCGCCACAGCAGGAACCGGCCGGAGAATATCAGCTCGCGGATGTGTGGTCGATGCGCGAACAGGCGTCCGCGGCGAAGCGCCGGGCGTCGGTCGCGCTAACCCCCGAAGGATCCGATCACCAGAGCGCCCAGGACCACCGCAGTGGCCGCGATCGCGATGATGGTGATGGTTGGCATGACCCCGATGGCGGTGCTCGACGTCACCACAGCAGCCAATGCTCCTGCAGCTATCGCGGCCATCAGAGGTCTTTTTCGGACGACTTCGATCATAGGGCTCGATCCAGTTCTTCGTTCCCCCCTTTCTAACCAGTGGCTTTTGAAATGCCACCTTGCTCGCCTGCGACATGAGGACAGGGTTCCGGGCCGGTGCCTTTTGCCAAGGACGGGCCCATTCACCGCAGCGATGCGCGGAAGCGCCCGAGGGCGAAGGCGAACAGGATGGCGCCGATGGCCGCCAGCGCCAGGAACTGCGGCCACACCACCTCGATGCCGGCGCCGCGGAACAGGACCGCCTGGCCGAGGATGACGAAATGCGTGTTCGGCGCGGCCAGCATGATCGTCTGGATCGCTTCGGGCATGCTTTCGCGGGGCGTGGCGGCTCCCGACAGCAGCTGAAGCGGCATCAGCACCAGCATCAGGAGCAGACCGAACTGCGCCATGGAGCCGGCGACGGTGGCGAGGAACACCCCCATCGACGTGGTGGCGAACAGATGCAGCGCCGTGCCGACCAGGAACAGCGCGATCGACCCCTGGATGGGGACTTCGAGGGCGCCGCGCACGACAAAGACGATCGAGAGTGCGGCCGCGACCAGCACGACCAGCGCCATGGAGAGGATCTTGCTCAGCATGATCTCGGACGGCGTCACCGGCATTACCAGAAGATGCTCGATCGTTCCGTGCTCGCGCTCGCGGATCAGCGCGGCGCCCGTCAGGATGATCGACAGCATGGTGATCGACGAGATCACGTTGGAGAGCGCGCCGAACCAGCCCTTGTTCAGCTCCGGATTGAAGCGGGCGCGCAGCGCCAGGTCGATCGGCAGGTCGGCCTCTCCCCGGTAGCGGTTCATGAACGCGTCGACCTCGCCGGAGACGATCGCCTGCACGTAGCCGCCGCCGGTGAACGCCTGGCTGACGCGGGTGGCGTCGACATTGAGCTGGATGGTCGGGACGCGGCCGGCCAGCAGGTCGCGCTGGAAGTTCGGCGGAATGTCGAGCGCGAAGGTGTCGAGCCCGGCATCCATGCGGGCGTCCATCTCGGACTGGTCGATGATGCGGGGAACCACGAAGTAGGGCGGATAGAAGGCGGTGATGATGCGCGACGAGACCGGCGACTGGTCCTCGTCGACGATGGCGATCGCGGCGCGGTTCAGCGTCTCCGGCTGCGCGGTGGCCGCCGTATAGATCGCCGCGGTGAAGGCGTAGACGATCAGGATGAGCAGCATGCGGTCGCGCGCGAGGCCCCGCAGTTCCTTGACGCCGAGGTTGTAGACATTGGCGACGCGCATGATCAGGACGCCTGTTTTTTCAGGAGTGCCGTTCCCAGGATGAACAGCACCGGCACTGCGATGATCAGCGGGATGAACGAGCCGACGAGATCGCGAAACTCCAGCGCCTTGGAGAAGGTGCCTCGCGAGATGGTCATGAAATAGGTGGTGGGATAGATCCTGCCGATGAAGGCGCCGACACCTTCCAGCGAGGAGACCGGGTCGATCATCCCGGAATACTGCACGGCGGGGATGAGCGTGATCAGGGCCGTGGCGAAGATGGCGGCGATCTGGCTGCCGATGAAGCTGGAGATCACCAGTCCCATGCCGGTGGTGAAGATCACGTAGAGCAGGGCGGCCGCCGTGAGGGCGGGGAAGCTGCCGGTGAACGGCACGCCGAACACGAAGACCGCGCAGGCCGTCAGCATGAAGAAATTCAGCATCGCCAGCACGACATAGGGCGATTGCTTGCCGACCAGGAATTCCAGACGGGTGACCGGCGTCACGTAGAAGTTTACGATGGATCCGAGTTCCTTCTCGCGCACGACGCTGAGCACCGCCAGCATGGCCGGGATCATCAGGAGCAGCAGCGGGATGACCGCCGGCACCATCGCGACCAGGCTCTGCACGTCGGGATTGTAGCGGTAGCGTATCTCCAGCTGGAAACTGCCGATGTTCGCGGCGTCGCCGTAGCGTTCGCGCACCTTCTGCGCCAGCCACGTCTGGTGCATGCCCTGCACATAGCCCCTGACCGTCTCGGCGCGCGAAGGCATGGCGCCGTCGATCCAGGCGCCGATCTCCACATCCGTTCCGCGCGCCACATCGCGGCCGAAGTTCGGCGGAATCTCGATGGCGAGGCTGATCTCGCCATCCGCCATGCGCTTGTCGAGATCGGCATAGTCGACGATCGGATCGCGTTCGATGAAATAACGGGAGCCGGCGATCTGTTGCACATAGTCCCGGCTGACGGTGGTGTCGTCGCGGTCGAGCACGGCGAAGGTCAGGTCCTCGACATCCATGCTGATGCCGAAGCCGATGACGAACAGGAGCAGCACCGAGCCGATGATCGCCAGGCTGGCGCGGATCGGATCGCGCTGCAACTCCAGCGTCTCGCGGTGCGCATAGGCGAACATACGCCGGAAACTGAACGGGCTGTCGGCCGCCGCATGCGCCAGGACGCCGGTTTCGGACGGCGCCGCGGGGAGGGCTTTCGCCGCCGGTTGCGGGCCTTCCTCGATGGCTTCTTCGAGATAGGCCACGAATGCGTCCTCGAGCGTCGCGGCCTTCCTGTGCGCCACGATCGCGGCCGGGGTATCGCTGACCAGCACCTTGCCGGCATGCATGAGCGAGATGCGGTCGCAGAACGCCGCTTCATTCATGAAATGCGTGGAGACGAAGATGGTGACGCCGTCCTGCCGCGAAAGGTCCGACAGGATCTGCCAGAAACCGTCGCGGGCTACAGGATCGACGCCGGAGGTCGGCTCGTCCAGGATCAGGATCTCCGGCGAGTGGATCATCGCCACGGCGAGCGAGAGACGCTGGCGGATGCCGAGCGGCAGCGCGTCGGGCAGGGAATCCATGATGCCGTCCAGGTCGAACTTGCGCGCCATCTCCGCGATCCGGTCGGGAATGGCCTCCGCCGGCATGAAGAACAGGCGGGCATGCAGGTCGAGGTTCTGGCGGACCGTCAGCTCCGTGTAGAGCGAGAAGGCCTGGCTCATGTAGCCGACACGCCGGCGCACGGCGAGGTCGCGCGGATCGACTTCGCGGCCAAACAGCAGGGCCGTGCCTTCGCTGGCCGGCAGCAGACCTGTCAGCACCTTCATCGTCGTCGTCTTGCCGCAGCCGTTGGAGCCGAGGAACCCGAAGATCTCGCCGCGCGGGATCTCGAAGCTGACATTGTCGACCGCGGTGAAGTCGCCGAAGCGCACGGTCACGTTCCGTGCGGCGATGGCGATCTCGTCGTCCGCAAGCGCGGTTCTCGGCGGGATCGAGACCTCGCTGTGCCCCCGCCGCTTTGCTTCGGGAAGGAGCGCGACGAAGGCGGCGTCGAGATTGTCCGCGCCGGTCCTCGCGAGCAGGTCCGCCGGCGTCCCCGTCGCCAGGATCCGTCCTTCATCCATCGCGGCCAGCCAGTCGAATCGCGCCGCCTCCTCCATGTAGGCGGTCGCGACGATGACGCTCATGCCGGGGCTGTCGCGCCTGATGTCGTCGATCAGCTCCCAGAACTGGCGGCGCGAGAGCGGGTCCACGCCGGTGGTCGGTTCGTCCAGGATCAGCAGGTCGGGATCGTGGATGAGCGAGCAGCAGAGGCTCGTCTTCTGCTTCATGCCGCCCGACAGCTTGCCCGCCGGCCGCTCGGCGAACGGCGACATGCCGGTGCGCTCGAGCAGCATGTCGATGCGCCGCACGCGTTCCGCCCTGTCGTGCCCGAACAGCCGTCCGAAGAAATCGATGTTCTCGAAAACCGACAGCGTCGGGTAGAGATTGCGGCCGAGGCCCTGCGGCATGTAGGCGATGCGCTGATAGGCCCCGCGGCGGTGGCCTGCGTCCGCGATGTCCCCCTCGAGCACCTCGACACGGCCTTCCTGGACGACATGCGCGCCCGAGATCAGCGACAGCAGGCTCGATTTGCCGACGCCGTCCGGGCCGATCAGGCCGACCATGCATCCGCCCGGAATGTCCAGCGTGATGCCGTCGAGGGCGCGCCGCTTTCCGTAGGAGAGGCCGACGCCCTTGAGCCGCGCGACAGGCGCCACGCTGGTGCGCGCCGCGTCGGCTTCGGCTTCGGCGTCGATGGTCACGGCGCCAGCACCTGTTGGAGATGGGCCGGCCATTCCGCTTGCGGATCGAGCTTGACGTAGGCCACTCCCGGCAGGCCGGTCTTGACGTACTGGATGTACTTCTTGAGCAGTTCCGGAGAAATCTGCGCCTTGATCCGGAACATCAGCTTCTGGCGTTCCTCCTCGGTCTCTACCGTCTTCGGCGTGAACTGCGCGACGTCCGCGACGAAGCTCGCCTTCGCCGGGATGACGTACTGCGGGGCTGCGTCGAGGACGAGCCTGACCTCCGAGCCGACGGCGATGCGTCCGGCCTGTGCCGTCGGCAGGAAGAACGTCATGTAGACGTCGCCCAGATCGACGAGGTTGAGAACGCGGCCGCCGGCAGCCAGAACCTCGCCGGGCTGGGCCACGCGATATTGCACCCGGCCGGCGCGGGGCGAGCGCAGGACCGCATCGTCGATGTCGGCGTCGATGGCCTCGATCGCCGCCTGCGCGGCGTCGACGGCGGCCTCGGCGTCGATCACCAGCGCATTGGCGGCACCGACAGCGGCGTCCGTCGCCGCAAGCTGGGCGCGCGCGGCATTGACCGCAGCCTTGGCCTGCAGGGCCGCGGCGCGGTCGTTGTCCAGGATCTGGCGGGACACGTTGTCGGTGCGCACCAGTTGCTCCGATCGCGCCAGCTGCCTGTCGGCGTTGTCCTGCTGCGCCTCGCGCTGTGCGACGACCGCCTCGGCCGCCTCCCGCTCGGCCTGGCGCTGCGTCACCACGCTGCGCGCCGTGTCGACGCTGATCTTCGCCCGCTTCAACTGAGCTTCCGCCTGCCGTCGCTGCGCTTCGAGCTGGTCGGTGTCCATGCGCGCCAGGACCTGGCCGGCTTCGACGAAATCGCCGTCGTTGGCCAGGATCTCCTTGATGCGCCCGGGGATGCGGGCGGAAACGTCGATCTCGACCGCCTCGATGCGGCCATTGCCGGAGGCGATGCCCTCGGGCAGGCCGGGATTGGCGTATTGCTGCCACGCATAGTAGCCGCCCGCGAGCAGCGCGAAACCGAGGATGGTCAGAACCCAGTTCTTCCTGATGTTCATCGAGAGCGCCTCATCCTGATTTCACGCGAGGATCGATCCCCGGAGTGCACGTTCCGGTGAAGAACCGTCGTGAGGAGGCGGTTCCGGCCCGCCGAGAACACATCTGACTCGCGCCATCGGGAGCGCCGCTTCCGTAGTCGGATCCACCGTGCCCCTTGGAAGGCAGGGTTGCCCAAAAGCGCCGGTTGATCAAGGCTGACGGCGTTGACCCGGCCAGACCGGAAAAATAGCCTGCTGGACGGGGCCTCGAAGGCAGCTTCTTCGATGATGCAGCGAGGATGGAAGCGCATGGCGAGAGTAGCCGATGTCAGCATGCATCCACCGCGGAACGGCGCAGATCTCCAGGACTGGCATGCAGCCGCCGCTGCCGATGCCCTTGCCAGGCTGGCGACGAGCGCAAACGGGTTGGACCGCGACGAAGCCGCGCGACGGCTCAGCGCCAGCGGTCCGAACCAGCTTCCCGCCGCGCCGCGGCAGAACCCGGTTCTGCGTTTCCTGGGCCAGTTCAACAATGCGCTGATCTATGTCCTGCTGGCCGCGGCTGTCGCGGCGACGGCGCTCGGGCATCTCGTCGACGGCGCCGTCATCCTGGCGGTCGTGCTGGTCAATGCGATCATCGGCTTCATCCAGGAAGGCAAGGCAGAGCAGGCGCTCGACGCCATCCGCGACATGATCGCGCCGCATGCGATCGTGGTGCGGGACGGAGAACGCCACAAGATCGATGCGCGCCGCATCGTTCCGGGCGATGTCGTGGTCGTGGAGGCGGGCGACAAGGTGCCGGCCGACATCCGTGTCCTGAGGGCGCGCGGCCTGACGGCGGATGAGGCGATCCTGACCGGCGAGTCCGTTCCTGCCGACAAGATGGAGGAGCCGGTCGCCGAGGATGCTCCCCTGGCCGACCGGCGCTCGATGCTCTTTTCGGGAACCCTTGTGCCGACCGGACAGGGGATGGGCGTGGTGGTCGCCACTGGCTCATCGACCGAGATCGGCCGCATCTCGGGGCTCATCAGCGAGGTCGGCGCCGTGACGACGCCGCTGCTGGCGCAGATCAACCAGTTCGGCCGATGGTTCACATGGTTCGCCATCGTGATGGCGGCGACCCTGTTTGCCTTCTCCACGCTCGTGCGCGGCTACAACCCTGTCGATGCGCTGATGGTGGTCGTGGCCCTGGCGGTCGGCGTCGTGCCGGAGGGCTTGCCGGCGGTCATAACCATAACGCTGGCTATCGGCGTCCGCCGCATGGCGGCGCGCAATGCGGTGGTGCGACGCCTGCCGGCGGTGGAAACGCTCGGCGCTACGTCTGTCATCTGTTCGGACAAGACCGGCACGCTGACGAAGAACGAAATGACGGCGCGTCATGCCGCCACCGCGTCGGGCGTGATCCTGGCGACCGGTTCGGGATATGCCCCGGAGGGCAAGCTGACCGACCTGGCGGGCGGGGACCTGGCGTCCGATCCGGTGCGCGACGACCTGATGCGCGCGGGGCTGCTGTGCAACGACGCCGACCTGATCGAGAACGACGGTTCCTGGCGCGTGCGCGGCGATCCCATGGAAGGGGCGCTTGTCGCACTGGCAGCCAAGGCCGGACTGCATCCCGAAGCCGAGCGCGAGGCGTGGCCACGCGTCGATGAAATCCCGTTCGACGCCCAACACCGCTTCATGGCGACGCTCAATCGCGATCCGGCGGGCGGCTTGCGGATATTCGTGAAGGGGGCGCCGGAGCGCGTGCTGTCGATGTGCTCGCAAGAGGCCGGCGCCGCGCCCGACGCTCCGATAAACATGGAATACTGGCGGCAGCGTCTCGACGAGGCCGCGGCAAAGGGCGAGCGCCTGCTGGGCTTCGCGGTGAAGACGGCCCCACCCGACGTCGAGCGCCTGGACTTCGGCATGGTCGAGACGGGGCTCACCCTTCTCGGCGTCGTCGGTTTCGTCGACCCGCCGCGGGAGGAGGCGTTCAAGGCCGTGGCGCTGTGCCGTTCCGCCGGGATCGCGGTCAAGATGATCACGGGGGATCACGGCGGCACCGCCGTCGCGATCGCCCGCCAACTCGCCCTGGCCGACGAGCCGAAGGCGATCGAGGGCGTTGCCCTCGACGGCGCCTCGGACGAGGGACTGCGCAAGGTGGCGGAAGAGGCGAGCGTCTTTGCCCGCGCTGCGCCCGGCCACAAGCTGCGGATCGTGCGGGCCCTCCAGGCGAACGGACACATCGTCGCCATGACCGGCGACGGGGTCAACGACGCTCCTGCGGTCAAGCAGGCGGACGTCGGCGTCGCCATGGGCCTGAAGGGGACCGAGGCCGCCAAGGAGGCGGCGCAAATGGTGCTCCTCGACGACAACTTCACCTCGATCGTCGCCGCCGTCCATGAAGGCAGGACCGTCTACGACAACATCCGCAAGGTGATCGGCTGGACGCTCCCGACCAATGGCGGCGAGACGCTCGTCGTCATCCTCGCCATCGCCTTCGGGCTGGTGCTGCCGATGACGCCGGTCCAGATCCTATGGATCAACATGATCTCGTCGGTGACGCTCGGCCTCGTGCTGGCGTTCGAGCCTGCCGAGCCGAATGTCATGCAGCGTCCGCCCCGGCGGCGCGATGCGCCTATCCTCTCGCCGTTCCTGATATGGCGGGTGGTCTTCGTGTCGCTGCTTTTCACCCTCGCCGTGCTGGGCGTATTCGAATACGCGATCGGGCGGGGCTACAGCGAGGCAGGCGCGCGCACCATGGTGGTCAACACCGTGATGGTGCTGGAAATCTTCTACCTCTTCAACGTTCGCTACCTCCATATGACGTCGTTCAGCCTGATCGGCGCCGCAGGCACGCCGTCCGTGCTGGTGGCGGTCGCGATCGTCGTGGTGGCGCAGGTCGCGTTCACCTACGCCCCGTTCATGCACGCGCTCTTCGACAGCGCGCCGGTCGGGTTCACCGACGGCCTGCTGATCGTGGCGATAGGCGTGGCGTCGATGGTCATACTCGAGCTCGAAAAGATGGCGATGCGGCGGTTCTGGCCTGCCGCGTGGCGGGCCGACTGACCAGCTGCCGAATCCAGAAAGTCCCACCGTGAGGGCGGGAACCGGAAGAAGAGATGCTCAGGAGCCGACTTGGGACGAGAGCTCGTCGAGCCAGTCGAACCGGCCGGTACGGGGCTTGTATTCGGCGCCGAAATGCCCCTCGTAGCCTTCCCGGGACAGCGCTGCGAGCAGCTGCGCGATGTCGACGTCGCCATGGTCGGGCTCGGCGCGATCGGGAACCGAAGCGAACTGGACGTGCCCCACGATGGCGCGGTGCGTCCGATAGGCTTCGATTAAGTCATAGCCCATGCGCGCCAGGTGGTAGATGTCGAACATCACCCGGAGCGCCGGGTTGGCGACACGGTCGAGCAGGTCCGCAGCGTCTTCCAGGCGAGACAACAGATAGTCGGGCGCATCGAAGGGATTGAGCGGCTCGACGAGGACGCCCATGCCGGCGTCTGCGGCCAGAGCGCAGGCATAGTCGAGATTGGCCGCAAGGACGTCCCAATCGGCGCCGTCGCCCTTGCGTCCAGACATGACGTGCACGCTGCCGGCGCCGATGTCCCGGCCATAGGCGAAGGCCTGGGCAATGGCCGCACGCGCCTCCTTCTCCCGACCGGCCAGTGCACTCAATCCGTTCTCTCCGGAGGAGACGTCGCCCCGGATGGTGTTCAGGGCGAGAACCGGCAGGCCCGTGCGGTCGAGCGCGGCGCGCACGTCCCGTGCGGGCGTGTCATAGGGCCAGTGCAGCTCGACGGCGGAGAAGCCCAGCTCCGCGGCCGCCAGGATGCGCTCGGGCAGGGGCCGGTCCGTGAAAAGGAAACCCAGGTTGGCGGAAATCTTCATGTCAATACTGAACGTCGAAATGGGTGACGAGATCGGCAACCTGCTCTTTGGAGAGCGTTTTGGGGGACTTGCCGAAGGTGAGAAGCATCAGGCGCGCCGTTTCCTCGAACTCTTCCATGGCATTGACGGCGTCATCCAGCGTCTTGCCGGCGACCACGGGGCCATGGTGGGCGAGCAGGAAGGCGCTACGCGTGCCCGCGTGCTCGCGAACCGCGTCGGCCATCGCCGGATCCCCCGGCCGGAAATAGGGGAGCATGGCGACCCGGCCGAGCCGCATGACCGAATAGGCCGTCAGCGGGGGAAAGACGCAGTCCGGGTCTACTCCGGGCAGGATGGAAACGCCCACGGAATGTGTCGAGTGGAGGTGAACGACCGCGCCCGAAAGCTCTCCGCGCGTTTCATAGATGGCCGCATGCAGCGGCAGTTCCTTGGTGGGCCTGTCGCCGGAAACGTATCGTCCCGCTGCATCGAGCAGGGTCAGCCGTGCGGGGTCCAGCGTGCCCAGCGACGAGCCTGTCGGGGTGACGAGGAAACCTCCATCGGAGAGACGCAGCGAAATATTGCCTGAGCTGCCGCTGGTCAGGCCGCGCGCGAAGATCGAAGCGGCGAACCGGCAAATGGCGTCCCGCGATGCGGTTTGCTCGCTCACGCGCCTTCTCCCCTCAAAGCGGCGGCAGCCTTGGCAAAAAAGTCGATGTCGCCAAAGTTCCCTGATTTGAGCGCCAGCGCCCGCTCTTCGCCAAGAACCTTGACGACGGGCACGCCGGGCGCGATCTCCGGACCGATTTCAAAGCCCCTGATGCCAAGTTCCGTGACTATGGCCCCGCTGGTTTCGCCGCCCGCCGTGATCAGTCGCGTCACGCCCCGTTCGACCAGGGCCCTTGCGGTTCCGGCAAGGAGGTTCTCGAAGGCGGCGGCGATGCGCTCGCCGCCATGCTGCCGTTGGAGCGCGCGGACGGTGTCGGGATCGGCCGACGAATAGATCAGGGGGACGCGGTCGGTGTCCCGCGCCTGTTCGAGGGCCCAGTCCGCCAGGCCCTCGGCGGTGACGTCTCCCGCCAGCACCTCATCCGCCCCGAGATGCCTGGCCGGGTGCTGCGCCATGTGGGCGTCGATCTGTTCGCGGGTGCGCACAGAGCAGGACCCGGCGAGCGCCACGACCGTCCTGTTGGCCCAGCCGAGGTCCAGCGCCGATGCTTTCTGCCCCGACAGCGGAAAATTCTGCGCCAGCCCCATGCCGAGACCCGACGCGCCGCTGATCAGGATTTCGCCCCTGGCCGCCTGCGCCAGGGTCATCAGGTCGGCGTCGTCGAGCGTGTCGACGACGATGTGCCGGACCTCGTCCCGGGTGAGGCGATCAAACGCCGCCCGAACCGGTTCGACGCCGTCCCGGATGGTCCGGATCCCCACATGGCCGACCTTGCGGGCGGTCTGGCGGGAGAGCCAGCGGCGGATGTCCGGGTCCGTCATCGGGGTGAGCGGGTGGTTCTGCATGCCCGATTCGCTCAGCAGCCGGTCATTCACGAACAGGTGCCCTTGGTAGACGGTGCGTCCGGTGGCCGGGAATGCCGGGCACACCAGCGCCCGCGGCGCGTGCAATGCATCCATCATCGCGTCGAGCACCGGCCCGATATTGCCCTGCGGCGTGGAATCGAAGGTCGAGCAATACTTGAAATAGAACTGGCTGCACCCCTGGAGACGCAGCCATTCGAGCGCCTCCAGGCTTGCCGCGACCGCCTCTTGGACCGGCAGGGTGCGGGTCTTGAGAGCGACGACCGCCGCCTCCACGCCCGGCTGCGCGTCATGGCGGGGAACGCCGTTGTACTGGACGGTGTTGAACCCGGCCTTGGTCAAGGTGTTCGCAAGATCGCTGGAACCGGTAAAATCGTCTCCGATGCAGCCTAGGTACATGTCATGAAGCCCCTGGTCGTTGCCGGCAATCCTGGATGCGCGATCCCTGTTGTCGACCGCTAGAACAGCCGGATGTCAAGCTCGAACGGCCGGGTCCACGCGATCTGTATTGTCGAGGCCGCCGGATGGCGATGGTTGATGATCGCGTTCTCGTCCGGGCTTTCCGGCAGGGCCACGATCGCCGACGGCACGAAAAGCACCGCGGCGTCCTGGCCGGAGAGCCATGTATCGCCGATCTGCTGCGTTTCGGCTTCGCGACGACGCCAGTCGCCTGGGAGATCGGAGAGGGTCAGCCGCGCGACCGGCACGCCGTCCGGGACGTCGTAGGCAACCATGTCGAGCGCAGGCAGCAGCGTCGGGTCCTCGACATGCACCAGTTTCTCGAGGACGCAGAGCGAAGGCGAGGTGGAGACGTAGGTCGTCGCGTGGCCGGCCGTGTTCCACCGTCCGTCGAACCTCAGACCGTAACCGCCGTCGAAAACGCTTGCGAACTCATGGCCCGAAAGCCGCCAGAGCCGCATCAAGCGGCAGCGCCCCAGGCGATCTTGCCGAGGATCGTCTCGATGACGCGCGCGCCGGCTTCGGTCTGCGCGACGTTGAGCGGCATCTCGCCCCCGAGTTCCGCAAGCTGCTTGCGCAGCCACCGATTGGCCTTGCCGGGGTCGGCAAAGGTCTCTTCGGCAAGCGACTGGATGCGGGCAAGGCGCACGACGCGGTCGGATTCCTCCACCGTCAGCGGCTGGTTTCTTTCGGCGCGATGACGCCTGGTACGCTGCGGGATGACGAAGCGTTCGATTTCCTGCTCGCTGAGCCCCGCCAGGGACAGTCCCTTCAGCGACGCCAGCGGCAACCGCCGCTGCACCGCCATGGCGAGATCGGCCTGGGAGCGCACGTCCACGCCGAGAACCGGTGTCCCGCCCAGCTTGCGAACGACGTTTTCGATTACTGCGGTGGACGTGGCCATCTTCGATCTCCGGCAATCTGCCTATCATATTTAAGGCAAGTTGCCGCATATGCAAGAGTGCATCACGGCAACCTTGATAGCAGAGTGTCTTCGCCGCGCGGTTTGCGGGGCTTAGCCCGATCGGCGGCGTCGTCATAAGGTCGCGAGAAACGAACGGGTTCACGCCTTTCTCAGCCTGACCCGTCAGGCTGGCCGATCGCCTCTCATCACGACCCGAAAGCCGATGTTGCTGGTGCTGGTGCGGCGGTCGTTTCCCGTCCGGGCTGCGCAGCGATAGCGGTCGCAATAGCTCGCATGGCAGAGGTGCGAGCCGCCGCGCATCGACCTTTCGCCGCCGTCGTCGTGGAGCGGGTCGAGGGCAGGGGTCGTGCGATGATAGTCGGACGAGAACGTGTCCGCACACCACTGCCAGACATTGCCGACCGCGTTGTGAAGGCCAAATCCATTGGGCCTGTAGGCTGAGGCCGGTGCGGTCCCGATATGGCCGTCCTCGGCGGAATTCTGCGTCGGGAATCGTCCCTGCCAGATGTTGCAGCGATGTTCGCCAGCCGGCGTGAGTTCGTCGCCCCAGGGATAGAGCGCGCCCTCCAGACCGCCGCGCGCGGCATATTCCCATTGCGCCTCGCTCGGCAGCGATACGCCCGCCCAGCGGCAATAGGCTTGGGCGTCGTCCCAGCTCACATGGACGACCGGATGCCCGCCGCGGCCGCCGAGCGACGATTGCGGCCCCTCGGGCCTGCTCCAGCAAGCGCCTTCGACGGGATACCACCAGGGCGTCTCGCGCGGCACCTGCCGCACCTTGCGCTTCTCGAGCGGTGACAGGAGCATGTGGAAAACGCTCGACCAGCCTTCGCGTTCGGCCTGCGTGAGGTAGCCGGTGTCGGCGACGAAGGCGGCGAACTGGTCGTTGGTGACGGTCAGCGCGGCGATGGCGAAGGGCGACACCGTGACCCTGCGCTGCGGGCCTTCGCCGTCGTCGGCAAAACGGCCCGCCTCACTGTTACCCATCAGGAAGGCGCCGCCGTCCAGGCGACGCCAGTCGAATGCGGGCGCCGACCCGCTACGGCCAAGGGGAGCGGCCGAAGCCGGTCCCTCGCGCCGATCGTGCGTCGGCGTGCAGCATCCCTTGGTCATCGCGCTCACGCGCGGATCAAGCCTCTTCCTTCTCCCAGAAGGCGGTGCCCTGCTGGCTCGCCAGATAGGCCAGGATCGTCTCGCGGTCGATGACGCCGCAGCGATCGGCCCATGCCTGGTAGAGCGCCTTCAGTTCCTCGACCCGGTCCGGATTGCCGGCGGCCAGATCGTTCATCTCGGTCCGGTCGGCCTCCATGTCGTAGAGCTCCCATGGCCCGGGATACTTGCGCACGAGCTTCCAATTGCCGACGCGTACGGCGGCATTGCCCTCATGCTCCCAGAACAGCGGGCCGCGCTCGACGCCGTCGCCTTCGAAAGAGGGTACGAGGCTCGAGCCTTCGCAGGGCTGGATCGCGTTGCCCTTGTATTCTGCCGGATAGGCCGCGCCGGTGACGTCGAGAACGGTCGCCATCAGGTCCGGCAGTTGCCCCGGCGTGTGGCGCAGGCCGCCTTCCTCGATGCCCTGCGGCCAGTGGATGATCAGCGGCGTCGAGATGCCGCCTTCGTGGATCCAGTGCTTGTAGAGCCGGAACGGCGTGTTGGAGAGGTTGGCCCAGGCCGTCTCGTAGCTCTGGTACGTGTCCTCGGCGCCGGGCATGATCGAGCGATCGTTGCCGAAGCGGACAGGACGTCCGTCGCGCGTCTTCTCCTGCGCGATCATCAGATTGTCGACGAGTTCGCGCACGGGCACGCCTTCGGGGATATCCTCCGCGCAGGCGCCGTTGTCGGAGAGGAACACGATCATCGTGTTGTCCATCTGGCCGGTCTCCTCGAGCGCGTCGAGAATGCGGCCGATGCCCTGGTCCATCCTGTCGATCTGGGCGGCATAGACCTCCATGCAGCGCAGGAGCCATTCCTTCTCCTTGGCGTCGCGCCACGCCGGCTGGGTAGGGTCGCGGTCGGTCAGCATCCAGGAGGCGTCGATGATCCCGGCGCGCACCAGCCGTGCAAGCCGCTCCTCGCGCAAATTATCCCAACCCGCATCGAACCGGCCCTTGTAGCGCGCGATGTCCTCGTCATGCGCATGAAGCGGCCAGTGCGGCGCGGTGTAGGCGACATATTGGAAGAAGGGACGGTCGGCGTGGTCGCGCGCATGGTCGCGGATGAAGTCGGCGGCCTGATCGCTGATCGCGTCGGTGTAGAAGAATTCCGGATCGTTCACCGCCTCGTGCTCGACATTCTCGTTGCCGCGGGTGAGCGTGTTGGGGTGATAGAAGCTGCCGGCGCCGATGATGGTGCCATAGAATTCGTCGAAGCCGCGCTGCAGCGGCCAGGCGGGCGAGGGCTCGGTCAGGCTCTTGGCGACGTGCCACTTCCCACTGAGATAGGTCCGGTACCCGGCCTCGCGCAGAACTTCGGCCATGGTCACGCAGTTTGTGCCGAGATCGCCGGTGTAGCCTTCCGGCCCGGTGTCGTAGGTCAGGATGCCGATGCCGGTCTGGTGCGGGTGGAGGCCGGTCAGCAGCGAAGCGCGCGACGGGCTGCAGCGGGCCGTGTTGTAGAACTGCGAATAGCGCAGGCCGGCAAAGGCGAGGCGGTCGAGATTGGGCGTCTCGACCTCGCCGCCATAGCAGCCGATGTCGGAGAAGCCCATGTCGTCGTTGAGGATGATGACGACATTGGGCCGGACGCCCTTTTGGTCGGCAGTGCTCATTGCAGATACTCCGGATTGGACGTTCAGTTGCCCGCGCGGCGGGCGAGCTTGATGGCGAAGCGGAAATACTCGGGGACGTAGACGGAGCGCAGCAATTCAAGCGCTCGCCCGCTGGTCGACACGGTGAGGCGCTCCATCGACAGGAGTGCGCGTCCCGGCTCTATACCGAGCAGCCGGGCCGTCGCCTCGTCGGCGACGACGGCGCCGATCGTCTGGTCAGCTTCGTGGATGGTCAGGCCAAGGTCGTCCTCGAAGACGCGGTACATCATGATCGATTCCAGATCGCGATGCTCGAGTTCGAGGCCGATGTCCGGCGGGTAGAAGGCGTGCTCGATGGCGACGGGGATGTCGTCGGCGGTGCGCAGGCGGTGAAGGTGCCAGACGGCGCGCTCGGCAAGCTTCTCGCTCACCTCCGCGTCCTGCCGGTTGATCATGCCCTTGTCGAGAATGCGCGCCCCGGCCGCATAGCCGGCCTCGCGCATCGTCTCGCTGAAGCCCATCAGCCGTCCGACCCAGTTCTCGACTGCCGCCGAGCGAAGGAAGGTGCCGCGTCCGCGCTCGCGCGAAAACATTCCCTCGTCGACCAGCGGCTTCAGCGCCGTGCGGATGGTGACGCGGCTGACGCCGAAATGCGCGCCGAGCTCGGCTTCGGTCATAAGGCGGCCTTCCGGATCGACAAGCGAGCCGGCGAGCGCATCGCGCCGGATCGCATCGCGGATCTGGATGTGCAGCGGCACCTTGCTCGACGCATCGATGCGCGGCGTTTCCGGTGAAAGAGCCTGCCGGCTCATGCGTCGATCCTCTTGCGCGTTCCGGCATCGAAGAGATGCACGTCCTGCGGCGCCACCGTGATCGCGACCTTGTCGCCTTCGACGAAGGGCCGACCGTCGGAAATTCGCGCGCGGATCGGCGCATCGTCAAGCCTCAGCTCAAGGATCGCCGTGTCGCCGAGATTCTCGACGAATTCGACCGTCGCCGCGCGGCCCGATGCGCCGACATGGACGGCTCCCGGGCGAACGCCCACGACAACATCGCGCGCGGCCATCCAGCCGGGGGCGGCGACGAGCGGCTGTCCCGCCACGACGACCTGCCCGTCCTCGACGCGGCCGGGAAGCAGGTTCATCGGCGGGCTGCCGATGAAGGCGGCGACGTCGACGCTGTTGGGGCGGGCGAAGACATCGGCCGGCCGCCCGATCTGCTGGATCTCGCCCTCCATGAAGACCGCCATGCGGTCAGCGAGCGTCATCGCTTCTTCCTGGTCGTGGGTGACGTAGACGGCCGTGACGCCGAGGTCGCGCTGCAGCCGCTTCAGTTCGGCCCGCGTCTCCAGACGCAGCTTGGCGTCGAGGTTCGACAGCGGCTCGTCGAGCAGGAACAGCTTGGATCGGCGCACGATGGCGCGCGCCAGCGCGCAGCGCTGCTGCTGGCCGCCCGAAAGCTGTCCGGGACGGCGATCAAGCAGTTGGTCGATGCGAACCTTGCGCGCCGCCTCGCGGACCAGCGGCTCGATCTCGGCCCTGGACTTCTTCTCCATCTCGAGCGGGAAGGCGATGTTCTGGGCGACCGTCATGTGCGGGTAGAGCGCGTAGGACTGGAACACCATCGCCACGTCGCGCTCACGCGCGTCCTGTGCGGTCACGTCCTGGTCGTCGAGCAGCACGCGGCCGCGCGTCGGCATGTCGAGACCGGCAAGGATGCGCAGTGTCGTGCTCTTGCCCGAGCCCGATGGGCCCAGAAGCGCGAAGAATTCGCCCGGCTCGATCTCGAAGTCGACGCCCTTCAGCGCGGCGAAGGTGCCGTGCATCTTGACCACGTCCTCGAAGCGGACTTTTCCCTGGCCACTCATCGGCGCCCTCCACCCTTGACTGCGCCTACGGTGAGGCCCTTGACGATATGCTTTTGTGCGATGATGCCGAGGATGACGACCGGCAGCATGGCGAGGACGGAGACCGCCGCAAGCTGTGTCCAGAGGGTCTGCTCGACAGAGACGAAGTTGAACATCGCGATCGTGACCGGGCGCACGGTATTGCCCGAAAGCACGACTGCGAAAAGGAACTCGTTCCAGGCATTCAGGAAGACGAAGACGACGGTGACGGCGATGCCGCCCTGGACCTGCGGAAGGATGATCCTGCGCAATGTCGTCAGGCGGCTCGCGCCGTCGACGGCAGCGGCCTCCTCCATCTCGAACGGGATGTCCTCGAAATAGGAGACCATCAGCCAGATCGCGAAGGGCAGCGAGAACGACAGGTAGATCAGGATGATGCCCTGATAGGTGTCCATCCAGCCGATGTTCCGCAGGATCAGGAAGTAGGGGATGATGATGCCGACGGGCGGCAGCATCTGGGTCGCCAGCACGTAGAAGCCGGCCCATCGGCTTCCCGGCACGCGCAGCCGCGCCAGCGCATAGGCGGCGGGGATGGCGATCAGCATGGTCAAGACCGTCGTTCCGGCCGAGATGACGAAGCTGCTCCACAGGTTGGGCAGGATCGATTGCGGCCCGAAGATCACGTCGCGATAGGCCGCGAACGTCGGCTCGAAGAAGAACTTCGGAGGATAGGCCAGCACGTCTCGTTCGTTCTTCAGCGAGTTGAGAACCGACCACAGGATGGGGAAGGCCCAGGCAATCACGAAGAGGCCGGTGACGACCAGGAGGCCGATGGCGCGAAGATGCTTCGTCTTCACTTCGCCCTCCGGATCAGGAACAGGACAGCCGAGATCAGTATGGTGACGATCAGGAGCGCGACGGCGAGCGCCGAGCCGTAGCCCATCGACAGCTCCGTGAACGACTTGCGGTAGGCGTAAAGATTGAGGATCTCGGTGGCCGTGCCCGGGCCGCCGCCCGTCACCGTGAAGATGGCGGCAAACGCCGTCAGCGCCACCATGGTGCGCATGATGACGACCATGACGATCGCCGGGCGCAGAAGCGGAAGCGTGATGCGCCAGAACCTCTGCCAGGGGCCGGCGCGATCGATGCGCGCTGCTTCGTAGATGTCGTCGGGCAACGAGGCGAGGCTTGCCAGCAGCACCATGAAGGCGAACGGCGTCCATTGCCAGGTGTGGATGACGATGACCGAAACCAGGGCCAGGAAAGGATCGCCGAGCCAGTTCTGGCTGCCGAGACCGGCCGAAATCGACAGATAGTCGATGACGCCGAATTCGGGCGTCAGCATGAAGCTGCGCCAGACCATGCCGACGACGGCCGGCGAAAGGACGACGGGAAGGATGGCGATGAAGCGGAACAGGCCCTGGCCGCGCTTCATGTTCATGACGAGCAGCGCGAGCGCGAGGCCAAGTGCGACCTGCGCGATGACGGTGGTCACAGTATAGATCATGCTGACCGACAGCGTCTGCCAGAAGCGCGGATCGGCGAGGAGCTGAGTGTAATTCTCGAAGCCGACGAACCCGTCCATGAACGGCATGGCGAGGTCCATGCGGAACGTGCTCGTCCAGATCAGGTAAAGCAGCGGAAAGGTGGTCGTTGCGCCGAGCGCGACGAAGGCCGGCGCGAGCAGGGCGACCGCGAAGCGCCGCTCGCGTTTCGCCATGACGTCGACATGGCCGGTGGCGGGCGGGGAAAACGCCGCCCCGGATTGGGCGGCGTCGGAATAGGCGAGCGTCATCGGGTCAGCGCATCATCGGAGCGATGCGCGCCTGCGCATCGTCGAGCGCGGCCTTGACCGTCGCCTGCCCGGCAAGCGCTGCCTGGATCGCGGTGGCGAGCGTGTCGCCGATCGCGGGCCATTGCGGGGCGCGCGGACGCCAGTTGACGTCGGTGTCGTTCTCGAGCGAGGCGAGCGTCGCCTCGACGAAATTGTCGCCGAAGGCGCTGACGGTCTTCACATATTCCGGATCGCGCCACAGCGAGAGCCGGTTGACGCCCGAACGCTTGGCCGGGCCGTCGAAGCGGTAGGACGTGCGCGCCTGCGTCTCTGCCGACGCCGCCCACTGGATGAAGAGCCAGGTTGCGGTCTTGGCTTCGTCGCTGAGCTTCGCGTTGATCGGCATACCCCAGTTCCAGATCGACGAAACCCGCTTGCCCGACGGGCCCTCCGGCCAGCGCTCGTAGGCGATCTTGCCGACGACGGTAGATTTCTCCGGATTGTTGATGACCGAGGCCGAGGAATGGGCGTCGACATAGGTCGCGATGGTGCCCTGCGAGAAGGCGTCGGCGATGTCCGGCCAGTTCCAGTTCTGGGCCGCCGCCGGCGCGTAGCTGCGCATGGTGTCGACATACCAGGTCAGCGCCTGCTCGGCTTCCGGGCCATTGACCACGAGCTTGCCGTCCTGGAACCACTCGCCGCCGAAGGCGCGGAAGAGCGAGGAGTAGATGTAGACGTTCTGGCCGGCGCCAGCGACGCCGCGCAGCGCCGCGCCCCAGACGCGGTTGTTCGGATCGTGCAGCGCGGCCGCATTGGAGGCGAACTCGTCCAGCGTGGCGGCCGGCTTCAGGCCCTTCGCCTCGTAGAGGTCCTTGCGCATGACCTGCAGCGTGACCTCGCCGTCGTAGGGCAGGCCGAGCAGCGAGCCGTCGACCGAGTTCGCCTCGCGCCAGGCGGGGACGACGTCGTCGAGCGCGAACCATTTCGCATCGGTCTTCGCCGGGTCTTCGACGAAGCGATCGAGCGCCTCGACCCACCCGTTTGAGTGATACAAATTATAATACATTGGGTCGGCGGCGTGGGTCGCATAGGTGCCGGTGCCTGACGTGAAGTCGAGGACGCACTTCTGGCGGATCTGCGCCGGCGGAATCTTCTCGTAGCGCACGGAGATACCCGTCAGCGCCTCGAATTGCGGGGTGATGGCGGCCAGATTGTCGAAATAGGCGGCCGGAATGACGGCGACCGTGATCTGCTGGCCGGATGCCTGCTTCCAATCGATATTCGCCGATTGGTATGGCGCCAGATCGGCAGCCTGCGCGCCGGCGCGGCGGATGTAGGCCGGCATGGCAAGCGCGGTCGCGCCTGCAGCGGCGCCGGCGAGAAAGCGCCGACGATCAGTGATGAAGTTCATGATTTCCCTCCCGAGCGCAGCAGCCTCTCGCTGCAATTTCGATCGGTAATTGGAATGTAGTAACAAGTCAACATTGTCATACCTTGCAGTTGAGGTTCTGCGCAGCCGCCCGGAGCGGCCGTGGCGTTACTGCTGTCACGAGCAGGTCACCGTTTCCGGGACACCGCCTCTCCGGGACAAAGGCGCAGGGCTTCATGGCGGTGGAAAGATGGCCCTCCAGGCCGGTTTCGGCCCAGGCTCGCCTGACGATTGGCGCGGACCCGACCGGTGAAAAATCCGATCGGGACGCCTGCACACAATTTGGTGAATTGAACTTCTGTTGCACTGCACCTATAATAAACAACCGGTTGGAAATTAATGAACAGAACAGGTGCGAAGACATGGCCCGTCCGAGGGTGATCGAGCAGAGCGACATTCTCGACGCGGCAGAGCGCGTGGTCATCCGCGATGGCGCAGCGCAGTTGACGCTCGATGCCGTCGCGGCGGAGGCCGGCATCAGCAAGGCCAGCGTCATCTACGACTACAAATCCAAGAAGCAGCTCGTCAACGCGGCCATCAAACGGCGCCTGGATGCGGAAGCGCAGCGGATAGCGGCAAGCACGGCCAGCCTGGGCTCGGCGCCAAGCGCGGCCATCAATGGCCTCATTGCGGCGGCCGCCGAGCCGATCCGCGACGAGGTGAGGGCCGTCGCCGTAAACCTGGTCGCTGCCCTGGCCGAGGATGCCGAGGCGCGCGGCTACGTAGAGGATGTTTACGTCCGGATGATCGCATCGGTCACGGAGACGGCGGCAAACCCGCGCGGCGCCATACTCGCGTTCCTGGCTCTGGAGGGGCTCAAGAGACTTGAACTGCACAACCTTCATTCCTGGTCGGATGAACAGCGCGCGGACATACTGCGTGACATCCGATGGCTGGTCGACGCGGAACACCTCCATTCGCGTTCGGCCAGCGAGCCGGCCGACGGCTGACCGCCCGTCGCCGGCTCCATCTTCTCAGCGCAACAGAGCAAGTGCCGTCCCGGCAAATCGTCAACTCTCCTGGAATCTCCCATGTCCATTTCTTCATTGCCGCTGAAGCTGGCGGCAGCGATCGGCCTTCTTGTCCTCGTTTCCGGTTGCACCGACGCCGAGAGCGCATCAGAGACGCCTGCAGCCGCGCCGCCGCCACCGGCGGTGAGCGTGATCGAGGTGGTCCCCGAAACCCTTCCCATCCTGAACGAGCTGCCGGGCCGAATTGCCCCCACCCGCATCGCCGAGGTGCGCTCGCGCGTATCTGGCATCGTGCTGGAGCGCGTGTTCGAGCAGGGCAGCGTGGTGAAGGAAGGCGACGTTCTCTATCGCATCGATCCGGCGCTGTTCCAGGCGCAGGTGGCGAGCGCTGAGGCGACGCTCCAGCGGGCAAAGGCCGTCCAGCTCCAGGCGCGGCAGCAGGCCGACCGCCAGAGCGAACTGCGCCAGCGCAACGTTTCCAGCGGCCAGCAACATGACAACGCGGTCGCAGCGCTCGCGCAGGCGGATGCCGACGTGGCGATTGCGACGGCCGGCCTCGCGACGGCGCAGCTCAATCTGGACTATGCCGAGATCAAGGCCCCCATCACCGGCCGCATCGGCCGCGCCATGGTCACCGAGGGCGCCCTGGTCAGCGCCAATGGTCCCGAAAGCCTCGCCACCATCCAGCAGATCGATCCGGTGTATGCCGACTTCACCCAGTCGGCGAACGAGATTCTGCGGCTTCGGCGCGCGTTCGACAACGGCGCACTGTCGAACGCCGAGGCCGAGGCCGCCCGGGTGACGCTGCGTCTGGACGACGGCAGCGAGTATGCGCACCCCGGCAAGTTGCTGTTCCTCGAGGCGGCCGTCGACGCCACCACCGGCCAGGTGACGCTTCGCGGCGAGTTCCCCAATCCCGAGGGTGACCTGCTGCCCGGGATGTACGTTCGCGTGCTCATCGAGCAGGGCGTCCAGCAGAACGCCATCGCGGTGCCGCAGCAGGCGATCCAGCGCGATGCAGGCGGGCGATCGCAGGTCTATGTGGTGACCGACAGCGATGCGGCCGAACTCCGCACGGTCCAGCTCGGACGCGTGGTCGGCGATCGCTGGATCGTGGAGAAAGGCCTCGAGCAAGGCGACAAGGTCATCGTCGAAGGCTTCCAGAAGGTCAGGCCGGGTGGTGCGGTCTCCGCCCAGTCGTGGAAGGCCGAGGCTGGCCCGACGGCGGCTGGCGGCGCCGGCTCGGTCGCGCCCGGCAGCAAGCCCACGGCCGGATAAGGATAACCTAGATGCCCCAGTTCTTCATCGACCGGCCCATTTTCGCGTGGGTCGTGGCGATCTTCATCATGCTCGCCGGCGTCATCGCCATTCCGTTCCTGCCGATTGCGCAATATCCCAACGTCGCGCCGCCGCAGGTTTCCATCAACGCGACCTATGCCGGCGCGTCCCCTGAAGACATCTATCAGAGCGTCACCCGACCTATCGAGGAAGAGCTGAACGGCGTCGCCGGGCTGCTCTATTTCGAGTCGACGTCCGATTCCTCCGGCATGGCCAGCATCACGGCGACCTTTGCCCCGGGAACCGACAGCGGCCAGGCTTCGATCGACGTGCAGAACGCGGTCCGCCGCGTCGAGCCACGCTTGCCGCAGGTCGTCAAGCAGGTCGGCATCCGGGTCGAGGAAGCCGGCACCGGCTTCCTGATGATGGTGGCGCTTACCTCGACGGACGGCTCGCTCGATGTCGTCGGCCTCGGCGACTACCTGAACCGCAACGTGCTCAGCGAAATCCGGCGCATCGACGGTGTCGGCCGCGCACAGCTGTTCGCAACGCCTCGCGCCATGCGGATCTGGGTCGATCCCGACAAGATGGTTGGCCTCAATCTCACGTCGGACGACATCACCAACGCGATCCGGTCGCAGAACGCGCAGGTTGCAGCCGGCCGCATCGGGGCGGATCCCAACCCGATCACCCAGCAGATCTCCGCCACCGTACTGGTGAAGGGGCAGCTTACCTCCGCCGAGGAATTCGGATCGATCGTGCTGCGCGCCAATCCGGACGGCTCGTCGGTTCGATTGTCGGACGTGGCGCGCATCGAGGTCGGCGCGGAAAACTACAACTTTTCCACCAGGCTGAACGGCAAGCCGAGCGCGGCGATTGCCGTGCAGCTGTCGCCCACCGGCAACGCGCTGGCGACATCCGAAGCTGTCCGGGCGCAGATGGAAGAGCTGTCGCGCTTCTTCCCCGAAGGACTGGAATACGCCATCCCTTACGACACCTCGCCATTCGTGAAGGTGTCGATCGAAAAGGTCATCCATACGCTTCTTGAAGCCATGGTGCTCGTTTTCGCGGTGATGTTCCTGTTCCTGCAGAACTTCCGTTACACCGTCATCCCGACGCTGGTCGTCCCGGTGGCGCTGCTCGGCACCTGCGCCGTCATGCTGGCCACCGGCTTCTCGATCAACGTCCTGACGATGTTTGCGATGGTGCTGGCGATCGGCATCCTGGTCGACGACGCCATCGTCGTGGTCGAGAACGTCGAGCGCATCATGGCCGAAGAAGGCCTGTCGCCGAGGGAGGCGACGCGCAAGGCGATGACGCAGATCTCCGGCGCGATCGTCGGCATCACGCTGGTTCTGACCGCAGTCTTCGTGCCGATGGCGTTCTTCCCCGGGGCCGTCGGCGTCATCTACCGGCAGTTCAGCCTGACCATGGTCGTGTCGATCATGTTCTCCGGATTCCTTGCACTGTCGCTGACGCCAGCGCTCTGCGCCAGCTTCCTGAAGCCGATCGGCAAGGGACACCACAAGAAGAAGGGATTCTTCGGCTGGTTCAATCGCGGCTTCGACCGGGCGACGCAGAACTATACGTCGAGTGTCGGCTGGATCGTCAGGCGGACGGGCCGTTTCATGGTCATCTACCTTGCGCTGCTGGTCGGTCTGGGTTGGTCCTTCATGCAGCTCCCCACCTCCTTCCTGCCCAACGAAGACCAGGGCTTCCTGATCGTCGACATCCAGGGACCGCCGGAATCGAGCAGCAACCGCACGCGCGCCATCGCCGAGAATGTCGAGACGATCTTCATGGGCGAGGAAGCGGTCGACCGCATGATCGTCATCAACGGGTTCAGCTTCTCGGGCGCGGGCCAGAACGCCGGCCTGGCCTTCGTCACGCTCGACGATTGGAGCGAACGCGACGACGAGAACTCTGCCGCAGCCATCGCCGGCCGGGCCAACCGCGCCCTGTTCCAGATGAAGGATGCGATTTCGTTCGCGCTCTCGCCGCCGCCGATCCAGGGCCTGGGCACGTCCAACGGTTTTAGTTTCCGTCTCCAGGACCGGTCGGGCCGTGGACAGGCAGCCCTTGCCGCCGCGCGTGACGAGCTCATGGCGGCTGCGGCAAAGAGCTCGGTCGTCGCCGGCCTGCGCGTCGAAGGCATGCCCGACGCCGCCCAGGTGAATCTCCTGATCGACCGCGAGAAGGCGGACACCTTCGGCGTCACCTTCGCCGACATCAATTCGACCATCTCGGCCAATCTGGGCTCAGCCTACGTCAACGACTTCCCGAACGCGGGAAGGATGCAGCGCGTGACCGTGCAGTCCGATGCTGACCGTCGCATGCAGACAGAGGATCTCTTGAACCTCAATGTGCGCAACGCCCATGGCGGCATGGTCCCGTTGTCCTCCTTCGCCAGCGTCGAGTGGCAGAAGGGCGCCGCGCAGGTCGTCGGCTACAACGGCTATCCGGCCGTGCGCATCAGCGGCCAGTCGGCGCCCGGCCACTCGTCGGGAGCCGCGATCGAGGAGATGGAGCGCCTGGCGAATGAACTGCCGCCCGGTTTCGGCTACGAGTGGACGGGCCAGTCGCTCCAGGAAATCCAGTCCGGCTCGCAAGCGCCGGCCTTGATCGTGCTCAGCATCCTGTTCGTCTTCCTGCTGCTCGCGGCGCTCTACGAGAGCTGGTCGATCCCGGTGTCGGTAATCCTCGTCGTGCCGCTGGGCGTGCTGGGCTCGGTGCTCGCCGTGATGCTCATGGGCATGTCGAACGACGTCTATTTCAAGGTAGGGCTCATCGCCATCATCGGCTTGTCGGCCAAGAACGCGATCCTGATCATCGAGTTCGCCAAGGACCTGCGCAAGGAGGGGATGTCCCTGCTCGATGCCACCGTCGAGGCAGCCAAGCTCCGCTTCCGTCCGATCATCATGACGTCGCTTGCCTTCAGCCTGGGTGTCGTGCCGCTGGCGATCGCCACCGGCGCGAGCGCCGCCAGCCAGAACGCAATCGGCACCGGCGTGCTGGGCGGGATGATCTCGGCAACCGTGCTCGCGGTATTCTTCGTGCCGGTCTTCTTCGTCTTCATCATGAAGATGTTCAGGCGTGGAAAGACCGAGACGCCCGCCGGTGCGGAAACGTCCGGGGCGGTGCAGGCGCCGGCGGAATGATGGATCCCGGCCTGCCGGGTGTCGGACGGACCTCGTCCGCCCGCCGCACCGACATGAAGGAGCGCCTATTCGACGCGGCCATCTGCGTTGCGCTGGAAAATGGCTTCGGCAAGGTCACGCTGGATGCCGTTGCCCGGCAGGCCGGCGTCAGCAAGGGCGGGCTGCTACACCACTTCGCGACCAAGAAGGACCTGATCCGGGCGATGCTGGAGCACTATGCCGACAGCGCTCCCGACCGGCACGCGTTTGGCATCGAGGTCGATCCCCTCGCCGTCGCCGCACTTGTTGCGGCGGCGGAGGACATTCTTCTGCTCGAGACGATCAGTGCAACGTTCCAACTTCGCCGGTCCGACCTGGCAGGCGCAGGGCAGCGGACGACGCAGCTTGCCTTGGCGAGCCGCTTTGCCAGCCGGCTCAGCCTGCGCGAACTTTGAGCGCAGGCTGACCGGCCTGTCGTTCACGGCAGGCGAGGGCCGGCGTGACCGCCGCCTGAACGATCACCCGCCACGGGCGGGTAGGATCAAACCTGACCGTGAAGATGCGCCGCGCCGCCTGTCGTTGACCGTCCACGCCGGCTCGCTGCGCAGAAGCGCGGCCATCTTGCGCCAGCCTTAGCGGCCCCGAGAACGGGGCGATGTCGGGGTCGTCCCGGTCCGCCTCGAAGGGTTGCAATGAGCCCCAGATCGGCGCGCCTCGATTTTTGTCTCAATGCTGCTGACGCCAGCCAACGGGCTTCTTGCCAAAGCGCGTCTTCTATGCTTTATGCCGTTAGCCAAACAATCGTTCGTTTTTATATGACCCATATGGCGGCCCGGAAATCCACGCAGAACTGCTCCGCCGAGGTGGCGGCATGGCGGGTGGAGTCGGCATGAAAAAGCCTGCTGGTGAAGATGCGGCTTCGCTTGCCCGCGGCAAGGACAAGGTCACGCGCCGCTCGCACAATCGCTTGCCGCAGCTGCTCGATCAGGCCGCCCAGGTGTTTGCCAAGAACGGATATGCGGGCGCATCTGTCCGCGATATCGTGCGCCCCATCGGCATGCTGCCGGGCTCGCTCTATTACCATTTCCAGACCAAGGAAGAGCTGCTGGCGGCCGTCTACCGCGTCGGTGTTCAGCGCATTTCGGCCAATGTGGACGCCGCCATCGCGGCTGCCGACGATCCTTGGAGTCGTCTCGAGGCGGCCTGCGTGGCGCATCTGTCCGCGGTGCTCGATCGCACGGATTATTCCAGCGTCGTCATCCGCATACGACCCAGCGACGCGCCGGCTGCCGAAGAGGAGCTGTCGGCGCTGCGAAATGCCTACGAGGCGCGGTTTGGCGAGCTCGTCGCGGAGCTTCCGCTCGATGCGTCGGTCAATCGCCGCGACCTGCGCTTGCTTCTGATGGGCGCCCTGAACTGGAGCCAGACCTGGTACCGCGAGGGCGGTGAACTGAAGCCCGAGGAAATCGCGCGCCGGTTTGTGGGTCTGCTCAAACTCGAGTCTGCAAACAAAATGGGTGGCTTATGACCGCAAAGGATTTTCGCCCTAGGGTGCTGGTGACAAAGATCGGGCTGGACGGCCATGATCGCGGCAGCCGCATCGTCGCAGCCGCCTGTCGGGATGCCGGCATGGAGGTCGTGTACACGCCGCCGTGGCAAAGCATCCCGGCCGTGGTCAAGCTGGCGCTGGAGGAGGACGTCGACGTCATCGGCATCTCCTCCCTGGCGACCGATCATCTGATCGTGCCCAAGCTCATGGCGGCGCTGCATGAGGCCGGCCTGAACCGGGTGCGCGTGGTGGTTGGCGGGATCGTGCCCGACAACGAGCAGGCGCAGCTCATCGAAAGCGGCGTGCGCCAGATATTCCACCCCGGCACGACGCTCGACGACATCACCACGCAGATTTCCACCTATGCGACCGAGGCGCGGCTGGCTGCCGCCGAGACAGGAGTTTGACATGAACAAATCCCTATCCCCCTCGATCGAGCAGGATGCTGTCGAACTGACGCCGCAGCTTGCCTGGGAACAGGAGTACCGGGAGTCCATGGGCGAAGAGCGCCCGGTCGAGAACGTCTCGGGCATTCCCATCAAGCCGCTCTACGGCCCGCAGGACTGGCAGCGCTACGGCGACCACAATCCGCTCAGCTATCCCGGCCAGGCCGACTATACGCGCGGCATCTACGCCACCATGCACCGCGGCCGGACCTGGACTCAGCGCCAGCTGATCGGCCTTGGCACGCCGGCCGACTACAATGCGCGCCTGCGCTCGCTGATGGACGATGGCGCAACCGCTGTCTCGCTCATTCCCTGCAACTCGGTTTTCCGCGGCTACGACATGGATACGGTCGATGCCGAACTGCTGGGGACGTGCGGCGTCGTCGCCAACAATGTCGACCACATGGAGCGCAGCCTCGAGGGTGTCGATGTCGGCAAGATCTCCTGTGCGATGAACGATCCTTCGCCGTTCACCTTGCTGGCGTTCCTGCTGATCGCGGCGGAGCGGCGCGGCACCGACTGGCGGACCATCACCGGCACCTCGAACCAGAGCGACTACATTTCCCACTTCGTCGCAAACCACATGTTCTACCGGCTGTCGCTGCCGGGCGCGCGCCGCGTCCTGCTCGACCACATCGCCTATTGCAAGCAGTTCGTGCCGCGCTGGAACCCGATGTCGGTGGTCGGCCAGCACATGCAGCAGGCCGGCGCCACGCCAGCCGAAGCGATGGCCTTCACCCTGTCGACCGCTATCCAGAACGCCGAGGATTGCATTGCTCGGGGTATGCAGCCGGATGATTTCCTGCCGCGCTTCACCTTCTTCTTCGACATATCGCTCAATTTCTTCGAGGAGATCGCCAAGTTCCGCGCGGGGCGACGCATCTGGTCGCGCATCACCAAGGATCGGTTGGGCGCCAAGGATCCCCGCTCGCGCCGGTTCAAGTTCCACGGGCAGACCTCCGGCGTCGACCTGACGCGGCAGCAGCCCCTCAACAACATCTCGCGTGTCACCGTACAGGCGATGGCGGGCATCTTCGGCGGCCTGCAGTCGCTGCATACAGATGCCTATGACGAGGCGCTCGCCTGCCCGAGCGAGTTCGGCGCCCGCATCGCGGTGGCGACGCAGAATATCCTGCGTGAGGAATCGCACCTGACCGACGTGATCGATCCGCTCGGCGGATCCTTCTATGTCGAGGCGCTCACCGACCAGATGGAAGAGAAGATCCTGTCCATCATGAAAATCGTCGACGACGCCGGCGGCATGTACAAGGCCGTCGAGAGCGGGCTGGTGCAGCGCATGCTGGGCGCCTCCGCGCAGCGCTTCCAGAACCGGGTCGATTCCGGCGAGCAGATCGTGGTCGGCGTCAACGCCTACAAGGTGGATGAAGACGCCAGCGCCCACACCATCGTCGAGCGCCCCGATCCCGCTGCCATGCAGGCGCATATGGATGGCTTTACGGCATGGAAGCGCGAGCGTTCCGCCGTCGAGGTGGACAAGGCGCTCGATCACCTGACCCGTACGGCAGAAGACCCGTCCGGCAACCTGTTCGGGGCCATCGTCGATGGCGCGCGGGCCAACCTGACCCATGGCGAGATCTGCGAGCGCCTGCGCCGCGATCTCGGCTTCGGCCAGCCGCTGACGATCGTCTGATGGAGGTCCTGGATTTGAGCGGAGCAGGCCTGGTCGCAGCTGTGCTCGATGGCGATCGTCGCGCCATCGCACGCATGCTGACGGTGTTCGATGATGCCGGCCCCGGCAGCGCAGAGGCAGCCAGCAAGCTGGCTGCCCATGCCGGGCGCGCCCTGGTGGTCGGTATTACCGGCGTGCCTGGCGCGGGCAAGTCGACATTGGTCAACGCCTTGCTGGGGGCGTGGCTGGAGCGCGGGCACAAGGTCGCCGTCCTGGCGATAGACCCGTCCAGCCCGATCACCGGCGGGGCGGTTCTGGGAGACCGGATCCGCATGGGCGAGCATGGCGCGCATCCGGATGCGTTCATCCGCTCGTTCTCGGCGCGTGGCGAACTGGGCGGCTTGTCGCGCGCCACCCGGGCGGCGGTCGACTGCCTGGATGCCGCCGGCTTCGACCGGGTGATCGTGGAAACGGTTGGCGCCGGACAATCCGAGACGGCGATCACGGCAATGGCCGATACGCGTGTCGTCCTGTGCCCCCCGGGTCTCGGCGACGGCATCCAGGCGATCAAGGCGGGCATCCTGGAAATCGCCGACGTCCTGGCGATCAGCAAAGGCGATCTGCCGTTCGCCGAGGAGACGGCGCGAGAGATGCGCGAAATGCTGACGCTGCGGCGCACCGCTCCTGAACAGGCCTGGAAAACCAGGGTCATGCTGGTCAGCGCGCCGCAGAAGAAAGGCATCGCCGAGTTGATCGAGGCGGTGGAAGAGCACGCCAGGATCAGCGGCCATGGGCAGCGGCTGAAGACCCCGGCTCTCGGCGCCAGTCTCGCTGTTCCGGCGGACCCGAATGACGCCGAGGCCTGGCGCGCGCGCCTGGCGGCGTTGGCGGAGCGTGACGGCTTGTGCTCGACCCTCGGCATATCGGTCATAGCTGGCGGACCGGGCCGGGCGGAAGTGACCATGACCGTCGATGCGCGCCACCTCAATTTCAATGGCGGCTGTCACGGCGGCGCGATCTTCGCACTGGCGGACGCGGCCTTCGGTCTGGCCTCGAACTCCCACGGCGTGCTGGCGTCCGGGATCAATGCGCACGCGACTTTTCAGGTCGGTGTTCGCCCCGGCGAAAAGTTGATTGCTCGGGCGCACGAATACAGCAGAAGCAAGCGCATCGGCGTCTATCGCGCCGAAGTAGTGCGACAAGATAGTGAAAATAAAGAGACGCCGGTATCTGCCTTTACAGGGACTGTGTCTATTAAGCAGTAGCTGGAAGATACTGCGAATTGGACTGAAACAAAAATAATCAACGAAGGACGGAATATTTATCCGTCTTGATATAGGGGATACAATGCAGTCCACGTTCCCGCGCCTCTTGCTCGAGCATGCAGCCCGGCGTCCAGCCGCGCCGGCCATGCGCGAGAAGGCCTACGGCATCTGGCAGACGACCACATGGGCCGAGATGGCTCGCATGGTGGAACAGCTCGCCCATGGGCTGCATGAGGCGGGCCTCACCCGTGGCGAGCATGTCGTGGTGATCGGCGACAACCGGCCCCGGCTCTACGCCGCCATGCTGGCGGTCCAGGCGCTCGGCGGCGTTCCCGTGCCCCTCTATCAGGACGCGGTGGCGGACGAGTGGGTCTTCCCCATCAACAACGCCGACGTGCGTTTCGCCATTGTCGAGGACCAGGAGCAGGTCGACAAGATCTTCGAGATCTCCGACCGCTGCCCGCAACTGCGCCACCTCTACTATGACGAGCCGCGTGGCTTGCGCAATTATTCGAGCCCCGGGCTCGCCTCGCTGGCCAGCCTGATGGAGGCCGGGCTTTCCCGCGCCCGGGCCCATCCCGAGTTTTTCAACGCCGAAGTCGAGAAGGGCCAGCCGTCCGACGTCGCCGCCATGTTCTTCACCTCCGGCACCACCGGCGTGCCGAAAGGCGTGGTCCACACCTATCACGCCCTGATCGACCGCGCCGCGGTGGTGACGAAATTCGACAAGCTGAACGAAAACGACGAGGTTCTCGCCTATCTGCCTCCGGCGTGGATCGGCCAGAACATCTTCTCCTATGCGCAATGGCTTGTCGCCGGATACATCGTCAATTGCCCGGAAGACGCGTCCACGATCGGCATCGACTTCAAGGAAGTCGGCACCACCTATTACTTCGCGCCGCCGCGCGTGTTCGAAGGCATGCTGACCAGCGTCATGATCCGCATGGAGGACGCGGGCCGGATCAAGCGCGGCCTCTTCAGCTACTTCATGGATGTTGCGCGCCGCGTCGGCCCAAAGAAGCTCGACGGCGCTGCCATCGGCCTCGCCGACCGCCTGCTCTACGGCATCGGCAACGTGCTGGTGTACGGCCCGCTGCGCAACATGCTCGGCATGTCGCGCATGCGCGTCGCCTATACGGCCGGTGAGGCCATAGGGCCGGATCTGTTCAGCTTCTATCGCTCGATCGGCATCAACCTCAAGCAGATCTACGGCTCGACCGAGACGGCGGTGTTCGTCTGCCTGCAGCCGGATCACGAGGTGAAGCTGGATACGGTCGGCGTGCCTTGCGAAGGCGTGTCGATCAGGCTGGCCGACAATGGCGAGGTCCTGGTCAAGTCGCCGGGCATGTTCAAGGAGTACTACAAGAACCCGGAGGCGACGGCCGACGTGCTGACCGCCGATGGTTGGTATCACACCAGCGACGCCGGCCTCCTCGACGGCGCCGGCCACCTCAAGATCATCGACCGCGTCAAGGATGTCGGCCGCCTGAAGGGCGGGCCGCATGACGGCACGATGTTCGCGCCCAAGTATGTCGAGAACAAACTCAAGTTCTTCTCCTACATCAAGGAGGCCGTGGCCTTCGGCGACCAGCGCGACCGGGTCTGCGTGATGCTTAACATCGACCTGGAGGCTGTCGGCAACTGGGCCGAGCGCCGCAACATTCCCTACACCGGCTACTCCGACCTCGCCCAGAAGCGGGAGGTCTATGACCTCGCCCGCGAGTGCATCGAAAAGGTCAACCGGGATCTGAGCCGGGACGAGTTGCTCGCCGGCAACCAGATCAGCCGGTTTCTGGTGCTGACCAAGGAACTGGATGCCGACGACGGCGAACTCACGCGCACCAACAAGGTCCGGCGCGGCTTCATCGGGGAGCGCTACCACGAGCTGGTGGACGCGCTCTATGCGGGAAAGTCGGAGCAGTACATTTCGATGCAGATCAAGTTTGAAGACGGCCGCACCGGCAACATCAGCGCCAACATCAGGATCGACGATGTCGCCACCTATGCCCCGGCAAAGGTGGCCGCATGAGCTACATCAGCCCGGTCAACCGAGCCGACCAGCCCGCCGGCGCCTTCCTGGCGCCGCGGGAGACCGGCCTCGGCAAGAGAATTGGCGACGTCATCCTGGACGTCAGGAACATCAGCCTGCGGTTCGGCGGGGTGAAGGCCCTGACCGACATCTCCTTTGACGTGCGCGAGCACGAGGTGCGCGCCATCATCGGGCCGAACGGCGCCGGCAAGAGCTCGATGCTCAATTGCATCAATGGCGTCTACGCCCCGCAGGAAGGGACGATCACCTTTCGCGGCCAGACCTTCAAGCACATGAACAGCCGTGCAGTCGCCGAGATGGGCATCGCGCGGACCTTCCAGAATCTCGCTCTGTTCAAGGGAATGAGCGTGATCGAGAACATCATGACCGGCCGCAACCTGTTCATGAAGAGCAACCTGCTTCTCCAGGCGCTGCGCCTGGGGCCGGCAGGGCGCGAAGAGGTTCGCCACCGCGCCTTTGTCGAACACATCATCGACTTCCTTGAAATCCAGCAGCATCGCAACACGCCGGTCGGTCAGTTGCCCTACGGCCTGCAGAAGCGGGTCGATCTCGGCCGCGCCCTGGCCATGGAGCCCAGGATGCTGCTCCTGGACGAGCCGATGGCCGGCATGAATGTCGAAGAGAAGCAGGACATGTGCCGCTTCATCCTCGACGTCAATGACGAGTTCGGAACCACCGTGGTGCTGATCGAACACGACATGGGGGTGGTGATGGACATCTCCGACCGGGTGGTCGTGCTCGACTACGGCAAGAAGATCGGTGACGGAACCCCCGATGAAATCCGCAACAATGAAGATGTGATCGCCGCCTACCTGGGAAACAGTCACTGACGGTGAGGGAGTAGACGTGGGTTTTTTTCTCGAAGCGCTGTTTGCCGGCCTGATGTCGGGCGTGCTCTATTCCCTGGTCGCGCTCGGCTTCGTGCTGATCCTCAAGACCTCGGGAGTCTTCAACTTCGCGCAAGGCGCCATGGTGCTGTTTGCGGCGCTTGCGATGGCGCGCGTTGCCGAGTGGCTGCCCCAATGGCTGGGCTTTGAAAGCCTGCTTCTGGCCAACATCGTCGCCTTCGCCATTGCCGGCGCCATCATGTGCGTGGTGGCGTGGCTGGTGGAGCGGCTCGTCCTTCGCCATCTGGTCAACCAGAGCGACGCCACGCTGCTGATGGCGACGCTCGGCATTGCCTATTTCCTCGATGGGCTGGGGCAGACCGCTTTCGGCAGCGGCATCTATTCGATCGATGTCGGCATGCCCAAGGACCCGATCTTCGTGCTGGAATCCGTCTTTCCGGGCGGCATACTGCTCAACAAGGAAGACCTGATCGCTACCGTCATCGCTTCGGCCCTGGTGGGCCTGCTCACCCTGTTCTTCATGAAGACGTCGACCGGCCGGGCGCTGCGCGCGGTGGCCGACGACCACCAGGCGGCACAGTCGATCGGCATTCCGCTCAATCGCATCTGGGTCATCGTCTGGTGCGTAGCCGGCGTGGTCGCACTCGTCGCCGGCGTGATCTGGGGCTCCAAGCTCGGCGTGCAGTTCTCGCTGTCGACGGTCGCGCTGCGGGCGCTGCCGGTGATCATCCTCGGCGGGCTGACCTCCATCCCCGGCGCCATCGTCGGCGGACTGATCATCGGGGTAGGAGAAAAGCTCTCCGAACTCTACCTCGGCCCGATGATCGGCGGCGGCATCGAGATCTGGTTCGCCTATGTGCTGGCCTTGGTCTTCCTGCTGTTTCGTCCGCAGGGGCTCTTCGGCGAAAAGATCATCGACCGCGTCTGAACTCTACTGCTGCATCCGCGGCGAGCCCGTGCCCGCCACAAGGACAGGGAAATCGAATGTTCTACAGAGAAAACGGTCAGCTCAAGACCTCCTATGAGGCCGACCAGCAGATTTTCCCGATTGCGCAGGACCGGTGGGCGATCGTCGGTCTGGTCGCCTTCGCCATCGTCGGCGTGCCGCTGCTGGCCGATGAATACACCTTCAGCGCCATTCTCATCCCGTTCCTGATCCTGTCCCTGGCGGCGCTCGGCGTGAACATACTGGTGGGCTATTGCGGGCAGATCTCCATGGGATCGGGCGCCTTCATGGCCGTCGGCGCCTACGCAGCCTACAACACGCTGGTGCGGGTCGACGGCATGCCGTTGCTGCTGGCGCTGCTCTCGGGCGGCTTCTTCGCCACGGTCGTCGGCATGTTCTTCGGCATTCCCAGCCTGCGGGTCAAAGGCCTCTACCTAGCCGTGGCGACGCTTGCCGCGCAGTTCCTGTCCGACTGGGCGTTCCTGCGGATTCCATGGTTCACCAACTATTCGACGTCCGGCTCGGTGATGGTGTCGGAGCTGCAGATGTTCGGCTGGCGCATCGACACCGCCGTGGAGAAGTATCTCTTCTGCCTCGGCTTTCTCATCGTGTTCGCCGTCCTGGCCAAGAACCTCGTGCGCAGCGCGATCGGGCGCGAGTGGATGGCCGTGCGCGACATGGATGTCGCCGCCGCCGTCATCGGCATTCGCATCACCTACGCCAAGCTCAGCGCATTCGCCGTCAGTTCCTTCATCATCGGCGTGGCCGGGGCGCTGTGGGGTTTCGTGCATCTGGGCGCATGGGAACCGGCGGCCTTCGGCCTGGACCGCTCTTTCCAGCTGCTCTTCATCGTCATCATCGGCGGCATGGGCTCGATCATGGGCAGCTTCTTCGGCGCCGCCTTCATCGTGGTGTTGCCGATCGCCTTGAGCCAGGCGCTTCCCGCACTGGGCAGCCTTGCCGGCATCGCGGTCTCGACGGCTGCCGTCTCGCATGCCGAGTTCATGATCTTCGGCGCGCTCATCGTGTGGTTCCTGATCGTGGAGCCGCATGGCCTCGCCAGGCTTTGGAGCACAGGCAAGCAGAAGCTGCGCCTATGGCCGTTTCCACACTGATCCGGGCCGTCCGGCCCGAACGCCAATTCATGACGCGTGAGGCTTCGCAATCACCGGATGGATAGAGCCGGCAAACTACTAACGGGAGGAAAGTTTATGAGACTTGGAACTACCCTACTGGCCGCAGCCGTGATGGCCGCGGGCCTGTCGACGTCGCTGACGCCACCGGCATTCGCGCAGGAGCAGACGCAGTTCTTTCCGCTGCTGGTGTTCCGCACCGGGCCCTATGCGCCGAGCGGCGTGCCATGGGCGAACGGCTTCGTCGACTACTACAAGCTGGTCAACGCCAGGGGCGGCATCAATGGCGTCAAGGTGGTCTGGGAGGAGTGTGAAACCAGCTACGCGACCGACCGCGGCGTGGAGTGCTACGAGCGCCTGAAGGGCAAGAACGGCGGCGCCACGCTCTTCCAGACCATGTCCACCGGCATCACCTTCGCGCTGACCGAAAAGGCCCCCGGCGACGGGATCCCGATCCTGACGCCCGGCTACGGCCGCAGCGACAGCGCCGACGGCAGCGTCTTCAAGTGGAACTTCCCGCTGACCGGCACGCATGCCGCCTCGGCCGATACGCAGCTGCAATATGTCGCCAGCCTGGTCGGCGGCCTCGACAAGCTGCAGGGCAAGAAGATCACGCTGCTCTACCACGACAGCCCCTATGGCAAGGAGGCCATTCCGATCCTGCAGAAGCGTGCGGAGATGCACGGCTTCGAGCTGACCATGATCCCGGTCACCCATCCGGGCGTGGAGCAGAAATCCGCATGGCTGCAGATCCGCCAGGGCCGCCCGGACTACGTGCTGCTGTGGGGCTGGGGCGTCATGAACAGCACCGCCCTGAAGGAGGCGCAGGCGACCGGCTACCCGCGCGACAAGATCGTCGGCGTCTGGCCGTCGGGCTCGGAGGCGGACGCCAAGGGCGTCAACGGCGCCGAAGGCTACAGCGCGGTCCTGCTGCAGCCCGGCTCGAGCAGCGACTCGCAGGTCGTCAAGGACATCCTTGAACTCGTCCATGCCAAGGGCGAGGGCAGCGGCCCGCAGGAAGAAGTGGGCGAGGCCGTCTACATGCGCGGCGTCGTCAACGCCATGCTGTCCGTCGAAGGGGTGCGCGCGGCTCAGGAAAAGTTCGGCGTCGGCAAGACGGCGACGCCCGAACAGGCCCGCTGGGGGTATGAGAACCTCGACCTGACCCAGGAGAAGCTCGACGCGCTTGGCTTCCACGACGTGATGCGCGAGGTCAAAACCTCCTGCACCGACCATATGGGGTCTTCCTGGGCGCGCGCGTATGTCTGGGACGGAGCCAAGTGGAAGCTTGGTTCGGACACGTGGTTCCAGGCGGACATGAGCATCCTCGATCCGCTCGTCAAGGCGTCGGGCGACGCTTACGCCGCCGAGAAGAAGCTGGAGCGGCGGGGAGCAGACGACTGCCAGTCGTGACCCGGACTAGGCCGACATCTGCCTGAGGCGCCAGCCTTGGGACGATCCGGTCGCCGGGGCGGTGCAAGCCGCCCCGGCCGGGACAGCTTCGTTGCCTTCGGGCATCGCCGACAGCCGCAAGCGAATTGAGAAAAGACATGAGCAATCCAGACATCGTTCTCGACGTCAACGGGATCGAGGTGATCTACAATCACGTGATCCTCGTGCTCAAGGGAGTCTCGCTGACCGTGCCGGCCGGCAAGGTGGTGGCGCTGCTGGGCGGCAATGGCGCGGGCAAGACCACGACCCTGCGCGCCGTTTCAAGTCTCCTCAAGGCCGAACGCGGCGCGGTTACCAAGGGCAGCATCGAACTGCGCGGCGAGCGCATCGAGAACATGACGCCGTCCGATCTGGTCCAGCGCGGTGTGGTGCAGGTCATGGAAGGCCGGCATTGCTTCGGTCACCTGACCATCGAAGAGAACCTTCTCGCCGGCGCCTATACAAGGACGGACAAGGGAGAAATCTCGGCCAACCTGGACAAGGTCTACGCCTATTTTCCCCGCTTGAAGACGCGCCGCACGTCGCAGTCCGCCTATACGTCGGGCGGCGAACAGCAGATGTGCGCGATCGGCCGCGCCTTGATGACCAACCCGAGCGTGGTGCTGCTGGACGAACCCTCCATGGGGCTGGCGCCGCAGATCGTGGAAGAAGTCTTCGAGATCGTCAGGGACCTCAACGCCAAGGAAAAGGTCACCTTCCTGCTGGCCGAGCAGAACACCAACATGGCGCTCAAATATGCCGACTACGGCTACATCATGGAGTCGGGACGCATCGTGATGGATGGCGAGGCCGCCGAACTGCGCAACAACGAGGACGTCAAGGAGTTCTACCTCGGCATGTATGGCGAGCAGCGCAAGTCCTACAAGAACTTCAAGAGCTACAAGCGCCGCAAGCGCTGGTTGACGTAGGGCGGTCTGGCCCGAATTCAGGCGCGCAATCCCTGACGGTTGGTCCTGGGCGCCGCAGCATGACGGTCGCCCCGGCTGGCGATCTCGGTTTGGGACCGATCGACCGCGCCGGCGCGGGGGATGAGGCGACGCGTTGGCGCGGCGTTGCAGGTCTCCCTGCCGGCAAGGCGGCGCCGGCGCCAAGCGCCGGGCGTCCGCTCGCCCGGGCGACGGCTCAGTTCGGCGAGAACGCGGCCGGGTTCATGAAAACGCTTTCCTGGTGGACCAGGTAGGGGAGCATTTTTGGAATGAAGATCTTCCACTCGTCATCCTGCCCAAGCTTGGCGCGCTGCTGGGTGCGATGGCCGAAATCCTCGTAGGCCCAGATGAAGACAACCGAGTTCAGAACGCCGCTTTCCTTCACCCAGCAGCCGATCAGCTTCGCGTACTTGCTGATGATGCCCAGCCCCTCAGCTTCGTAGAACGCAAGAAATTCCGCCGCCCTTCCCGGCGCGACCTGATAGGTCCTCATCTCGTAGATCATGTGCTGCTCCAATCGCTCTCGCCATTCGGGGGCCAATGGGGGATAACCCTCTCCGATTCCTAGCTAGAACATTCGCAGCGATATATCGTCAAGGGACGATTTAAATGGGCCTCAGGTGAGAGTATGTCGGACAAGCGCAAGGATCCCACTCCGAGGACCTCGACAGCGAAGAAGGCGAAGCCTCCGGTGCCGCGGTTGCGGCCGGCCGAGCGCCGCGCGCAGATCCTGACGAATGCGACCACCTATTTTGCCGAGCACGGGCTGACGGCGCAGACACGGGCGATTGCCGAGGCCTGCGGCGTCACGCAGCGCCTCCTCTACAGATATTTTCCGTCCAAGGCGGCTCTCATGTCCGCTGTATATGATGAGCAGATACTCGCGCCGTTCAAGGCCGCGTGGATCCTCCAGCTGAGGGACCGATCGATAAGCATCGAAGAGCGTATTGAAAAGTTCTACGACGACTATTTCTATTCTGTCCTTACGCGAAAGTGGCTCAGACTGTTCATGCATGCGTCGTTGAGCGATCTCGGGATGGCGCCGAACTATATCAACTCGATTATAAAGCAGCTTCTTGTGGTGATCGCCGAAGAGGTTGCTGCGGCTCAGGAGGTCGCGCTCCCCCAGAGCCAGGCCCGGGTCCTTGAGATCGCCTGGGTCCTGCACGGCGCCGTGTCCCACTTCGCGATCCGCCGCCACCTCTACAATGCAGACGAACCCGTGGCCGACACGGAAGTGCTGAAATTGCACGTGAGCGGATTTCTCGGCGGCTTCGCCGCAGCATGCGCGACAGCGCGCGCAGTGGAGGCAAGGTAAGCGGCCGGGCGATACGCACTTTCCTTAAATCGTCAGTTTACGACTTAGGAGAAAGCCGCTACAAATCGATCAGGCCTGGAAAGGCCGACCGACATGCGAGGTGTGTCGGAGGAGCACGCCGTGGAGGGGTCAATCGTGTCCAAGTTGCCATTCGTCAGTCGTCGCCAATTCCTGAAGTCGTCCTCCGCCGCCATGCTTGCGGGCGGCGCCGGCCTTTCGCTCCCCATGAGCGCAAGGGCGGCCGAGACGATTCACTTTTCCACCTGGTCCGCGGCCGTGGATCTCGTGCAAAGCCACATTTCCGCATTCGAGGCCGCCAACCCGGATGTGAAGATTTCCTATTCGAACGCGCCCTGGGCGCAGTATCGCGAAAGCTCCATCACCAAGTTCGTGGGCGGCGCGCCGATGGACATGCTGTGGGTGTCCGACACCTGGCTGCCGGAGTGGGCTGAGGCGGGCTGGCTGGCGCCGATCGACCAGTACGACGCGCTCACCAAGTACAATGCAGACACCGACGACTTCAGCCTCCAGTCGATGATGTACGGCGGCAAGCAGTATGGCCTGACCTACTACAACGACTACATCGCCTTCCTCTATAATGCGGAGATCCTGGAGAAGGCCGGCATCCAGGCGCCGCCCGCCACCTGGGAAGAGGTGATCGAGCAGTCGAAGATCATCAAGGAGAAGGGGCTTTCGGACGCGCCGCTGATGATCGGCATGGCGCAGGAAAGCTGGCTGGTCGAGTTCCTGTCGACGCTGGTGTTCTCGCATGGCGGCCGTCTGGTCGACGACGAGGGCAACGCCGTCATGGCCGACCCGCAAGGCGGCGCCGTGGCGGCCGCAACCTGGCTGAAGAGCGCGGTCGATGCCGGCGTCCTGCCTGCATCCTGCGTCGAGACCGGCGAGCTTGCCTGTCTCAAGTCGTTCGGCGCCGGCCAGAACGCCTTTACCATGGTGGCGAAGTACCGCCTGCGCATGCTCAACGACCCGGCGCAGTCGCCGGCTGCGGGCAAGATCAAGCAGGCGCTCATGCCGAAGGGCGGCGCCAACGGCACCAACGAGACCGTCGGCTACATCCGCTTCTATGGCATGACGCCGGGTGCGCAGGAGACCGAGGAGCGCGCTGCCGCCGTCGTCAAGCTGATGGAATGGTTCGGCGGCAAGGCCAACGGCGAATACGTGCTGCAGAAGCTGCTGTTCAAGGATCTCGGCCTCGGCTTTGCGACCAAGTCGCTGTTCGACGACCCGGAAATCAGAGACGGCTACTCCGCCTTCGCAGACGTCGATCTGGTCAGCAAGCAGCAGAGCCTTGCACGCAAGAAGGACGTGATCGCGCCGTGGTTCGGCGAGTGGAATGACGTGAACGGAACTGCATGGCAGCGCGTCATCCTCGGGCAGGCAACGCCGGAAGAAGCCCTCAAGGCGTCGGGCGAGACCTGGGACAAGCTCAAGAAGAGCGCCTAAGGCATCCAGCCGGACCGCGGTTCGGCCAGCCCGCCTCGCGACCATGCGCGGGCGGGCGACGCCCCCGCGTGCCGAAGGCAATTCCATCCTTTCAACTGCGAAAGACATTCTCTTGCACGCAGCCACCCTTCCACAATCCGGCAGGCGAAAGCCCTGGCTGTCGCATGACGACAGCAGCGCTTTCATCCTGTTGCTGCCCGTTGCCGCGGTTCTGTTTGCGGTGGCGGTCTTCCCGATCATCTATTCGTTCTACATCAGCCTGTTCGACCTGAAGCTGACGCGTCCGCATCGCGTGCCGTTCGTCGGGCTGGACAACTACTTCACCGTCCTGACCGACCAGCATTTCTGGGATGCGGTCAGCCGCACCGTGATGTTCTCGGTCACGTCGGTTCTGGCGATTTCCGTCATCGCCCTCTTGGTCGCCCTGCTCCTCAACGAGGACTTTCCGGGCCGCAAGCTGCTGAGCGCAGTGCTTCTCATCCCGTGGGCGATTCCCTATGTCGCCAATGCGCTGATGTGGAAGTGGATCTACGATTCCAACTACGGCGCGCTGAACGGCATCCTCTATCAGCTGGATTTCATCGATCGCTACATGGTCTGGCTGGGCGATTCCGACAAGACGTTGATGCTGATCGCCAATGCGTTCGTCTGGAAGGAAGTGCCGCTCGCCGCGATCCTCCTTCTGGTGACGATGAAGAGCATCCCCGCCGATCTCTATTCGGCCGCGAAGGTCGACGGCGCCAACGGGCTGCGCCGCTTCTTCCATGTGACGCTGCCGGCGCTGAAGCCGGGCTTCATGCTGGTCATCCTCTACGAGAGCATGATGGCGATCCGGCATTTCGACCTGTTCTTCATCCTGACCGAGGGTGGTCCGGCAGACGCCAGCCATGTCGTGGCGTGGCGGATCTACGTCGAGACGTTCCGCAACCTCTCCTTCGGGACGGGTGCAGCCATGTCCTACATCCTCGCCATTGCGACGCTGGCCTTGTCCTATGTCGTGATCCGTTCGCTCGGAAAGAGGGTCTGACCATGGCGACCAGTTCCTCGACGGCGCGCCGTAAACGCGCCCTCATGCAGAACCTGAGGGTGCTCGGTCTGGCGATCGCCTCGTTGGTTTTCCTGCTCTACGTGCTGGCTCCGGTGGCATGGCTGGTGTCCTCCTCGCTGCAGCAGGAGGCCGCGCTCACCTCGGTGCCCCCGCAGTGGATCCCAAAAGATCCACACCTCGACAATTTCCGGGTCATCTTCTCGGCGGACGACCAGGAGCGGGTAACGTATGAAACTCGCCGCGCGGCCGATCCGGCGAGCGGCGGCTTCATTCCATCGACGGCCAAGAACCTGCTTCCCGCGATGGGCAACAGCTTCATCGTGTCGGTCGCCGTGGTGATCCTCAACCTGCTGGTGGCGGTTCCGGCCGCGTATGCGCTGGCCAAGATCCGTTTCCGCGGCCGCAATGCGTCCGTCTACGGCATCCTGATCACGCGCGTTATCCCCGATATCGCGCTGGTGGTGCCGTTCTTCCTGTTCATCCGCAATCTCGGCCTGCTCGACACGCTGTCGTCGCTGGTGATCACCTATCTGGCGGTCACGGTGCCGTTCTCGGTGTTCATCCTCGTCAGCTATTTCGAACAATTGCCGGACGAACTGGACAAGGCCGCCCGCGTCGACGGCTGCTCGCGCCTTCAGACGATGACCAGGGTGTTCCTGCCGCTAGCGGCGCCCTCGCTGGTCGCGCTGTCGCTGTTCGCGTTCCTCACGAGCTGGAACGAGTTCCTGCTGGCGCTGATGTTCACGCAGACCGCCGCGTCGCAGACGCTGCCAATCATCGTGGCGTCGTTCACGTCCGACTTCACCATCTCCTTCTCCTTCATCAATGCCGCAGGCGTGCTCGCCATCATCCCCCCTGTGATCCTGGCGATCATCTTCCAGCGCTACATTGTCTCCGGTCTGACGGCCGGAGCGGTCAAAGGATAGTTCCTCCAATGGCACGCATTCAATTCAAGGGCATAACCAAGAACTATGCCGGCGGCGTCATTGCCGTGGATACACTGGACCTCGAGATCCGCGACCGCGAGTTCCTGGTCCTGCTCGGACCGTCGGGCTGCGGGAAGTCGACCACTCTCAACATGATCGCCGGTCTCGAGGATCCGACGTCGGGTGAGCTCTGGTTCGACGACCTCGACGTCACCTTCCTGCCGCCGCACAAGCGCGACGTTGCGATGGTGTTCCAAAGCTATGCGCTCTATCCGCACAAGAACGTCTACGAGAACATCGCGTTCGGCCTGCGCATGCGCAAGGTGGCGAATGACGAGATCGAGCGCCGCGTGCGCGACGCCGCCCGCAAGCTCGAGATCGAGCATCTGCTCGAGCGTCGGCCCGGCCAGCTTTCCGGCGGCCAGCGCCAGCGCGTCGCGCTGGGGCGCGCCATGGTCCGCGAACCGTCCGTGTTCCTGATGGACGAACCGCTTTCCAATCTCGACGCCGCACTGCGCATCTCGATGCGCGCGGAGATCAAGCATCTCCATGCCGCGATGGGCACGACATTCGTCTATGTGACGCACGACCAGGCCGAGGCGCTCACCCTTGCAGACCGTATCGTGGTGATGCAGCACGGCGTCGTCCAGCAGATCGGAACGCCTGACGAGATCTACGAGAAGCCGGCTAACATGTTCGTCGCCTCCTTCCTCGGCTCGCCGCCGATCAACTACCTGCGCGGCACGCTTCAGCAGCAGGGCGACGCGGTCAGCTTCGTCAACGGCGAGGTCCGCCTCGACCTCGACGCCGCGACGACGGCGCGCATCAAAGGGCGGCCCGACGAGGTTGTCATCGGCATCCGGCCGGAGGATGTCGAGCCGAACGGCGCCAGCGGACCTGTGCTGGACGGCCTTGTGGACAGCGTGCTGCCGGTCGGTTCGGATCGCTTCCTCGGCCTCAAGCTGAACGAGACCGATCTTTTCATCCGCGTCGGCAAGGAAGCGCGACAGCAGGAAGGAGACCGCATCAGCTTCGCCCTCGTGCCGGAGCGCATCCATGTCTTCGACGGCGCAAGCGGAAAGAACATCGCAGCCGCATCATGAAGCCTGCCCGATTCTCCTACGCAGCGCCGACATCGATGTCGGAGGCGCTGGCGCTTCTCGCCGAGTCGGAAGACGCCCGCGTCATTGCCGGCGGCCAGAGCCTCGCGCCGATGATGAACATGCGGCTTGCCCAGCCTGAATTGCTGGTCGACATCAACCGGATCGACGGGCTCTCAGGCGTGGGTCTCGACGCGGGTTCGCTGGTGATCGGAGCGATGACGCGTCATGCCGACCTGGCGGGCAACGCTCTGGTGAAGGCCCATGCTCCGGTGCTGGCCTACGCGGCTGGCACCATCGGGCACTATGCGATCCGGCAACGGGGCACCATCGGCGGCAGCCTCGCTCATGCGGATCCCGCGGCGCAACTGCCTCTGGTCTGCATGCTTCTCGATGCGCGGATCGACGCAACCTCGTCGGAGGGTGTGCGGACGATCGAAGCCGCGGATCTCTTCGAGACGCTTTTCACCACGACGCTCGAGCCGTCGGAGATGATCACGTCGATCTGCGTTCCGCTGCTCGAGCCGGGACACGGGTGGGGTTTTCGCCTGTTCAACCGTCGCGCCGGCGACTTCGCGGAGGTCAGCGCGGCGGCGATTGTGTTCAACCGGGAAGGCGAGGCGGCTGTGCGGCTGGCGCTCGGCGCCATCGCGTCCGCGCCATTCCGCGCCGACGATCTGCTGCCCGAATTCGACCCGCAGGATGCAGGCTGGCCGACAAGGGCCGCAGCGATCGTTGCCGAAGCGGCTCCGATTGAGGACAACGCGCGGATGCCGGCCGATTACCGCCGTGAGGTGCTGCAGGCGCTGCTGGAAGACGTGTTGCGTGATGCGATGAGGCGGGCATGATTGTTGAAGCATACGAAAGGCTGCCCATCGCGCTGACGGTCAATGGTCGCAGCTACGATGTCACGGTCGAACCCCGGCGTCTCCTTTCCGACGTGCTTCGGGAGGATTGCGGGCTGACCGGAACCCATGTCGGCTGCGAGCATGGCGTGTGCGGGGCATGCACGGTTCTCATCGACGGCCGCCCCGCGCGCTCCTGCCTCACCTACGCCGTGCAGATGCAGGGCGCTTCGATCACCACGATCGAGCACCACGGCGCTTCGGGTGAACTGTCGGCGCTTCAGCAGGCGCTGCATGAGCGCCACGGGCTGCAGTGCGGGTTCTGCACGCCGGGCATCGTGATGACGATGCAGGCCTGGCTGGACGAGAATCCCGAGCCGACCGAGGAAGGCGTCCGTGAAGCGCTTTCCGGCAACATCTGCCGCTGCACCGGATACCAGAACATCGTCGACGCCGTACTCGTCGCAGCCGGCAGGCAGGCGGACATGCGGAAGGCCGGGAAATGAGCAGTGCCGAGATCATTGGAAAGCCGTTGCTGCGGCGCGAGGATCGCCGGTTGCTTGTTGGGCAGGGGCGTTACCTTGACGATCTGGCCGTTCCCGGGGCGCTGCATGTCTGCTTTGTCCGCTCGCCCTACGCTCATGCAAGGATCGTTTCGATCGACGCAAGCGCGGCGGTGGAGATTGAAGGCGTCGTTGGCGTCTTCACCGGCGTCGAACTCGCTGAGTGGACGACGCCGCTGCGCATGGCTCCGGCGATCGAGGGCCTGCTGCCCGTCGAGTCCACCGCACTGCCGCTCGACAAGGTGCTCTTCATTGGCGATCCCGTTGCCTGCGTCGTGGCCCGCGACCGGTACATCGCAGAGGATGCGGCGGCGCTGGTCGAGGTGGACTACGAGGCGCTCGAAGCCGCAGCCAGCTTCGATGCGGCGGTCGCCGACGGCGCTCCGCTGCTTTATGACGACGTTCCCGGCAATCTCGTGTCCCACCAGGCGTTCTCCAGCGGCGCTCCGGAGAACATCCTCGACACGGCGGAGATCGTCGTTGAAGCGGCGTTTCACCAGCACCGCGTCACCCATGCGCCGATGGAGACGCGTGGCTGCATAGCCGAGTGGGACGAGGGCCAGCAGCGCCTGACCTTCCGGCTGGGCAGTCAGGCTCCGCATCCGCTGCGGTCCCAGCTCGCCAGGCGGCTGATGCTGGAGGAATCCCAGGTTCGCATCATCTGCCCGGACATTGGCGGCGCCTTCGGCCAGAAGATCGCATTGCTGCGGGAAGAGCTGGTGGTGGCGGCGCTCTCGCGCCACCTGCGACGGCCGGTCCGCTGGCTCGAGGACCGCATGGAGAACCTGCTCGCTGCAGTTCACGCGCGGCAGGAGAGTTGCCGGACGCGCGCAGCCGTCTCCCCGGATGGCCGTATCCTGGCCCTCACGCTCAGCATGGACGTCGATTTCGGGGCCTACTGCTTCTATCCCGCCAACTACATGGCGCGCGTCGTCGCGATGATCCTCACCGGGCCGTACCGCATTTCGAGCTACGGCTACGACGTCAAGGTTGCGCTGACCAACAAGTGCGGCAGCGGACCCATGCGGGCGCCGATGGCGATCGCGTCATGGGTGATGGAGGGCACGATCGAGGCTATCGCCCGGCGTCTCGGACTGGATCCGGTGGCGGTGCGGCGGGTCAATCTGCTGCGGGATGCCGACTTGCCCTACGCCATGCAGACCGGCGAGGTGGCTGGGGACATCACGCCGGCCCAGTGCCTCGATCGGCTGCTTGCGGATGCCGAGTACGACGCGTTCCGCAAGCGTCAGGCCGAGGATCGCGAGCGGGGCGTCTACCGCGGCCTTGGCCTGTGCTCCGTGGTCGAGCCGTCCACCTATGGTTCCGCCTTCTACAAGGCTGCGGCTATCCCCGGCTCCGGCCATGAAGCCGGCTGGGTGAAGGTCGAGCCGAGCGGCGCGGTCAACGCATCCGTCGGCCTGATGGGATCAGGCCACGGCTACGAGACCGTCTTCGCCCAGGTCGTCGCGGAAGGGCTCGGGGTCGACGCGGAGACTGTCCGCATCCACATGGGCGATACGGATGTTGCGCCCTATGGCATGGGCACGCGCGGGGCGAGGGGCGCCACCGCCGGCGGCAGCGTCCTGCTTCTGGCGGCCCAGGCGGTGCGGCGTAAGGCGTTGACCATCGCCGCGTCGATGCTGAACCTGAACACGGCGGATGAGCTGCAACTGCAAGCGGGACGCGTGCAACGCCGCCTCGCCGACCAGTGGAGCGACACGGGCGTCACCCTCGCGTCGATTGCGCATGTCGCCTATCTCGATCCGTTGCGGTTGCCGGAAGGACTCGAACCCGGCCTGGAAGCGCACCGCGCCTACGATCCGCCGCCGATGACCTACTCGAACGCGGCCCACGCTTGCGAGGTGCTGGTCGATGTCCGCACCGGAAAGGTGACCGTCGAGCGCCACACCGTCGTCGAGGATTGCGGCCGCGTTCTCAATCCGATGATCGTCGAAGGTCAGCAGCATGGCGCCATCGCCATGGGCCTCAGCGGCGCGCTGCTTGAAGAGGTCGTCTACGACGAGGACGGCCAGAACCTTACCGGCAGCTTCGCGGACTACTCGATCGCGACGGCGGTCGAGATCCCGCCGATGCGCGTGATCAATCTCGGCAAGCCGAGCAGTTCCACGCCGATCGGCAGCAAGGGCATGTCGGAAGGCGGCGTGATGGGCGCCATCGGCGCCGTCACCAACGCCGTCAACGACGCCCTTGCTCCATTCGGCGTCGTCGCGGAAAGACTGCCTCTCAGCCCGCAATATCTTCGTTCTCTCCTCAGAGGAAAAACATGAGCTCGACCACGTCCGCTGAGAAGCAGACCATTGCATTCATCGGCCTCGGCATCATGGGAGCGGCGATGGCCGCGAACCTGCTCAAGGCAGGCTTTCCGCTGCATGTCAGCACGCGCAGCCCCGAGAAGGCGGCGCTGCTGGTTGCCGCGGGCGCGGTTCTTCACGACACGGCCGGCGCCGCCGCGGCCGAGGCCGACGTGGTGATCACCATCGTCGGCCTGCCGAGCGACGTCGAAGACGTCTATTTCTCGCAAGGCGGCATCATCGAGCGCGCCAGGCCAGGCGCGCTGCTCATCGACATGACGACGTCCAGCCCCTCGCTCGCGACGCGTATCGCAGAGGCGGCGGCGCAGCGCGGACTCGACGCGCTCGATGCTCCGGTCTCCGGTGGCGACATCGGCGCGCGCGAAGGCCGCCTTTCGATCATGGTCGGTGGCGATGTCGAGGCGTTCGAGCGGGCAATGCCGGTCTTTGCCGCCATGGGCACGAACATCGCGCATCAGGGTCCGGCGGGCGCCGGCCAGCACACCAAGATGTGCAACCAGATCGTCATAGCCTCGACGATGCTGGGCGTGGCGGAGAGCGTGGCCTACGCGCGTGCGGCGGGCCTCGATGCGGCGAAAGTCCTCGGCTCGATCGGCACCGGCGCGGCAGGCGGCTTCCTGCTCAACGCATTGGGACCCAGGATGGTCGACGCCGACTATGCGCCCGGCTTCATGATCGAGCACTTCGCCAAGGACATGTCGATCGCGATCGCCGAGGCCGAAGCCTACGGCCTCGACCTCGTAGGGCTCAAGGCGTCCATACAGCAATATGGCCGACGGCTCGACGCGGGCGACGCCCGCGAGGGCACCCAGGCGGTCATCAAGTCCTACGACGCTCCAGGCCAATGAGTCCCACCTGTCGGCGCAGCGGAGCCGCCATGTCTGTCACCGATGACATCGTCGAACTGGCCAGGCGCTGGAGGCAGGATCTCCACCGCCATCCCGAACTCGCATTCGAGGAGCACCGCACGAGCGCCTTCATAGCTTCGGTGCTCGGTGAATGCGGGATCGAATTGCGTCGCGGCTATGGGAAGACCGGCATCGTCGGCACACTGTCCAGGGGCCACTCGTCACGGGCCATTGCGATCCGCGCCGACATGGACGCGCTTGCGATCATGGAGCAGACCGGGGCCGCACATGCCTCGACGGTTCCCGGCGTCATGCATGCCTGCGGGCACGACGGCCACGTCTCGATGCTGCTTGCCGCAGCGAAGGCGGCCGCCGCGCGCACAGATCTCGACGGGACGGTTCACTTCATCTTCCAGCCTGCCGAAGAGGTGTATGGCGGCGCCCGGGTGATGATGGATGACGGCCTTTTCCGCGACATCTCGCCGGCATCGATCTATGCGCTGCACAACTGGCCGGGGCTGGAGCCGGGCCGGGTCGTCGCGCGCGACGGCGCCATGATGGCGGCTTTCGCGACCTTCCAGATCGATGTCGTCGGTCGTGGCGCGCATGGCGCGATGCCGCATGAAGGCGCCGACCCGGTGACGGCCGCCGGACAGCTGATCAGCGCGCTGCAGGCCATCACGGCGCGAAATGTCTCCCCGCTCCGTTCATCCGTGGTTTCGGTCACCCAGATGACCGGCGGCGACACCTACAACGTCATTCCCGAAAAAGTCTGCCTGCGCGGCACCACCCGCTGGTTCGACGCTCAGGTCGGCGATCTGATCGAGAGGCGGCTGGCCCACATCGCGACGCATGTCTGCGCCGCCCATGAGTGCGTGGCGCAGGTCCAGTACGACCGGCGCTATCCGGCGACGATCAACCACGCGGGCAGCGCGGAGGTGCTTCGGGCCGCAGCGACGGCGGCCGGCCTCGACGTGGTCGACGCCGATCCGAGCATGGCGTCCGAGGACTTCGCCTTCATGCTGGAGGAACGCAGCGGAGCCTATCTCTGGCTCGGCTCGCAACGCGACGGTGAAAACCCCGGCCTTCACTCTCCGAGGTTCGATTTCAACGATGCGGTTCTGGCCGACGGCATCGCACTCTGGGATGGCCTCCTCACAATGGAACTGGGACAGGCCTAGAGGGTCTCTCCCGCATTTCCCACAGGACAAGGGACACCGCCATGGAGCTCAAAGGCGAACAACTCATTGCTGCCCCCCGGCACGTCGTCTGGGCGGCCATCAACGACCCGGACGTCCTGCGGGCGAGCATCCCGGGCTGCGAGGACCTCGAGGGCAGCGTCGACGACGGCTTCACCGCCAGGGTCGTCATCAAGATCGGACCGATCAAGGCCAGGTTCAGCGGGGCGGTCACCATCAGCGGCGTGAACGCGCCTGAAAGCTACCGGCTCTCGGGAGAAGGCAATGGCGGCATTGCGGGCTTTGCCAAGGGCGGAGCGGACGTCACCCTGGCCGAAGACGGCGACATGACGCGGCTGTCCTATCTGTGCACCGCGCAGATCGGAGGGAAGCTGGCGCAACTGGGTTCGCGGCTGATCGATTCGACGGCAAAGAAGCTCGCCGACACGTTTTTCCAGAATCTTGCGGCCGAGATCTCGGCGAACCCCGTCAAAATCGCAGCGGCGCAAGGCTGATCGGGCGGCCAACCGATGACGATCGTCCTCTTTTGAGGGCTTTGACGCCCGTGCGGCGTAGAGCGCCGCCCATGCGACGCAGCGAACAGCCACTGAAACTTGCGGCCAGCCCGGCCGGCCGGTAAACGACCGTCCTCAGGCCATCGCCTCCGGCGATGGCGCGGGAACATTCGTCAAACCTCGTTCCGGAGGCCCTCGTTGAAAAAGTTCGTTCTCACCGTCACCTGCGCACGCACGCGGGGCATCGTGGCGGCCATTGCAACCTTCCTTGCGAACAATGGCTGCAACATCACCGACGCCTCGCAGTTCGACGACGTGCAGACCGGCCGCTTCTTCATGCGGGTGAGCTTCGCGTCGGAGCAGGGCGTCGGGCTGGAGGCGCTTCTCGAGGGCTTTGCGGACGTCGCGCAGCCCTTCGGGATGGAGTGGGCCATCCATGACGAGGCGCAGCGCATGAAGGCGGTCGTGATGGTCTCGCGCTTCGGCCACTGCCTCAACGATCTGCTCTATCGCTGGCGGATCGGAGCGCTGCCCATCGACATCGTGGCCGTCATCTCCAATCACCTCGACTACCAGAAGGTGGTGGTCAACCACGACATCCCCTTCCACTACATCCGGGTGACGAAGGACAACAAGCCGGAGGCGGAGGCGCAGCAGATGCGCATCGTGGAGGACACCGGCGCCGAGCTCATCGTCCTCGCCCGCTACATGCAGGTGCTTTCCGACGAGATGTGCCGGAAGATGTCGGGACGCATCATCAACATCCACCACTCCTTCCTGCCGTCCTTCAAGGGCGCCAACCCGTACAAGCAGGCCTTCGAGCGCGGGGTCAAGCTGATCGGCGCCACGTCGCACTACGTGACGGCCGACCTCGACGAGGGGCCGATCATCGAGCAGGACGCGATCCGGGTCACCCACGCGCAGAGCGCGGACGACTATGTGAGCCTCGGCCGCGACGTGGAGAGCCAGGTTCTGGCGCGCGCCATCCACGCCCACATCCACCGGCGCGTGTTTCTCAACGGCGACAAGACGGTCGTGTTTCCCGCGTCGCCCGGCTCCTACGGTTCCGAGCGGATGGGATGATGTCGCGGCCTGCGCGGCATTCGCCCCAGGCTGCTCGGATGTTCCTCACCCGCGCGCGCCGGTTCACATCGAACCGGAAGTAGAGCCGCGCGGCGCGGCCAAGCAATGCGTCTTGCAGGCCGGCGTGATGCTGTTCATGCGGCGAAGCCCGCAAGTCCTTTGACCGGGGATCGATGTTGCAGCATCGGCGAATGCTGTCGAGCAGCGCGCCGGTCAGGGTTTGGCGTGTCCGGGCAACAGGTCCTGCTACGAGCTCATCTTCGAGAAATGGCAGCCCCGCACCGCAAACCACCCTAACCGCAGCAATCACAAGCAGGCGTTCGTACAACGTTCAGGGCGATCGCTCATACGGACTGCCAATAAGGCTGTATGACAGCTTGACACCTTTTTTGTGTCTCCGTATTGGAGTCGCCAGTTTCGTCGCGCAGATACGGACGGCGAACCCACTGCCGAGAGGTTTGCCTTGCTCGTGAGTGCGAGTGGAGAAGCCTCCAGGTGGCCTAACGGAGGAATATATGAACAGGCTACTCTACACCGCCTCGATCCTTGCCGCGCTCTCGAGTGCTTCCGGGCCCGTCCTGGCGCAGGAAAGATCTGACGGTGTGCTGACCGTCGCGACCATTGGCGAGCCGCCGTCGCTCGACATCATGCAGACCACCATCGATCTCGTCCTGGTGATCGGCAACCACATCTTCGAGACGCTCTACACCTACGACGCACAGTGGAAGCCGGCGCCGCTCCTGGCTGCCGCGCTGCCCGAGATTTCCGAGGACGGCCTGACCTATCGTATTCCGCTGCGCGAGGGCCTCAAATTCCACGACGGCAGCGATTTCGACTCCAAGGACGTCGTCGCTTCGCTGAACCGCTGGATGTCGGTCCACGCCAAGGGCAAGCAGGTCGCGGCCATGGTCGACGGCATTGCGGAGGACGGAGCCAACGCCGTCGTCATCAAGCTGAAGTCACGCTACGCCCCGCTGGTCGCAACATTGTCCCAGGCTTCGGTGATCATTCCGTCCGAGACGGTCGCCGATACGCTGACCCAGTTCATCGGCACCGGTCCCTATGCGCTGAAGGAGCGCAAGCCCGACCAGTACACCCAGCTCGTCCGCTTCGAGGACTACAAGTCGCCGGAAGGCGAAACGAGCAACTATGCCGGAAAGCGCGTGCCGATCGCCAAGGAAGTGCGGTTCGTGCCGGTTCCCGACGCCAACACGCGCGTCGAGGGCATCATCTCCGGGCAGTTCGACTTTGCCGACGCCTTGCCGGTCAGCGCCTTCGAGCGGCTGGAGTCCAGCGGCACGGTCAAGCCGATCATCTATCAGAACGCCGGCTGGCTGTCGCTCAACATGAACATGAAGGAAGGCCTGCTCACCAACAAGGCGCTCCGTCAGGCGGTGCAGGCGGCGCTCAACCCGTCCGACATGATGCTGGCCGCCTTCTCCGACGAGCGCTTCTTCAACATCGATGGCTCGATCTTCCCGAAGGAATTCTTCTGGCATGCCGAAGACGGCGTCGCACGCTACGGCGAGGGCGACCAGGAAGCGGCAGGGGCCTTGCTCAAGGAGGCTGGCTACGACGGTACGCCGTTGCGTATCCTGACCAGCCGCCAGTACGAGTTCCACTACAAGGCAGGCGAAGTGGCCAAGGCCTATCTCGAGGCCGCCGGCTTCAAGGTCGACATGCAGGTGGTGGACTGGGCGACGCTGACCACCCGCCGCGCCGATCCGGCGCAGTGGGACATCTTCATCACCCACTCCAACTTCCCGGCTGATCCGACGACGATCAACACCATCACGGATACCTATCCGGGCTGGTACGTGTCGGATGCGAAGGCCAAGGCGGTGGCCGCCTACATGGACGCCACCACCGACGACGCCAAGCTCGAAGCCTGGAAGGGCATCCAGACGGTCATCTACGACGACGCGCCGCTCTACAAGGTCGGCAACTTCAATGCGCTCTCGGGCCTGTCCGCGGCGGTCACCGGCTACACGCCGACCTACTGGCCGCATTTCTGGAACGTGACGCCGAAGCAGTGAGGCGCTGAACAATGTCGAGGGTCGCTCGGGCGCTGTTGGAACGACTGGTGGGCATGTTGATCGTGCTCGCCCTCGTGGTGACGGTCGTCTTCATCATCGTGCGGGTGACCCCCGGCGATCCGGCCGCCGTGATGCTCGGCTCGGACGCCACGCCGGAAGACATCGCTGATCTGCGCACCAGGCTGGGCCTCGATGCGCCGCTGCTCGTCCAGTACGGCCAGTTCGTGCTGGGCATCCTCAAGGGCGACCTCGGCCAGTCGATCTTCCTCGGCCAGCCGGTCACCCAGGCGCTGGCGAGCCGCGCCGAGCCGACCTTCTTCCTGACGCTGTTCTCGATCCTCATTGCGGTGACCATCGCGCTGCCGGTCGGCATCCTGTCGGCGGTGCGGCGCGGCACGCTGTTCGACCAGATCGTCGTCACCCTGACCATGGTGGCGGCCAGCATCCCGAGTTTTTGGCTGGGGCTGATCCTGATCCAGGTCTTCGCCGTCGGCCAGGGCTGGTTCCCGGCCTCCGGCTATGGCGGCCCCGACACCGGCTTCCTCGAGCGGCTGCACCACCTGGTGCTGCCGGCGATCGCGCTCGGCGTCGTCAACTCGGCGCTGATCACCCGCTTCACCCGCGCCGCCATGCTCGACGTGCTCAGCGACGACTATGTGCGCACGGCGCGCGCCAAGGGCGCCGGCGAGATGCGGGTCATCCTCAAGCATGCGCTGAAGAACGCGCTGGTGCCGATCATCACCGTGATCGGCCTGTCGATCGCCATGCTGGTCGCCGGCGCGGTGGTCACCGAGACGGTGTTCGGGCTGCCCGGCATCGGCAACCTGGTGGTGTCGGCGGTGCTGCGGCGCGACTATCCCGTCATCCAGGGGGCGCTGCTGGTCGTCGCCGCCATCTACGTGCTGATCAATTTCGGCGTCGACATGCTCTATATCCTCGTCGATCCCAGGGTGCGGCTGTGACGGTCGGCTCCCTCACCCTGCCGCTCGCGTCGGGCCTGCGCCAGCTGTTCCGCAACCGCGCCATCGCCTTTGGCGCGGCGATCCTGCTCATCGTCGTGCTCGCCGCCCTGCTGGCGCCATGGATCGCGCCCTATGCGCCCAACAAGCTGTCGATCGTCAACAAGCTCAAGGCGCCGTCGCTGACCCACCTGTTCGGCACCGACGAGTTCGGCCGCGACATCTTCTCGCGCGCCATCTATGCCGGCCGCATCTCGCTGCTGGTCAGCCTCGGCGTCGTCTGCATCTCGACCCTGCTCGGCGTCTTCCTCGGCGTCGCCGCCGGCTTCTTCCGCAAGCTCGACGCGCCGATCTCGCGGCTGCTCGACGCCATGATGTCGTTCCCCGACATCCTGCTCGCCATCGCCCTGGTGGCCGCGCTCGGGCCGTCGCTGACGACGGTGATCCTGGCGCTCGGCATCACCTATGCGCCGCGCCTCGCCCGCATCGTGCGCGGCTCGACGCTGGTGCTGCGCGAACTGCCCTATATCGAGGCGGCGGTGGCGCTCGGGCTGCCCACCTGGCAGGTGCTGCTGCGCCACGTGCTGCTCAACCTCGCCTCGCCGATCCTCGTCCAGGCGACCTTCGTCTTCGCCTCGGCGATGCTGGCGGAGGCGAGCCTGTCGTTCCTCGGCGTCGGCGTCTCCACCGACATGCCGACCTGGGGCACGATGCTGGCCTCGGGCCGCGAGTTCATGAACAACGCGCCCTGGCTGATGGTGTTTCCGGGGCTGGCCATCGTCTTCTCGGTGCTGTCGCTGCAGCTCCTGGGCGACGGCCTGCGCGACCTCGTCGACCCGCGCCTGTCGAAAGAGCGCTGACAAGATGACGCTATCCAGCCCCAAAACCCCGCCGGTGCTGTCGGTGGAGAAGCTGACCACCTCGTTCCGCACGGCCGAGGGCTGGCGGGCGGTGATCCGCGACATCAGCTTCGAGGTCGCGGCCGGCGAGACGGTGGCCATCGTCGGCGAATCCGGCTCCGGCAAGAGCGTCACGGCGCTGTCGGCGATGCGCCTGCTGCCGCCGGGCAAGTCGCGCTGCGAAGGCCGCATCCTGCTCGACGGCCGCGACCTGCTGAAGGCGTCGGAGGCGGAGATGCGCGCCGTGCGCGGCGGCGCGATCGGCATGATCTTCCAGGAGCCGATGACCTCGCTCAACCCGGTCTTCACCATCGGCAACCAGCTGGCCGAGGCGCTGGTGCTGCACCAGGCCATGGGCTGGACGGCGGCCGAGGCGGAAGCCGTCAGGCTGATGGAGCGCGTCCGCATCCCGGCGGCGAGAACCCGGCTGCACGAATATCCGCACAAATTCTCCGGCGGCATGCGCCAGCGCGTGATGATCGCCATGGCGCTCGCCTGCCGGCCAAAGCTGCTCATCGCCGACGAGCCGACGACGGCGCTCGACGTCACCATCCAGGCCGAGATCCTGCACCTCATCCGCGAGCTGCAGGCCGAGGAGAACATGGCCGTGCTGTTCATCACGCACGACATGGGCGTGGTGGCCGAGGTGGCCGACCGCACCGTCGTCATGCTGCGCGGCGACCTCGTCGAGACCGGCCCCACCCAGGCGATCTTCGACGCGCCGCAGCAGGTCTACACCAAGGCGCTGCTCGCCTCGATCCCGCGGCTCGGCGCAATGAGCGGCAGCGAGGTCCCGCGGCGCTTTCCCGAGGTCGACCCAGCCACCGGCGAGGCGGTCGACGGCCGCGCCATGGACGCCGCGGCCAAGGACGCCGCTCCCATCCTGACGGTCTCCGACCTGGCGGTGCGCTTCGACCTGCCCAACGGCCGCATCCACGCGGTCGAGGACGTCTCCTTCGACCTGCGGCCCGGCGAGACGCTGGCGCTGGTCGGCGAATCCGGCTGCGGCAAGTCGACCACCGGCCGCGCCATCCTCAGGCTGGTGCAGCCGACGGCCGGCGCGATCGTCGTCGACGGCCACGACATGAAGACGGCCGGGGCGCGCGAGCTGCGCGCCATGCGGCGCACCTCGCAGATGATCTTCCAGGACCCGTTCGCCTCGCTCAATCCGCGCATCACCGTCGGCTCGGCCATCGCCGAACCGATCCTGGCGCACGGCCTGATGGGCAAGGCGGCGGCCAAGGCGCGCGTCGCCGAGCTGCTCGAGCAGGTCGGCCTGGCGGCGGCGATGGCGGAGCGCTATCCGCACGAATTCTCCGGCGGCCAGCGTCAGCGCATCTCGATCGCCCGCGCCCTGGCGCTCGACCCGAAGCTGATCGTCGCCGACGAGGCGGTGTCGGCGCTCGACGTCTCGGTCAAGGCGCAGGTCTCCAACCTGCTGCTCGACATCCAGCAGCAGCGCGGCCTGGCCTACCTGTTCATCTCGCACGACATGGCCGTCGTCGAGCGCATCAGCCACCGCGTCGCCGTCATGTATCTCGGCGAGATCGTCGAGATCGGGCCGCGCGCCGCGATCTTCGACAATCCGCAGCATCCCTACACCCGGCGCCTCATCGCCGCAGTGCCCGTCCCCGACCCGTCGCGCCGCGGCGCGCTCACCCGCCCGGCCCTCGGCGAGGAGATCAAGAGCCCGCTCCGCCCCTACGACTACACCCCGCCCAAGCGCACCTACCGCGAGGTCTCGCCAGGACACTTCGTGCAGGACCAAGACGGCTGAATACAATGGGACGGCCGGGTGGATCGCTTCGCCCGCATTTCGAATTCTTGAGGATTATATCTCTGTGTAAGCCTGTCTTACAGGTTGACATGCCGATTGGTCCATCGCCATGGTGGACCTCAGGATGGTTGCAATGTTCGATCTGCTGATAACGAATGCGCGAGTGATAGACGGAACCGGTGCGCCGTGGTTCCGCGCCCATGTGGGCGTGCGGGACGGCCGGATCGCGGACGTGTTCTGCGGCGCGCCTGCCGATGCCGAAACGGTCATCGATGCGGGCGATGCGTTTCTCACACCGGGCTTCATCGACGTGCACACGCATGACGACATCGCCTTCCTCCGACGTGGCGGACGCGGGGAGAAGATCGTCCAGGGCGTCACCACGATTGTCACCGGCAACTGCAGCTTCTCGGCATACCCGTTCGTTGGCGACGACGACGCACCGCTTCGCGAACACATAGGCTCCCTGCTTGGGTCAATCCGCCCCGGCGAAGTGTTCTGCGACTACGCCGGCTACCGCGCCGCCCTCCAGGGCGGAGGGATCGGTCCCAACCTGGTTTCGCTGGTCGGCCATGGTCCGATCCGGCTGGCGGTTCTCGGAAACCAGTCGAGGCCTGCGACGCCGGAAGAACGCGAGCGCATGGAACGGCTCCTCGACGTTCAGTTGGAGCAGGGGGCCGCAGGGCTTTCGCTCGGACTGATCTATACGCCGAGCAGTTGGGCCGATGATGCCGAGTTGCGCGGCCTGGCCGACGTGGTGGCCAAGCGCGGGCGTATCCTGGCCGCCCACATTCGCAACTACGACGCGGGGATCGACGAGTCGATCGAAGAGTTTCTCGCCCTCCTGAAGCATAGCGGCTGCAAGGGCCTGCTCTCCCATCTGCAGGTCTGCGGCAGCGAGAACTGGGGACGGATGCCGGAACTGCTCGACAGGCTGGAGGAGGCAAGGCGCGAAGGCATCGACGTGTCGTGCGACATGTATCCCTACACGGCGGGCTCCAGCACCATACTCCAGCTGTTGCCGCCGTCGGCGCAGGAAGGCGGCATCGACGCAATTGTCGATCGTCTTTCCGAACCTGAATCGCGCGAGATCATCCGGCAGGCGGTGGTCGAGGATATTACCGCCGACCTGAACTGGAGGTCCAAGGCAACGCAGATCGGATGGGACAACATCCGTATCGGCGGCGTCGAAGCGGAGAGCCACAAACGCTACGAGGGGCGGTTCATCGCCGAGGCGGCCGAGAGCGAAAGCCGTGACCCCTTCGATCTGGCCGCCGACCTGATCGTCTGCGATTGCGGGCGCAGCAACATGATCATGTTCCAGCAGGACGAGGGCGACCTGCGAAAGGTGCTCGGTCACCGTCTGTACATGTCCGGTTCGGACAGCATCCCGCGTGAGAGCGGGAAGCCGCATCCGCGAGGCGCCGGCACCTTCCCGCGACTGCTGGGGGAGTATGCGCTCAAGGACAACCTGCAGAGCCTTGAGGAAGCCGTGCGCCACATGACGTCATTGCCGGCGCAGCGGTTCAGCCTCTGGGATCGCGGCGTCGTCCGCCCGGGTGCGGTCGCCGATCTGGTGCTGTTCGGCGCAACCGTGATCGACGGAGCGACCTATGACGAGCCGACATTGCCTCCGAAGGGCATCGGCACCGTGATCGTCGGCGGCAAGCTTGTGGTTGTGGACGGAACACCGCAGTCCGAAATGCCGGGCAAGGTGCTCGACGCGGGAAAACGCATGAGCCTTGCTTGATCGGCTGAGTTGAGGGACGACATGCAGACAAAACCCCTTCGGCAGATTCGCCTGACGGATCAGATCGTCGACCATATCCGTACCCATATCGCGACGACCGACCTCAAGCCGGGGGACAGGCTGCCCAGCGAGTCGGAGCTGGCGCGAGAGCTGGGCGTGGGGCGGCCCACTGTTCGGGAGGCGATCAACGCGCTCGCGGGCAGCGGATTGGTGCGCGTCACCACCGGCAAGGCGCCTGTCGTCGGCACGGTGACCGGCGAGCCGGTCAGCAAGCTCGTGTCCCATGGCATGGCGATCGGCCAGATATCGCCGCTTCACACACTGGAGTTCCGACGTTTCCTCGAAGAACGCGCCGCCAGATTGGCCGCGCAGCATCGTACGGACGCCCATGCCGCAGCCCTGGAAACCATTCTCGCCGAGCTCGCGGCCGGAATGGGCGATCTCGAGCGTTTTTCGACCGCCGATGTCGAGTTTCACAAGGTGCTGGCCAGCGCCAGCGGCAACCCGCTCGTCGAGATCGTCATCGACGGCATTGCAGACGCGACGCTCCAGTCGAGCCGGACCGGCCTGCGTTACGTGCTGGATGAGGCCGAATGGACCGAGACCTACAAGGTTCACGAGCGCGTCGCGCTGGCGGTCATCGCGATGAGGCCGGAAGCTGCGGAAAAGGCCATGCGCGATCATTTCGATGAGGCGTCCGAACGGATAAGGCGCGGCGCCGCCCTCTGAGGTCGGAATACTTTCGCGTCAAGCGTTCAGAACGTCCCGTCGGCCAGGGCTCCCGCTTCCAGCGTCGCGGACTGACGCTGCGCCGTTCTCTTGAACAAGTCAGGCCAGACCTAGCCGCAAGCTGGTCATCCGCGGGAGAGGACACAGATTTGCCGCCGCGACGCGTGCCCTCCTGCTTGATTTCATCCTGTAAAGCTGTAAGACAGGCATACAGATTCGTGTCGGCCTGCCAAACGGTCGTCTGAGGCGATCGTCACGCGGAGCCGCGGCCATGACGAGGAGAGCGCGATGAAACTTATCGAGTATTTTGGCGGCGAGGGCGTTGGCGCCGCAAGGAGCGCCATGCCCCTGACGCCGGCCGTTCGCGCGGGCGATTTCGTATTCATCTCGGGCCAGGTGCCGATGGATCCGAACGGCGAGATTCTGGTCGGCAGCGTCGAGGCTCAGACGCGCCTCGTCATGGATCGCATTGCCGTCGCGCTGGAACAGGCGGGCAGCTCCATGAAGGAGATCGTCAAGTCCACGGTGTTCCTCAAGGACGCGCGCGACTTCACGGCCTTCAACAAAATCTATTCGTCCTACTTCGAGCCGGGCAAGCGCCCGGCACGGACATGTGTCCAGAACGACATGATCGTCGACATCAAGGTCGAGATCGAAGTCATCGCTTACAGCCCACGCTGACAGGAAACGCAGGAACTGAACTATGGAAAAGATCTATCGGGACGACTCCGAACTCTTCGCCTTGATGAAGGCGGAGCTCACCACCTGCGTCGTCGGCGACGTGATGGACAAGATGGGCCTGCGCCGGCAATTCCTGCCGCCGGAGGTAAGGCCGCTGAGCCCCGACATGGTTCTGGCCGGGCGGGCGCTGCCGGTGCTCGAGGCCGACTATTATTCCGACTCCAGCGACAGCCGGGGGCCGCTTGCGAAGCGCGGCTTCGGCCTGATGTTCGAGGCGTTGGACGACCTGAAGCCCAATGAAGTCTACATCGCCTCGGGGACAACCGGCGCATACGCGATGTGGGGCGAGCTCATGGCGACACGCGCCCGCATGCTGGGCGCGGCCGGCGCCATCATCAACGGCTTCTCGCGGGACACCAAGGGCGTTCTGGAAATGGGGTTCCCGACCTTCTCCCGCGGCTCCTACGGCCAGGACCAGGGCGTGCGCGGCAAGGTCGTCGATTTCAGGCTCCCCATCGAAGTCGGCGCGGCGCGCGTCGAACCCGGCGCGATTCTGTTCGGCGACATCGACGGCGTGCTGGTCATCCCGCGTGAGGCAGAAGCCGACGTCATTGCCGGCGCGATCGAGAAAGTGCGTGGTGAGAAAAAGGTTGCGGAGGCCATCCGCGCCGGCATGAGCACCGTCGAGGCGTATGCGAAATTCGGGATCATGTGAGGGGCGATGAGACCGCAAACCGTCCATGACGTCGATACGCCCGCGGTCCTGATCGACGTCGATGTCGCGGCCCGCAACATCGCGCGGGCCCAGGCGCATGCCGACGCCATCGGGATCAAGCTGAGGCCCCACATCAAGACGCACAAGCTGCCATTCTTTGCGCGTCAGCAGGTGGCGGCCGGCGCGGTCGGCATCACTTGCCAGAAGGTCGGCGAAGCGGAGGTGATGGCGAATGCCGGGCTGACCGACATCTTCATTCCCTACAACATCCTGGGCCGCTCCAAGCTCGACCGGCTGCACGCCTTGCACATGCGCATGTCGCTCAGTGTGAGCGCCGACAGCGAGACGACGGTCAGGGGCTATGCTGCGGCGTTCACCGATCCGGATCGCCGCCTGAAGGTGCTGGTCGAATGCGATACTGGCGGCGGGCGTGTCGGCGTGCAGTCGCCGGAAGACGCCCTTCGTTTGGCGCAGGTGATTGCGGGCGCGCCGGGCCTGCGGTTCGGGGGACTGATGACGTTTCCCGCGGCGGGCGGCCACGAGGTCGCGGAGGCCTGGCTGCGAAGCGCGCGCGACCTGCTGCTGGCCAATGGCCTCGATTGCGAGACGGTGACGACGGGCGGCACGCCCGACATGTGGCGGCCGGTCGATGCTTCGGTCGTCAGCGAGTATCGTCCGGGCACCTATGTCTACATGGACCGCTACCAGGTCGAGAAGGGCGCCGGGAAGCTGGAGGACTGCGCGGCTTTCGTGCTCGCGACGGTCGTCAGTCGTCCCACCGCGACCCGCGCCATACTGGACGCCGGCTCAAAATCTCTCACCAGCGACTTGCTCGGCCTGCAGGACCACGGCGAGCTGATCGGCGTGCCCGGCGCGCGCATTGTCGGGCTGTCCGAGGAGCATGGCGTCGTTTCGCTTCCCGCCGACAGCCAGCTCGAGGTCGGCGACAAGGTGCGCGTGCTGGTCAACCATATCTGCCCGGTCATCAACCTGTTCGACGAAGTGCATCTGATCTCCGGCGAGGCAGTGGTCGACGTGTTGCCGGTGGCCGCCCGCGGCAAGCTCAGGTAGCGAGGAATTTGCGGCGAAAGGACGAGGCGGCAGCGCACATCGCTCGTGCATCGCCGCTGACGCGCTAAGGTTCCTCCCGAGCCGCAACGCCCTCGTTTTCACTCACAATAGCGACGCAAAAAAAGAAAGCGCCGTGCGTCGGATTGGACGCACGGCGCTTTCACAGTTTGATCGCGCAAGGTGACGATCTTGGAGACCGTCACCTCACCTTATTGGCCTGTTCAGGCGTCCTGCGCGGTGACCTGGGTCTGCTCGCCGAGGCCTTCGATCCCCAGGCGCATGGTCTGGCCCGCGCGCAGATAGAGCGGCGGCTTCTGGCCCATGCCGACGCCGGGAGGCGTGCCGGTGGAGATCACGTCGCCCGGTTGCAGGCTCATGAAGCGGCTGACATAGCTGACGACGTGCGCGACGTCGAAGATCATCGTCTTGGTCGAGCCGTCCTGGTAGCGCTTGCCGTCGACGTCCAGCCACATCTTGAGGTTCTGGGGGTCGGCGACCTCGTCGGCCGTCACCAGCCAGGGGCCGATCGGGCCGAAGGTGTCGGAGCCCTTGCCCTTGTCCCAGGTGCCGCCGCGCTCGATCTGGAACTCGCGTTCCGAGACGTCGTTGACGACGCAATATCCGGCGACATGCGACAGCGCGTCAGCCTCTTCGATGTACTTGCCGCCCTTGCCGATGACCACGCCGAGCTCGACTTCCCAATCGGTCTTGGTGGAGTCGCGCGGGATGAGGACGGTGTCGTTCGGGCCGCAGATGGCGCTGGTCGCCTTCATGAAGACGACCGGCTCGCTCGGGATGGGCATGCCGGATTCGGCGGCGTGGTCGGCGTAGTTCAGGCCGATGCAGATGAACTTGCCAACCTGTCCCACGCAGGGACCGTAGCGGACCTCGCCTTCGACGCGGGGCAGGGAAGCGACGTCCACCGACTTCAGCTTGTCGAGCCCTGCGGGCGTCAGCGCCTCACCGGCAATGTCGCCGACGATGCCGGAGAGATCGCGGATGCTGCCTTCCGCATCCAGAATGCCGGGCTTCTCCTGTCCCGCAACGCCATATCGAACCAGTTTCATCTTACTTCCTATCCTCGTTGGTCAGTAGGTTGTGCGGCCGCCAAAAATCGAAGGCCGCTCCGGTGGTGAAGGTGTTCTCCTCGCTCACGAGCCGGGCGACGATCGCCGCCCGGTTCGAGGAAGCGGCCACGCGGGAAGGCGCGGCCGCACGGATCGACCCTCAGGGTCGATCGGGGTTCATTCCGATGTGTGGCTCAAGCCGCGGTTGCAGAAAGGCCGACGGCCTCGCGCAGCGCAGGGTCGCGAAGATCGACCTCCTTGCCGGCGTAGCTGCGGCCGGCTTCGCTGCACAGGAAGGCGATCACGAGGCCTGGCTCCTTCGGATCGGTGAGGTTTTCGCGCGGGATCTGGCTCACGGGATTGATCCCGGAGGCGCGGATCTGGCCCTGCATGCCGGTGTCAACGACACCAGGCGAAAGACCGATGGAGACAACGCCCGCGGCGCCATATTCCAGATCGATCGACCGGGTGAACATGGCAAGTCCCGCCTTGGTCGAGCAGTAAGCCGACCATCCTTCCATCGGACGGAACGCTGCGCCGCTCGACAGATTCACGATGGTGCCGCCGCCGGCTTCGATCATGGCCGGAATGACAGCGCGCGCGGCGAGATAGGACCCGACGAGATTGATCTCGACGGCGCGCATCCACGCCGCTGGATCGGTGTCGACGATGCGCCCGACCGGATCGATGACTCCGGCATTGTTGACCAGCGCGTCGATACGTCCGAACTTTGCGCGCGTCGCGGCCACCATGGCGTCCACCGAGCTCGCGTCGGCGACGTCGCAGGCAAGCGCCAGAGCCTCGCCTCCCGACGCAACGATGTCATCGGCAAGCGCCTTGGCCGCATCGAGCGAGCGAGCGGTGACGACCACGCGCGCGCCCTGTCGCGCCAGTTCCTGGGATGCGGCGGCGCCGATTCCACGCGCCGCTCCCGTCACCACCACCACCTTGCCGGATAGATCTGGCATCTGAAATCTCCTTTAACCGTCAAGCTTGCCGCTGGACGCCAGTTGCATCATCGCGGCGCGCGTCGTCCGATCGACATTGCGCATATGTTCTTCCATCGCGGCGCCGGTCATGTCCGGGTCGCGTGCCGACAGACCGTCCACGATGGCGGCGTGATCGCGCACGCTCTGGGCGATTACGCCGGGCGTCTCCGACGCGACGCGGCGATATTCCATGCCGAGCGTGTAAAGCGAGTTGGCGATGCGATCGAGGAACGGGTTCCCGCATGCATCCAGGATGATCTGGTGGAACTCCAGGTCCGAAACCCGAAAGCCGGCGGGATTGTTCGCGAGACCTTCCTGGATCGTGACGAGTTCCCGCAGGCGCTTGATCGCCCCGTCGGAGATCAGCCGCGCCGCCATCCGGCCAATCCCGCCGTCGATCAGCACCCGCGCCTGATAGAGGGTCTCGACATTGTTCTCGTTCAGGGGGACGAGGAACTGCAGGGGCGCCAGCATGCCCGACAGTTCGAGCGACGACACATAGCACGTGCCGCTGCGTGTCCACCGGATGGCGCCGAGGATTTGCAGTCCGCGCAAGGCCTCGCGCACGGTCGGTTGGCTAACGGCCAGCATGGCGGCGAGTTCACGCTCGGACGGCAATTGCTCGCCGGGACGGAGATTTCCGGACTGGATCAGTTCCAGAAGGCGGCGGGCGACCTGTTCGGCGACCGACAGACGCTCGTCCGGTTCCTGCTCGACTGAGGTGAAGGCATCCGCTGCCCTGCCCGGGTGTCTCATGTTCGCGCCAATACCAACGGCTGCTGCTTCCCTTTTCCTAGCCGACCGAAAGGTCGCTGACGACCTTTTCATCGACCTCGATGCCAAGCCCGGGACGTGTCGGGGGTCTGGCAAGCCCCTCCTGCATCATGATCGGCTGATCCACCAGCTCCTGCTGGACGACGACCGGGTGCGGTTTGAACTCGAACAGGCGCGCGGCGGGCGAGGCTATCGAAAGATGCAGGCTCGCTGCCGTGGTGATGGCTGTCGACCAGGCATGCGCATTGATCGTCTTGCCATGCTGGCGCAGCAGATCGTCGACACGGCGAAACCCGGTGATGCCCTCGGCGCGCGCGGGATCGACGCCGAAGACATCGACGGCTCCAGTCTCCAGCAGCGTGCGATAGCCGGTGAGGGTGAACTCTCGCTCTCCGCTGGCGATCGGAACGGAAACGGCCGATTTGAGCGCCTGATAGTCCTCGTGGCGCGTCGGATGGAAGGGCTCCTCGATCCAGCCGGCTCCGAGCGCCTCAAGCCGCTTTGCGACGGAAATTCCGGTGTCGAGGTCCCAGTCGATGCCGTTGCCTATGTCGACGAGGATCTCGGCGTCCGCGCCAAGGGTGTCGCGCAGCATGCCGACGAAGCGGACCACCTGCTCAGGGTCTTGCCCGATGGGCGAAAGCCCCTTCTTGCCAAGCCCGAGCTTGACGCTTCGGAAGCCTCTGGCGAAGTAGGATTGCACCTCCTCCACGCATGCGTCCAGCGTCGCCTTGTTGACATGGCAGGACGCGTTGGCGGGCAGGGCGTCATGCGCGGCCCCGCCGAAGAGTTCGAAGAGCGGCTTGCCCGCTTCCTTGCCCTTGATGTCCCAGAGCGACATGTCGACGGCGCTCAGCGCGATGCTGGCGATGCCGCCCTCGCCATACCACCAGGAGTGGGCGCGCATGAGTTCCCATGCACGGGCCACGTCGATATCGCCTGCATCCTTGAGCAGGGGAGCGAAGCCTTCCTCCATGATCGTCCTGGTCGCCTTGCAGGCTTCCGGCCACATGGCGATGCCTTCGCCCCAGCCGACGATGCCGTCCTGCGTTTCGGTGCGCACGAGGATGGTCATGCGGAACGTGCCGAAATCGTTCGCATCCTGGTAGCGCAGTATGTGGCTGGTGATCTTGGCGATGCGCATGGACGACACTTGTGTGCGCCGAGGATTGGCGCCGACCTTTCCGGCCGCATTGGCTGGTTGATCGTTGACTAGCCTGAGGCCCGCTGCTAAGTCAACAAGAGGTCAGACCAATTCAGTGGTAAAGTGATTGCCGCGCCGGGAGGGAGCAGAAGCGCCACGATGACATCGGGGAAGCTGGAAATTGAGCCGCTCGTACGCGAGGGCGCGTCCGAGCGACTGGTCCATCGCCTCCTCGGCATGGTCAAGGCCGGAAACCTGAAGCCCGGGGACAGGCTGCCGGGCGAGCGGGAGCTTGCAGGCCTTTTCAATGTGAGCCGTCCGACGATCCGCGAGGCGGTCAAGGCGCTCATCGTGCTGGGTGTACTCAAGTCGCGGCATGGCGACGGCATCTTCGTGTCTCCGCTCGAGGCAGCGGACTTGCTCGGTCCGATATCCTTCTTTCTGTCGCTGCGCGATGTGGAGATCGAGAGGCTCTATGATGCGCGCGCCCTGATTGAAGGGGAAATCGCTGCGCGGGCGGCCGAGCGCGCGACGGAGGCCGATGCGGATGAACTCGACCAGTTCATCGCGCAGCAGGAAAACGTCTTGGCGGATCCGGTGGCCTATCGCGAGGTCGACACGCGTCTTCACCGCCGGCTGGCCGAGATCGCGGACAATCCTTTCCTGGCGCGTGCGGCGGAGAGCATGAACGTGCTCGGCCTCGAATTCCGCAAGATCGCATCCGAGACCGCCGAGGTCATCGCCGGTTCGGTGAACGACCACAAACGTATCGTAGCCGGGCTGCGTGCTCGCGACGCCAATGCCGCGCGCACGGCGATGCGCGAGCATATGGAGCGCGTGCTGACCACCACCAAGCGGGCCGAGCGCCACCAGGAGACATCATGACGAGGCAGTCGCGCGGCGGGCTCACTCGCCCAGGCATTGACGACATTGTGGCGGGTGGGTTCTCCACCCCATGGGACGCGCCGACCATTCCGCCGTTTCCGTTTCGCTTCCGAAACGTCGAGATGATGACGCTGTTCTACCGCAGCGATCGCAAGGCCATGGAGTTTCTGCTCCCAGAGCCGCTTCAGTGCACCGGCGACATCGTCGCCATACACATCTACCGGATGAACGATACGGACTGGATCGGCCCGTTCGGCGAATCGAACATCATGTTCGGGGCTTCGTTGCCCGGCGGTCCTTCCGGCTCCTATTCTCCCTACTTCTTCCTCAGCACCGAGATCGGCGTCTCTCACGGCCGTGAAATGCATGGTCAGCCCAAGAAGCTGGCCAATGTGTCGCTCGAGTTCCGCGGCGACCTGATCGTCGGAAGCGTCGAGCGCAACGGCATCGATATCATCACGGCGACCTTGCCCTACAAGCAGGTGGCCTGCGATCCGAAAGAGATCGCGGCGCATTTCGACTTCTCGACGAACATCAACCTCAAGGTCATCGACCATATCGATGGCCGGCCGGCGATCCGCCAGCTGACCTCGCGCAAGCTTGCCGACATGACCGTGCACGAATGCTGGACCGGGCCGTGCTCGGTCGAGCTTCGCGCCAACGTTCAGGCCCCGATCTTCCGTCTTCCGGTGCTGGAGCCGCTGCGCGGCTTCTACTGGCGCGCGGACTTCTCCCTCATTCCGGGCCAGATCATCCACGACTACCTCGCCGAAGACGGCAAGGCAGTCTAGCAGAAAGCAGAGTATCCATGTCTGAAGGGGCCGCACGACGCGTCGTCGTGACCGACTATACATTTCCCAATCTCGACCGGGAGCGCTTGGCCGCGGAGAAGCTTGGCGCCTCGTTCGAGGCACATCAATGCCGCACGGCGGCCGAGGTCGCCAGCGCCATAGCGGGCGCCGATGTCGCGGTGGTCCAGTTCGCGCCCTGCGGCGCCGAGGCCATCGCAGGTCTTGCGCCGGGCGCGACCCTGCTGCGCTACGGTATCGGCTACGACAACATTGACGTCGCCGCCGCGGCCGCCAGGTCGATGCCGGTCGGCTACGTGCCTGACTACTGCATCGACGAGGTGGCCGACCACACAGTCGCCCTGATGCTCTCTTCGCTGCGCAAGCTCCCCGGCCTCGATGCGTCCCTTCGCGCGGGTCGCTGGGAAGCGGTCGCGGCCGCGAGGCCGCTCAAGCCCTTCGCCGAAACGGTTGTGGGCTTCCTCGGCTTCGGACAGATCGGCCGGGAGATCTGCCGGCGGCTGAAGCCTTTCGGCTTCCAGTTCATCGTTGCGGATCCGATGCTCGACGACGCCAAGGCGGCGGAGCTGGGCGTTCGTCGCGTGGACGTCGGGACGCTGTTCCGCGAGGCGGACGCGCTGTCGCTCAACGCTCCCGCAACGCCGGAGACGACGGGCATCGTCAATGCCGGAACGCTCAAGACCATGAAGTCCAACGCCGTGATCGTGAACACGGCGAGAGGCAAGCTGGTCAACGAGCCTGACTTGGCTGCGGCGCTGACAGATGGCGTGATTGCCGGAGCGGGGCTCGATGTCTTCGAGACCGAGCCGCTGCCGGCAGACTCGCCGCTCCGCCAGGCTCCCAATCTCATCCTGACGCCGCATGCGGCCTGGTATTCGGAAGCCGCGATCGGCCGCCTGCAGCAGCTCATCGCCGACGATATCGGCGCTGCGCTTTCAGGGGCTCGTCCGCGGCGGCCCGTGCCGGGAAGCGCATAGGAAAAACGCGCCTGTGCAAAGGCAGGCGACGAATTGACAGGCTGGTGGTCAGTCGATAATGGTCTGACCACTTAAGTTGGCTGACAAATAAGAAAGTCGGTTTCAGTGATGCGTTCGGATCGTTTCAAGATCGTAGATGTGCGCGCTTTCGTCGTCGCCGGCGATGATACGGGCGGCGACTACCATCGCCGGGCCGGCGGTCACTGGATCACCGACACGCTGATCTCCAATCCGATGTCCGTCTATCCGGAATATCGCGATAGCCGCACCAAGTGGGGCATCGGCACCCTTGGTTCGGTCGTGGTCGAGATCGAGGCTGCAGACGGCACGGTCGGCGTCGCTACCGGCATGGGTGGCGAGCCGGCCTGCTACCTCATCGAGAAGCATTTCCGTCGCTTCCTGATTGGCGCCGATCCGCGCGACACGGCGCTGCTCTGGGACCAGATGTTCCGCGCCTCGATGTTCTATGGGCGCAAGGGTCTCACCCTGACGGCCATCAGCGCGGTCGATCTGGCGTTGTGGGATCTGCTCGGTCTGCTGCGTGGCGAGCCTGTCTACAAGATGATCGGCGGCGCCGTTCGCCCCGATATGCCGCTCTACTGCACGGGCCCGGAGCCGGCCGTCTATCAGGAGCAGGGTTTCCTCGGCGGAAAGTTCCCGCTGCCCGAAGGACCGGCTGACGGCCCCGCGGGCCTGCGCCGCAACGTCGAGCGCGTGGCGGCGGTGCGCGAAAGCGTCGGGCCCGACTTCCCGATCATGATCGACTGCTACATGTCGCTCGACGTTCCCTATGCGATCGATCTCGCCAACGCGGTTCGTCCCTTCAATGTCTATTGGCTGGAAGAGGTCCTGCACCCCGACGACTTCGACGGGCACAAGGCGCTCAAGGCGGCCTGCCCGTGGGTGCGCTGGACGACCGGCGAGCACGAGTACACGCGCTATGGCTTCCGCAACCTGATCCAGGCGCGCGCCATCGACATCGTTCAGCCGGACGTCATGTGGGCTGGCGGCCTGACTGAGCTGATCAAGATCAGCGCGCTTGCCAATGCCTACGATATTCCCGTGGTGCCGCATGGGTCGGGCGCATACAGCTATCACTTCTGCATCACGCAGCCCCAGGCGCTTTTCTCCGAGTACATCAACATTAGCCCCGACGGGCGCTCGATGCAGCCGGTGTTTGGCGACATGTTCGAAAACGAACGTCTGCCCAGCAGCGGACGTATCGCACTCGATGACGCGCCGGGTTTCGGCCTCGTGCTCAACAGGGACAAGCTGAAACTGGCGCGTCCCTATCCATCAAGCTGAATCTCAACCTATAAAGGGAGGAATCAATGAACTCATCGCTCAATCGTCGCGCGTTCGCGGCGGCCATGCTGGGCACGGTGGCGCTCGCCGCCGGCTTCGGCGTGACCCAGGCCGACGCGCAGTCGCGCACGCTGCGTCTGTCGCACCATCTCGCGCCGGGCCATCTCGTCGACGTCGCCTCGCACCGCTTCGCCGAGCTCGTCGCCGAGCAGAGCAAGGGCGCGATCAAAGTTGAGGTGTTCCCTTCGGGCCAGATCGCGGGCCTGCGCCAGGGCGCTGAAGCCGTGCAGTTCGGCACCGTCGACTTCGTGTGGACCGATTTCGGCACGCTCGCCAACTGGCGTCCGGAGTACGGCTTCGTAAGCCTGCCGTTCCTCTTCCAGGGCGACGATCACTTCGACGCCGTCTTCAACGGCGACGTCGGCCGCGAGCTGCGCGACGACGTGTCCAAGAACCTCAACATCGAGGCACTCGGCTACGGCAATGCGGGTTTTCGCGTGATCGCCACGAGCGGCAAGGCGGTCAAGGAGCCGGCCGACCTGAAGGGCGTGCGCATCCGCGTTCCGGAAGTGCCGATCTTAGTCTCGGCCTTCAAGTCGGTCGGGGCGAACCCGACGCCGATGGCCTGGGGTGAAGTGTACACCGCGCTCCAGACCGGCGTCATCGACGCCGTCGAGAACCCGGCCGAAGGCCTTGCCGTCGGCGGCATGCAGGAGGTCACCAAGTATCTCTCGCGCACCTATCACATCATGACCGACGTCAACCTGTTCGTCAGCAATGACGTGATGTCGAGCTTCACGCCGGAGCTGCAGGAGGCCATCCGCGCTTCCGCCAAGACCGCAGTGGACGAGTTCAACGCCAAGACCCGCGAGGCGGCGGCCGGCTACTGGAAGCAGCTCTCGGAAAAGCTCGAGACGGTGGAAGAGCCGAACCGCGCCGCCTTCCAGGAGGCGATGGCGCCGGTGTGGAAAGAGTTCACGGCGGCCGCCGGTGAGGCGGGCCAGGGCTGGATCGACCGCATCCAGGCCGTGCCGGCAAAGTAGTTGGATGCGCCGGGCCGCGACATGACGCGGCCCGGCGTTTCAATTTCCTACGTCTCATTCTGCTATCTTGGAGTGAACCAGTGACCAATCTTGGCCTGGCAGGCAGGGTGGTGCTCGTCACGGGCGCTGCCAGCGGCATTGGTCGCGCGGTCGCCCAGTGTTTCGCGGAAGCGGGAAGCCGTGTCGCGCTGGCTGACATCAATGCGGCCGGCGTCAGGGAGGCGGCTTCCGCGCTGTCCCCCGATGCGCTGCCGCTTTCGCTAGATCTTGGTAATGAAGCGGACTGCAACGCGGCCGTCGCGCAAACGGTCGCGCGGTTCGGCCGGCTCGACGTGCTGGTCAATGCTGGCGCAATCATCATGCGGCAGCCCCTGGACGCCGTGAGCCCCGACGATATCCAGCGCACGGCTATGGTCAACATGGCCGGTCCGCTCTTCATTGCGCGGGCGGCAGCCGCTGCGATGAAGGCCAACGGCTTTGGCCGCATCGTGCTCTTCTCCAGCCAGGGCGCCCATACCGGCGGCTATGTCGGCTCGACGGTCTATGCGATGTCGAAGGCCGGCGTGCTTGCCCTGACCAAATCCCTGGCCCGCGAATTCGCCCGCGACGGCATCACCGTCAACGCGGTCGCGCCGGGCTTGGTCGACACGCCGATGATCCGTAACGACGTATCGGAAGAGGCGCTGGCGCGGTTCATGGACATGATCCCCATGGGCCGGGTAGCCGCCCCCGAGGAACTCGCCAGGTGTTGCATGTTCCTGGCCAGCGACTGGTCGTCCTACGTGACGGGACACACGCTGGACGTGAACGGCGGCCAATTGATGCGGTGAACCAGACATGCCCACCCTGACCCATCATCCAGAGCTCGGGCGCGCCATCCGCGCCGACGACTGGGAAGGCCTTGCCGTCGGCACCTATACGCGCCTTGTCGACGCGATCGAGAGCAACGACGACACTGCACGCAGCGAACTGGCCGAGTTCTTCCTCGTCGAAGCCAAGGTCATCCACGACATCTACTCCCAGTGGCTGGTCGATACGCGCCGCTATCTCGTCGACAAGGGGATCCCGGCCGATGAGGTCGCCGACGAGGAAGCGCGGATCGTGGCGCTCGCCTATGCGGGCCGTCCGCCCATGATGACTGATTGTGATGCAGCCTGGGACGCGGTCGTGGCCCTGTCGCAGAAGGTGGCGGCTGGCGGCACCGTCGGCGATGCCGAAAACATGAAGGAGCTGTGGCGGCACCTGCACGACGGGCAGGTGGACCACATCTCCGGTCTGTTCGATATCGTGATCCGCCGCTTCGGCGAGGCTGCACTCGGGGAGATGTACGAAGGCTGGGTGATCGGCGACTGGTTCGCCAAAAGGTATCAGCGCTTCGACGTCAGCAAGTTCTCCTGGCAGGACGCTTTCCCGCTGATCGTCTATCTGACGTTCGAATCCATGCATGGTCACCTGGCCGGCCCGGGTCGGTTGGGAGACGTCTCGTTCGAGAGCTTCGACGACCGCGTGGTCTTCACCTTCGCGCCCTGCGGCTCGGGCGGGCGCACCGTCGTCGGCGAACCGCTCGACGGTACGCCGCCCCGGATGGAGGCTCCCTATCGGTTCAAGGTGCTGGAGGAGCCGCATGTGTTCGGCTGGAACACGCCCGGCGTCTGCACCTACTGCGCGCATTGCTGCGTGCTGACCGAAAAACTGCCGATGGAGCATTTTGGCTATCCGATCCGGGTCGTCGATCCGCCGCTCTATCCCAACAACGGCGATGCGGTCTGCCGCTGGACCGTCTACCGCGCCCCGGAACTCGTGCCGGAATCCGTCTACCAGCGTCTCGGCTTCCAGAAACCCGGGCCGGGCATGCCGCTTGGCAGCAAGGGGCGAGTCGAGCGGGAGGCTGCGCTTTCGGGAGAAGGCGCGTGACGGCGTCCAGACCTCGCATCGCCGTCGCAGCCGGCTACATGCCGTTCTTCGACGAGATCATGCCGGCGGGCTATCGGGCCGACCGCGACGCATATGGGCGTAGCGTCGCCGATGTCGCGGACGCGGTCGGCGACGTGACCTATCTCGGTCTCATGCATGACGAGGCGTCGGGGCGGGCAGCCGGCGAGGCCCTGGCCGCCCTCGGCGCGCACGCCATTTTGCTGGCGCCGACGATGGCGACGCCGGCAAACTATCTATGGAGCGTGGTCGAATCCAATCCCGGCGTGCCGGTCGTCATATGGGCAGCCTACGAGACCGGAACGATCGCGCCGACCTACGACATGGTCGAGCTCTGCCGGCACAGCCAGAATGTCGGCGCGCTGATGGTGGGCAACATGCTGGCGCGAGCCGGCAGGCCCTTCGCAGTCGTGGCAGGCGAGCGCGACGACGCGGCGACACGGACCGACCTGCGCGACACGCTGGCTGTCGCGGCGCTGGCCGGACGGCTGAAGCGCAGCAGGATAGGTCGTCTCGGCCGCCCGCTCGACGGCTATGCCAATGTCGACGTTGACGCGGCCGCACTGAAGGCTGCGACGGGCATCGAACTCGTCGAGATCGAGCTCGACGAGTGGAACGAGACGCTGGCTTCCACATCGCCGCACGCGGCAGAAGCGTTGGTTGACAAGCTGCGGCAACACGCGGAGCTTGACGACAGGGGACAGCCGCAGGCCATGCTTGCCGCCGCCCGCATGGCAGCCGCGCTGGAGGAAACGGCGCAGCGTCACGGCCTGTGCGCCGGCGCGATGAACTGCCGGGGCGCGTTCGGCGTGACGAATTCCATCTGTCCGTCGCTCGGTTGTCTTGCCACAACCCATGCCACGAGCATCGGGATTCCGTTCGCTTGCACGGGCGACGTCATCACGGCGATCGCCATGGCGATCGGCAGGACCCTGGGCGGCGCGTCGCTCTATTGCGAACTTGACGCGATCGACACCGGCCGCGATGCATTCCTCTGCGCCAACACGGGCGAGGGCGACTTCGGCTGGTCGAAGGATCGCACGGCTTCGTGCCGGATCTTCACCTCCGGCATGGATTCGGGGCGCTATGCGCCCGGATGCTCCGTGCGCCAGGGCTTGCGGGCCGGACCCGCGACCATGGTCGGCTTTACCCCGCGTGCGGACGCGACGGGCGGATTTGCCTTGATCGCCATGGAGGGCGAGGTGCAAGAGCAGCCCGAGATCGAGCTGTCGGTGTCGTCGGCCTGGTTCCGCGCCGACACCCAGCCGATGCGCAGGGCTTTCGCGCGCTGGGCGGAAGCCGGCGCCACGCATCACGGCTCGCTGTCGCCGGGCCGTCAGGCGAGTCGGCTGGAGCTGCTGGCGCGCTTCCTTGGAATAGGTTTCGAACAGGTTTGACCAGAACGGACAGGGAGGGCATCGACTTGCCGTACGAACATGAAAACCGCTGGATGCTGTCGCAGTCGCTGCCGGTGCGGATGGTCCGCCGGGCTCTCGAAGCCACGGTAGCCATCATCGTATTCAGCTACGCGATGATCATCTGCACGCAGGTGTTCTACCGCTATGCGCTGAATTCGTCTCTCATCTGGTCGGAGGAGCTGGTGCGCTTCGGCCTCTTGTGGGGCGTGATGCTGGGCGGGGCCATTGCAAGCGACCGCTTCGCCCATGTCGCGCTCGACCCGCTGCGCGGCGCGATTTCGGACAACGCCTACCGGATCGTGGCATGGTGCGCAGGCATTCTCGTCATCGTCTTTTGCGCAATCACGGCCTGGTACGGATCGCAATATGCGTTCCGCATCCGGTTCATGTCGTCGCCGGCGTCGCAGATCCCCATGATCTATGTGTATGCGGCCATCCCTGTCGGATGCGTGCTGATGGCATTCTTCACCATCGTCCAGCTGTTTTCGGGCAACTTCGGCGCCAACTCGTCCGACGAGGAACTTCTCGTATGATGATCTTCATTCTCTTTGCGACCTTCGCTGCCTTCCTGGTCGTCGGGCTTCCACTGGCCTTCGCCATGGGACTGTCCGCGATCGCGGCGATCTCCCTGGGCAGCGGCCAGTCGCTGTTCATCGTCCCACAACGCATCTATGCCTCGCTCGACAGCTTCGCATTGCTGGCGGTGCCCCTCTTCATCCTCGCCGGCGAGCTGATGAATTCGGGCGGCATCACCGAGCGCATCGTCCGCTTCTCGCGCTCCGCCATGGGCCACTTCAAGGGTGGATTGGCGCAGGCGAACATTCTGTCGAACATGTTCATGGCGGCGCTTTCGGGCTCGTCGCTCGCCGACCTGTCGGCCATCGGCTCCATGATGATCCCGGCCATGGTCCGGGAAGGCTACAAGAAGGCCTTCGCCGTCGCGGTCACGTCGTGCGCGGCGCTGATGGCGCCGATCATACCGCCCAGCGTGATCGCGGTCATCTACGGCTCGATCACCGGCATCTCGATCGGATCGCTGTTCCTCGCCGGCGCCATCCCCGGCATCATGGCCGGCATCGGCATCATGATCCTGTCCCGCGTCATGGCGGGCAAGAGCGGCGCCAAGGCGATGCCGCGCGAAAGCTGGTCGCAGTTCGGCAAGGCCGGGCTTTCCGCCATGCCGGCCATGGCCGTTCCCGTCATCATCGTGGGCGGCATCCTTTCGGGCATCTTCACGCCGACCGAGGCCGGCGCGGTGGCGGTCGCCTATGCGCTCGTCTTCGGCATAGTGACCCGCAGGCACAACGCCGGCGGCGTCTATTCCCTGCTGATCAGCGCCGGCGTGACGACGTCCAGCGCGCTGCTGACGCTGGCCGGCGCATCGCTCTTCAGCTATGTGCTGGTGGCCAGCGGCTTTGCCCAGGCGACGCTCGATCTGCTTGTTGCGGCCACCGACAATCCATCGATGGCGCTGCTGCTCATCTTCTTCGTGCTGCTCGTGCTCGGCATGTTCGTGGAAACGGTTTCGGCGCTGATCCTGGTCACGCCGATCCTGATCCCGATCGTGGCGCACTACGGCTTCAACGACATCCAGTTCGGCATCTTCACCCTGATGACGCTGGTGCTGGGCGGACTGACGCCTCCGGTCGGCATTCTCGCGATGGTGGCGTGCCGGATCGCCGGGATCGAGTATGGCAAGACCTTCGGCATGCTGACGCCCTTCATCCTGTGGTGGGCCGCCGCGACGCTGCTAGTCGGCTATGTGCCGTTCCTCACGACATGGCTGCCGTCGATGGTGCTCAACTGATGGCGGCGCTGAACGGAACCGTCTCGGTCGTCTTCGGCGCTTCGCAAGGCATCGGCGCCGAGATCGCCAGGGCGTTGGCCCGTGACGGCTCCGCCATCGTCGCGGCCTCACGACGGCTGGATGCGGTGACGGCCGTGGCGGACGCGATCCGCCGCGACGGCGGTCGTGCTGAGGCCGTCGCCTGCGATGTCGCCGATCCACATGCGGTGGACCGGACGATCGAGACCTCGCTCGCGACGTTCGGCCGGCTCGACCATGTCGTCAACAATGCCGGCGTCATCGATCCGATCGCGCCGATCACCGAAACCGAACCGGCGAAATGGGCCCTCGCAGCCCGTGTCAACATCGCCGGGACGTATCACGGCTCCCGCGCCGCGCTGCGCGCCTTTGGCGCGGGCGGACGCGGCGTGATCGTCAATCTTTCCTCCGGCGCTGCGCACAAGCCCCTCGAAGGGTGGTCGGCCTATTGCGCGGCCAAGGCGGCGGCGCTGGCGCTGCTTCGGTGCCTCGCGCTCGAAACCGAGGGCACGGCAGTCCGCGTCTACGGCTTCCAGCCGGGTGCGGTCGATACCGGCATGCTCGACCGCATCAGGGATGCCGGAATGGGCTATGTCGCCGGCTTGTCGCGCGACGACCTGCTGCCGCCGGAACTGCCGGCCCGTGTCGTCGCCTGGCTGATGCGGCCGGAGGCCGCCGATCTCGCCGGCGGCGAACTCTCGATCCGCGACGCCGCGCTGCGCGCCCGCGTCGGCCTGCCCGAACGCCACTATGCGTGAGGGCATCGTGAAGGACGTCGCATCCGGCATCCGACCGATCTGTGCCGTCTTCGACGATCCCAACCTGCCCGATCGGAATGCCGCATGTCGGCGGGCCGACCGGCACGCCGCCTCGCTCCCACCCTTCAACTGACTGGATCAACGTCATGCGCATAACTGATGTCCGGACCCGTGTGCTCGAATGGAACGGTCCGGTCGCCTCGATGCCGCCGAACTTCTGCACGACCGCCAGCGATATCGTCGCCCGCAAGTCGGTCGGCATCGGCGCCTATTCCTTCCTCGGCTGGCTCGTGGTCGAGATCGAGACGGACAGCGGCGTGGTCGGCCTCGGCAACGCGGCATTGTCCCCCCATGTCACCAAGGCGGTCATCGACCATCACCTGAAGCCGATCCTCATGGGCGAGAACGCCTTCGACATCGCCTGGCTCTGGGAGCGCATGTATCGCCAGACGCTGCCTTTCGGCCGCAAGGGTTCGGGCATGGCCGCGATCTCGGCGATCGACCTTGCGCTGTGGGATGCCGTCGGCAAGGCGCTCGGCCAACCTCTCTTCCGGCTGCTCGGCGGCCGTCTGAAGGATCGTATCGAGGTCTATGCCAGCCGCCTCTACGCACAGCCGCTCGATGCGCTCGCCGCCGAAGCGGCCCGCTACAAGGATGCCGGCTTCCGCGCCATGAAGCTGCGCTTCGGCTGGGGGCCGCGCGACGGAGCAGCCGGCATGCGGCGCAACGTCGAGCTCGTGCGCACCGTCCGGGAAACGGTGGGCGATGACGTCGAGGTGATGGCCGACTGCTTCATGGGCTGGACGCTGGAATATGCCAGGCGCATGCTGCCGCTGCTGGCGCCCTACAACCTGAAGTGGATCGAGGAAACGCTCGGCGCCGACGAGATCGACGGCTATGCCGAACTGCGTGCGATGAACATCGTCCCCATCGCCGGCGGCGAGCATGAATTCACGCTGCGCGGCTTCCGCGAGATCGCCGAGCGCCGCGCCATGGATTTCATCCAGTTCGACACGAACCGTGTCGGAGGTCCTACCCAGGCGCAGAAGATCTGTGCGCTTGCCGAGGCGTTCGGGCTATCGGTCGTTCCGCATGCGGGCCAGATGCACAACTACCATGTGGTGATGGCGAACGTCGCGGCGCCCATTGCGGAGTTTTTCCCCAAGGTGCCGGTCGAAGTCGGCAACGAGCTTTTCTGGTACATCTTCGACGGAGAACCCGTCGCCAAGGATGGCTGGATCCAGCTGGACGACGACAAACCGGGCCTTGGTCTGAGCCTGAAGGCGGATCTGCAGGAAAGCTTCGTGATCCACGAATGACGTCCGGCTGCATGCCGCCGGCATGCGCCAGGCAGCGGGGTTGCGGCGCATCGCATCGCCCGCTGATGGTCTTGCGAACCTTCGATGAGGATGCGGCGCGAGCATTGCCGCCGCATCCACTGCTCGATCAGGGTTTTGACGAGTGCGTCAGAAGTTGGTCTGGAACCGCACGATGCCGGCGACTTCGGAGTCGGAGCCCTTGTCGAGATAGGCGATCTCCGGCTTGATATACAGCTTGCTGACCGGCTCGTACTGAAGCCCTGCCAGAACCGAGAAGCGGTCGTCGACATCGGCGCCCATGCCGTCCGCGGCGAACTGCAGGAGGCCCTTGACCTTGGGCGTGAACTGGTAGGTCGAGCCGACCCAGACGCCGTAGTTGCCGATGAACGGTGTGTAGAAGTTTCGGCCCGACGGATCGGATGAATAGACGCCCATGGCGTAGAGCGAAAGATCGTCCGTGGCGTTCAGCTCCAGCTTCAGCTTTGCGGCCCACTCCTCAAGCACGCTGTTGTAGACGACGGCGCTTCTCAGCGCTCCCCAGCTGTCGCTGTATGCAGCCGCCGCCACCACGTGCGGCATGTAGCTGTCGATCGATTGCCTGCCGGCCCCGGTCTCCAGGCCGAGCGCGCCGGAGAAGTTCCCCTTGCCGTAGCTGACGACCATCTGCCCGGTCGTGGTGGGCGCATGGGTAAAGCCGCCGGCATAGATGTGCAGGGCAGTCAGACCCGCGGCCGTTCGAAACAACGTGTCGTTGACGCCGAGCCGGAACTGCAGCCCCGTGCTCGTGGTGGAACCGAGCGTCATATATCCGAATGGAAGCGACGCGGAATTGGGTGATCCGGTGGCCCGCTGGAGCGCATTGTCGAACGCGAAGGTGACCTGGGCAAAGCTCCGCAGCGTTCCCAGTTCGGTTTCCGTGCGGGCGTCCCAGTTGAGGGCGAGCTCGGAGCGCGAATGGTAGGTGCCGGGAACCGCCAGGCCATAGGTCGGGACCTTTCCCGCCGCAATGTCGTACCGGATGTGACCGCCGGCCTTCACGCATGTTTCCGTGCCGGGGATGTAATAGAAACCTGCCCCCCACACATCGCACGCGCGGACGTAGCTCAGCGGTTCCGCATCCAGCGCCGCATCGTCCGCGGCGTGCGCGACCGACGCCAGGACAATGGCCGGCACGGCATGCAGGATCAGGTCTCTAAAATTCATGATCGTCCTCCCAAGCGATGAGTTCTGCAAAGCAAGCGGCGTCGCTTCCGAAAGCCGCTCGGATTCTACTGTTGGATGAATGGTGTTCGGATATAGCGGATTAAAATGCCTTCGCCTGAAAAGGCCAGAAGCATCACAAATCAGGCGTGTCGGCAGGATGAATCAAATGCCCTCCCATGCATTTTCATCATAAATGGGGGAGTTATCCGAATAAGATTCATATTACAATCTCTTTTTGAGGTGGTCGGGCATGGTGTGCGCGGAGCGCCGGGATGCTGCCTCGCGAGTGGAGTTGGACGTCAATCAAGGCGCGGGCAGGCTCAAGGAGCTGGTATCGCCGGGCATTAGGACGAGGGCGATCGCGTTGCGGTGCTTGCCGTTGGGCTGGCGCCTCGGTCCTTTCGCGCGCGGATGCGTTTTGAGGCTGCGAATGGCCGCCCGCGCAGTTCGCGCCGCCCGCGCGGGTCTGTAAGCCCTGCGGATCGCTCTGCTCCGTCTGCCTCCTAGGCAGCGCGGGGCGTCACGCTGTCGGGGTAAAATGCGAAAAACCCCTTGCTATGTGAATGAAGTTCGAATAAGCCTTGATCAGGAAGAGGTTGAACGTCGCCGGATGGCGGCTGCGCCGGGGAGGGCAACGTGGCTCGCATGTAGCCGCATCAATGGTCGAATTCGCTCCTTCGATGGAGAATTCTCGCACTCGCGACGCGCTCGGATGAGCTCTGACGCAGTCCTGAGGCGCGACTGTGCGCCGACCGGAAATTTTTCTGAAAATGAATACAATTCGATAATCGAGAGGATTATCGGTTATTTAGTGTGGGAGGAGCAATGCTGGCGCTATTATCCGACGAGCAGCGGATGTTCGAGGACACGGCCGTTCGGATCGCAAACGATGTGCGCATCACCAACATGGTGGAGTTGCGGGCAGCCGATTCCGACAGCTTCTATGGCAAGCTCGGCGACAACGGTCTGCTGGGGCTTCGCATGCGGTCCGACGGGGCGCCGCTGGGGTCCGGTGTCGAGGTCGCCATTGCGGCGCAGGCGCTTGGGGCCGCGCTGGCCCCGGTTCCCTTCACCGCCTCCGGCGTGCTGGCGCCGGAACTCCTGGTCCTGGCCGGTGCGGACGACGCCCTGATCGAGCAATTGTCGACCGGGGAGCGTCGCTGCGGTCTGCTGCTCGATCGGTCGCTGGTCGATATTGCCGGGCCCGATGCGGCTGACAGCATCGCCTTCGACGTGCAGGGGGCGAGCCATGCCGTCGCCATCGATCGCAGCAAGGGGACGAGACAGGTCGTTCTGGTCGACCTGGCGTCCGGCTTCGAACCGACATCATGCGCGGACCTGACACGCCAGATGCTGCGCCGGACCAGCGGCGAGCTGCGTGTCGAGCCGATCGGCCGACCGGTTTCCGACGAGGATTTCGACCGCTGGCTTGCCCTGGCGCTGGTCACTGTCGCCGCCGACATCGCCGGCGTGCTGCATGGCGCGCACCAGGGCGTCGTCGCCTACACGAAGGAGCGCGTCCAGTACGGCGCCCTGATCGGCTCGTTCCAGGCGGTCCAGCACATCTGCGCGGAAATGCTCGTCGAGGTCGAGGCGATCCGCGACCTCGTATCCCGCGCCGCCTGGTGCGTGGACGCGCTGCCGGCCGCCGAGGCACTTGCCAATGCGCGCACCGCCAAGGCGCTGGCGTCGGCGGCCGCGCGGCCGACGGCTGAAGCGGTGATGCAGGTCTATGGCGGCATCGGCCAGACATGGGAGCATGTCGCCCATATCTGCGCCCGCCGCGTCATGGTCGACGCCGAGCTGTTCGGCGGCGCGGACCATCAACTCGACGCCATCGCAGACCAGCGGCTGGGAGCAAATTGAGATGGACTATCGCGATACGCCGGAAGAAGCGGAGTTCCGCCTGAGCCTCCGCGCCTGGCTCAAGGACAATACGATCGAGGGCTGGCGTGACCTCACCGAGGTGGCGGACGTTCGCAAGCTGCGCAAGGAATGGCATCGCAAGCTCTATGCGGCGGGCTACATGGGGCTGAACTGGCCGGTGGAGTATGGCGGACAGGGCCTGTCGCCCATCTATGACGCCATCCTCAACGACGAAGCCGGCAAGGCCGATACGCCGCCGCTGCCGGGCATGGTGAACTATCTCGGGCGCGCCATCTTCACCTACGGCAGCGAGGAGCAGAAGAAGCGTTTCCTGCCCACCTTGCTCAATGGCGAGATCCAGTGGTGCCAGGGGTTCAGCGAGCCGAGTGCGGGCTCCGATCTGGCCTCGCTGCGCACCCGCGCGGTTCGTGAGGGCGACGAGTACGTCGTCAACGGCCAGAAGATGTGGACGAGCGGTGCGATCCATGCCGACTGGTGCCTGTTGCTGGTGCGCACGGATACGAGCGTGGCCAAGCACAAGGGGATTTCCTGCCTGCTGACGCCGCTCGAGGTTCCGGGCGTCACCGTGCGTCCCATCGTGCTGCACAGCGGCGAGCCGGAGACGGCGGAAGTCTTCTTCGACGACGTCAGGATCCCCGCGGAAAACCGCATCGGCGAAGAAGGCGCCGGCTGGAAGATCGCAATGACGACCGTTTCCTACGAGCGGGGCGCGGCCGACGTCGGGTTCATCTCCAAGCTGCGTCGCACGATCACCGAGCTCGAGGACGCCGCGCGTGAGCGCAATCTCCTTGGCGACCAGGGCATCCGCAGGAAGCTCGCGCGGGCCTATGTGGACTGCGAGGCGCTGAACTGGAACGTCGCGCGCCAGCTGTCGATGCGCATCAGCGGCCGCGCGCCGGGTCCTGAAGGGTCGGTCGGCAAGCTCCTGTGGTCGCGCGCCGCCCAGGGCACCATGCATGCGGCGCTCGACATCTTCGGTGCGGACGCCCTGACCGGCGCGCGGGAAGAGTGGCTGTCCGACTACTTCACCTCGCGTCCGGTGAGCGTCTACGGGGGATCGTCGCAGATCCAGAAGAACATCCTCGCGCGCATGCTGGACATGCCGAAAGGCTGATCCGCCAGCCCAACCATGAAGACACAGGCCGGAAGGCATGACGACGGGCCGCGCGCTGCGCGCGCCCGAACAGAAAGGAACTGCAGAATGCTTCTGAAGGACAGAGTGGCGGTCATCACCGGGGCCGGCATGGGCATCGGCCGCGCGGTTGCGGAAGCCTACGCCCGGGAGGGCGCGAAGGTGGCGATCGTGGAGCGTGACGAAAGCAGCGGCGCTGCGGCGGCCGAGCAACTGAAGGCGGCCGGCCACGAGGCGGCATTCGTCGCGTGCGACGTCGCGGACCGGGAATCGGTCCTTGCGGCCGCACAGACGGTGCGCTCCACGCTGGGTCCGATCGAAATTCTCGTGAACAATGCCGGTATCACGCGGCCGGCGATGCTGCACAAGATGACGGTCGAGCAGTGGAATCAGGTGATCGACGTGCATCTGCACGGCAGCTTCCACTGGCTGCAGGCGGTCGTGGAAGAGATGATCGCCGCGCAGTGGGGCCGCATCATCTTCACCTCGTCGTCCACGGCGCAGAACGGCTCGGTCGGCCAGATCAACTACTCTGCCGCCAAGAGCGCGGTGCTGGGGATGACGCGCACGGCGGCGCGCGAACTCGGCAAGCACAACATCCTGGTCAACGCCGTCGCGCCGTCGGCCCCGACCGACATGACCAAGACGGTCATGGAGGACCCGAAGTTCGCCGAGATGCGCGCCGTGCAGAAGAAGCTGCATCCGCTGCGCCGCAGCCCGGAACTGGAGGAGGTGGCGCGCCCCTACGTGTTCCTCGCCAGCGAAATGTCTTCGTACGTCACCGGCCAGATCGTCTCGATCGACGGCGGCAGCATGCTGGTGCGCTGACGCGTCGGCATCACCGCCAGGACATCAAATCACGGGAGGAATTCGTGTTGGACATCAACAAAACGCACGCGGCCGATATTGCGTCCAATGAGAGGGCTGCCTGCGCTGCCGACAACATGGCGCGCCTGCTGTCGCCGCGGTCGATCGCCATGGTCGGCGCGTCCAACAATATGGTCGGCATCGGCGGCCGCGTATTCGCGAACCTGTCGCGTGCCTTCAAGGGGCCGCTCTATCCGATCAATCCGCGCGATCCGGAGATCCAGGGCCACAAGGCGTACAAGCAAGTGGGCGACCTTCCCGAAGTCCCCGACATGGTGGTGATCGCCGTGGCCGCCGAACATGCGGTTGGGGCGTTCGAGGCATGTGCCGAAGCCGGGATCGGCGGCGCCGTCATCCTGACGTCGGGCTTTGCCGAAGCGGGCGACGAAGGCAAGGAGATGCAGGCCGAGATCTCGCGCATCATTGCGCGGACCGGCATTCGGGCCATCGGGCCGAATTGCATCGGCTACCTCAACGTGGCCGGCGGCGTGATGGCCAACTTCGCCCTGTCGCCGACGGAACCCATCCCCGATTTCGGCCGGGTGGCGCTCGTCTCGCAGAGCGGCGGCTTTGGCTCGTATCTGGTGACCAAGGCGCTGGTCGCCGGGCTTGGCGTCGGCTGGTATGTCAGCACGGGCAACGAGGTCGACGTGAACGTGACGGGGGCGCTTCGCTACCTCGTCGATCGCGACGACGTCGGCGTTCTGCTCGCCTTCTGCGAAACCCTGCGCGATCCGGACGTGTTCGTCGAGACTGCCCGACGTGCCGCCGAACTCGACAAGCCGATGATCCTGCTCAAGGCCGGTCGTTCGGAAGAGGCCGCCCGCGCCGCAGTCAGTCACACGGCGTCGGTGGTCGGCTCTGCCGAAGTCTTTGATGCTGTCTGCCGTCAGTACGGGGTCATCGTCGCGGAAACGATGGAGGAAATGCTGGACCTGGCGCTGATGTTCCAGGACGGCAGGAGGCTGAAGAATGGCCGCACCGTGATCATGACGTCGTCGGGCGGCGCCGGTGTGCTGCTGGCGGACGAGGGTGCGCGCGCCGGGCTCTCCATTCCCGAGCTTCCGGCCGAAGAGCAGGAGCTGATCGCCTCGAAGATGCCGCAGCCATTCTTCGGCAGCGCCGCAAACCCGATCGACACGACGGCGCAGATCAGCGCGCGGCCGACAGCCTTGGCGGAGGTGCTCGATATCCTGCGCACGTCGCCCTCGATCGATGTCGTCACGGGCGTCGTGTGGGCGCAGGCGACCAGCCAGGTCGAGACCTTCATCCACGTTCACAGGAACACCGACAAGGTCTGCGCGGTCCTCTCGAACGGCCATAGCGACCTGCTCAATCAGGCGAAGGTGCCCTACTATACCGATCCCCGCCGGCTGATGCATGCCGTCGGCACGCTCCACCGCTATTCCACGCGTCCCGCCCTCAGCCAAACGGATTTCAGCGTCGACACGGCGCGGCAGGAGCGGGTTCGCAAGCTGCTCGCCGACGTGCCGCAAGGCGAAAACGCGCTGATGGAGCATCAGGGCAAGCGCATCCTCGCCGAATATGGCGTCCATGTGACCCGTGAGGAGTTCGTATCCACGCCGCAGCAGGCCGCAGCCGCCGCCGAAAGGATCGGCGGAAAGGTGGTCATCAAGGCGATGTCGTACGACATCCCCCACAAGTCGGAGATGGGCGCGGTCAGGCTGGGTCTGCATGGCGGCGCCGAAGTCGGCCAGGCGACGTCCGAGATGCTCTCCGAGGTGTCTGCGAAGGCCCCGGATGCGACCGTTGCCGGTGTGCTCGTCCAGGAGATGGTGCCGGCTCGCTTCGAGCTCTCCTGCGGCATGCAGCGCGACCCGATCTTCGGGCCCATGGTCGCGATCACGCTCGGTGGCATCCTGATCGAGATCCTCGCTGAGGCGACGCTGCTGCGCGCTCCATTCGACAGGGCGACAGCGATGGAGGCCATTGGCCGGCTCTGCGAAGGCAGGCTGATGGGCGGCACGCGCGGCCTGACCGCATCGGAGGCAGCGCAAGTGGCCGATATCGCGGTGGGCCTCGGGCAACTGGCGATGGAACAGCCGACGATCGTCGAGGTGGATGTCAATCCGGTGCGGGTGGACAAGGGTGCGGCCATTGCTGCGGATGCCCTGATCGTTCTTGGGGAGACGGACAATGGTTGACCGCTCCGCCCTCGGGCACGAGTTCCCGCCCTACCGGCTGCATGTCGAGCGCGGCAAGATCGCGGAGTTCGCCCGTTCCATCCTCAGCGAGGAGCAGATCTACTACTCGACTGAAGGTGCGCGTGCGGCTGGCTTCGAAGACGTTCCGGTCCCGCCAACCTTCAGCGCCGTCGAGTCGCACTGGAACCGCAACCGGCAGGATGTCCTGAAGCTCGACCTGCGGCGCGTGCTCGCCGGCGGGTGCGAGTGGGAATACCTGAAGCCGGTGGTCGCCGGCGAGGTCCTGACGGTGCGCAGCCGGATCGCCGACATCCACACCAAGATGAGCAAACGCGGGCCGATGACGGTGGTCGTGCGCGAGACGCGCTTCGACAACGAGGCGGGCGACACCGCCTTCATCGCGCGGAGCACGGTTCTCGAGATGCCGCCGCGAGACCAGGGGAATGACGCCGCATGACCATGGCAGCGACCAACGAACAGCCGAGGCTTGCGGGGCGCGTCCTCGAGGAGGGCCGTGTCGGCCCGCTCACGCGGACGCATTTCGTGCGCTATGCCGGAGCCGGCGGCGATTTCAATCCGATCCACCACGATGACGAGTTTGCCCGCTCGGCGGGTTACCCGAGCGTCTTCGGCCACGGCATGCTCACGGCGGGCCTGCTTTCCGATTTCGTCGTGCAGCGTTTCGGTCTGCACAACCTTCGGCGCTTCTCGGTCCGCTATGTCGGGCAGGTCTGGCCGGGCGACGTGCTCGTGTTCTCCGGGCATTCGATCGCTGCGGCGGAAGGGGAGGACCCGCGCCGCGCGGCCTATGAGCTGAAGGTTGAACGGATCGGCCCGGACGGCCAGCGGAACACAGTGCTGACCGGCGGCGCGACCGTCGCGGGGGAGGATGCCTGATGACCAACTTTCGTGAACTGGCGCCATATCGGGGGTATCTCGACGGTTTGGCCAGGGGCGTGCTGCGCTTCATGCGCTGCAACGCCTGTGAATCGTCCTTCTTCCCGCCGCGCATCGCCTGCACGAAATGCGGCTCTCCCGACGTCGCCTGGAGCGACAGCGAGGGCAGGGGAACCGTCTATTCGGCGACGCAGATCGGCGAACCAGGCTCCGCCTACAACGTGGTCCTCATCGACGTCGACGAGGGCTTCCGGCTGATGAGCACGGTGCCCGGAGTTCCGGACGCGCCCCCGATCGGGCTGCGTGTGCGTGCGAGCGTCGAGGCGGGAACTGCGGACAAGGCGCCCCGTCTCGTTTTCCATCCCGAGGGAGACCCCACATGAGCGGGCTTGATCTTCGCGGCGCGACCGCCATCGTCGGCGTGGCCGAATCCGATCTGGGCAGCGTCGGTCCCGACCGCTTCGCCGTCGACCTCGCGGCGCAGGCCGCGGTGGCTGCGCTGGACGACGCCGGTCTCAGCACCCGGGACGTGGATGCGCTCTACAGCATCGTGCCGAGCTTCGGGCCCAATCTCAATCTGGGCGAATATCTGGGCATCCGCCCGCGGGTGACCGGCGGGGCGAACATCGGCGGCAGCGCCTTCGTCTCGCACCTCTATCATGCCACCATGGCGCTGGCGGCGGGACAGTGCGACGTCGCGCTGATCGCCTATGGCAGCACGCCCCGCGCCGACAGGCAGCGTCCTGCGCGCGCTGCAGGCATTCCCGAAACGCCGAACTATCAGGAGGCCTACAAGCCGCGCGATCCCGTCTCGGGATACGCTCTCGTCGCCGCCCGCCACATGCATGAGTTCGGCACCACTCGCGAGCAGCTTGCCGACGTGGCGATCGCCGCGCGGGAATGGGCGAAACTGAACCCGGTCGCCTACAGCCATGGCGAGCCGTCCCTGACGCGCGGCGATGTGCTCGGCAGCCGCATGGTCTCAACGCCGCTCACGGTTCGCGACTGCTGCCTCGTCACGGATGGCGGCGGCGCGCTGGTGGTGACGCGGGCGGATCGGGCCAAGAACACCCGCAAGGCGCCGGCCTACTTCCTCGGTGCGGGAGAGGCGCATTATCACCGCCATATCTCCAGCATGCCCGATCTCACGGCAAGCGCAGCGGTCGACTCGTCCGCCCGCGCCTACAAGATGGCCGGTCTCGGCCCTGCCGACATCGACGTGGTGCAGCTCTACGACGCCTTCACGATCAACACGATCATGTTCCTCGAGGACCTTGGTTTCTGCGCCAAGGGAGAGGGCGGCGCCTTCGTGGAGGGCGGGCGCATCGCGCCCGGCGGCTCGCTTCCGGTCAACACGAATGGAGGCGGGCTCTCGTATTGCCACCCGGGCATGTACGGTATCTTCACGCTGATCGAAGCCGTGCGACAGCTTCGCGGAGAGGCGGGCGCGCGGCAGGTCAAGGGCGCCGAAATCGCCCTGGCCCACGGCAATGGCGGACAGTTCTCCAGCCAGGTCACGGCAATTCTCGGCACGGGAGCAGCCCTGTGAGCGAGACGGCGGACTGCATCAGGCTCGAACGCTCCGGATCGGTGCTGCTCGTCGTGCTCAACCGGCCCGACGCATTCAACGCGATCAACGCGGACATGCATCGCGCCCTCTCGCAGGCCTGGCACGAGGCGTCCGACGACGCGGTGCGCGCCGTGGTCGTCACCGGTGAGGGGCGGGGTTTCTGCGCCGGCGCCGACCTGAAATCCTCGGGCAGCGGGTCGCCGGCGACGAGCGGCCTGCGCCATACGTTCAACCCCCACATGCTCGCCTACGCCGCGCTGCGCAAGCCGGTCATCGCCGCGATCAACGGCGCGGCCGCGGGCGCCGGACTGGCGCTCGCCTTCGGCGCGGACATCCGCATCGGTTCGCCGCAGGCGAAGTTCGTCCCCGCCTTCGTCGATATCGGCCTCGCTCCCGACGCCGGCAGCTCATACTTCGTGACCAGGGTGCTCGGCTATTCGCGAGCTTTCGACTGGCTGACGTCCGGCCGGCGGCTCGACGCCCAGATCGCTCTCGAGATGGGCATCCTGCGCGAGATCGTGGAGCCCGACCAACTCCGCGACAGGGCGCTGGCCGTGGCCGAGGATCTGGCGTCAAAGCCCGGTCAGGCAGTCAACCTGACCAAGGAGCTTCTGGCCCAGGCGAGCGCCAGGGGTCTTGCCGCACAACTCGAGGCGGAGGCCGCCGCCCAGCGGCTCGCCATCGCCGATCCCGACCGCGCGGCGGCGCGCGCACGCGTCGTCACCCGCATCTCCAGCAAATGATCAGGAGGCACCAAGTGTCCGACTACGACCGGTTCGAAACGATCCTGGCCTCGCAAGCCGACGGTGTCCTCACGCTGACGCTCAACCGCCCCGACAGCCTGAACGCGGTGGGAGGCGACATGCATGTGGGGCTCGAGCATATCTTCCGCGAAGTTGCCGGTGACAAGAGCGTCCGCGCCGTTCTGCTGACCGGGGCCGGCCGGGCCTTCTGCGTCGGCGGCGACGTGAAGGGGTTCGCCGCCAAGCCGGAGCCCCAGGCCACGCCTTCGCCTGGACAGCGCGTCTTCGATTTTCCGACCAGCCCGCTCAGCCTGGTCAACGCGATGCTGGATGTGCCGCAGCCGACGGTCTGCGCCCTCCAGGGCTACGCGATGGGCCTCGGCGCGACGATCGCGCTGTTGTGCGACGTGGTGCTTGCCGCGGACGACGCCCAGATCGCGGATACGCATGTGCCAGTCGGGCTCGTCGCCGGCGATGGCGGCGCCCTTCTCTGGCCGCTCAACATGTCCTTCGCCTCGGCCAAGTACTATCTCATGACCGGTGAGCGCATCTCCGGGCAGGAAGCGGCAAGGGTCGGCCTGGTCCACCGCAGCGTCGCTGCGGACAGGCTTCGCGAAGAGGCGGAGCTGGTCGCGCGCAAGCTCGCGAGCCTGCCGCCCCTGGCCGTGCAGGGCACCAAGAAGACCTTGAACCGCATCGCCAAGGCGCGGAGCGCCGAAGTGATGGAGACGGGCCTGCTCTACGAGGCCGCGACCTTCCTCAGCGAGGATCACCGCGAAGCCATCGCCGCATTCGCCGAAAAGCGCCCCGGCGCCTACTCGGGCCGGTAGCGCCAAGACCCCACGAATGAGCCAGAGCCCCGATCCCGGCGCGCATCAACCGCGCGATGAGGCGCCCGGCGCGCGCGCGCAGGAGGGCCCTCCTTTGCAAAAAGCTTCGTGGCTGTTGCCCGAAGTGAAGGTGCTCGCCGGCGTGAACTTCGTCACGGCCGTGGGCTTTGGCATCCAGTCGCCCGCGATCCCGGTGCTCGCGCTGCAACTGGGCGTCGGGGCAGGGATGGTCGGGCTGATCATTTCGGCCTTCGCGCTCGGCAGGCTCTTGGCGAACGTTCCGGGCAGTCATGCCGCGGGCCGGTGGGGCGGCCGGCGCGTGCTGACCTTCGGCCTGATCGTCCTGGCGGTCACCAGCGTGCTCGCCGGCCTGTCCCAGACGGGATGGCAGTTTGCCCTTTTCCGCGGGATATGCGGCGTCGGCTCGGCGCTCTACAGCGTCGCCGGACTGGCGGTCATCCTTCGGGCCACGCCTGCCAGCAGCCGGGGAAAGGTCGTCGGCCTCTACATGGGCGCGTTCTATGTCGGCGCGGTCAGCGGCCCTGCGATCGGGGCGCTGATGGTCGGATTGTCGCCTCGCGTCCCCTTCTTCGTCTACGCCGCCGCCGTCGGGATCTCGGCGCTCGTCGCCTTTGTGGCGCTACGCCGCTCGAAGATCTTTTCCATGCCTCCCAAGGCAGCGGAGGGCGACGTGTTCGGCGTGGCGGTCGCCGTGCGGACCGGCGCCTTCCGGGCGGCGTTCTTCTGCAATTTCGTGGTCGGCTGGTGCGTCTACGGCGTGCGCGTGTCGGTGCTGCCGGTGTTTCTCCTGACCGTCCTGAACCAGGATGCACGGTGGATCGGCATCAGCCTGGCGGGCGCCGCCGCCTTGCAGGCGCTGGCCAATCCGCTCAGCGGCGCATTGGCGGACCGGTTCGGCCGCAAGCCCGTGCTGGCGCTCGGACAGATCTGCGTCCTCGCCGGAACGGGTCTGATCGTGCTGATGCCGTCGCTGCATGCGTATCTCGCATGCTTCGCGCTCTTTTCGCTGGGGGCGGCGCTGACATCGACGTCGGCCACCGCCTTCGTCGGCGACCTGAGCCGCGGTCGCCCGGGAGGGGCGATCGGCTTTTTCCAGACCTCGTCCGACTTCGGAATGCTGGCGGGGCCTGCGGTCACCGGCCTGATCGCCCAGCAAGCAGGGTTCCAGATCGCGTTCCTGCTGATGGGGCTAGTTGCGCTCGCCGGCGTGGCGTCGGCAATCGCGATGAGGTCGAAAGTCTAACAGTAGCACCTGTATCGATGCATGGGAGGAATTATGTCTTCGACTGGGTACACGCAAGAGTTAACAGATAAGCCGGACGTATCGGCAAAATACTCATATTTTGTCCTTGCGATTCTTATGCTGACCTATACCGGGCATTCGATCGACCGTGCGATCATCTCGACGGTCATGCCCGCGATCCAGCAGGAATTCTCGCTCAGCGACAGCCAGCTCGGGCTGATCGCCGGAACGATCTACGCGATCGCCAACGCGCTCTGCACCATTCCGATCGGCTATCTTGCAGACCGCACCAACCGCAAAAACCTGCTGTCCTTCTGCGCCTTCATCTGGAGCGGCATGACGGTGCTCGGCGGCGTTGCCGGAAGCTATGTCGGGATCGTGCTGACGCGCGCCGGCGTGGGCGGGGCGGAGGCGGCGGGCACGCCCGTCGGCACCTCGCTGATCTCGGACTATTTCCCGCCCGAGAAGCGGGCCTCGGCCATCTCGATGTTCTATGTGTCGGCTTCGCTCGGCGCCTTCCTGGCGCTTGCGGTCGGCGGCTGGATCGTCGCCGAATATGGCTGGAGAGCCGCGATGATCGCGGCCGGAATACCGGGCATGATCCTGGCCGTCATCAGCTTCTTCGTCATCCGGGAGCCGCGGCGGACCGGTCTGCCGGCCAATGCCAAGGATGCGCCGACGCTCCTCGAGACGATGAAGTTCATCTTCACGCAGAAGAGCCTGATGCCGCTGATGTTCGGCGGCATCGCTGTGAACTTCGTGTCCTCGGCGACCGGCGGCTGGATGCCGACATACTATGTCCGCTCCTTCGGGCTCTCGATGGCGGAAATCGGGCCGTTGCTGGGAACGGTGAAGCTCTTCATCGGTGGCGCCGGCGGCGTGCTTGCGGGCTTCCTGTGCGACCGACTGGTGCGTCGCGACCGCAGGTGGCCGGTCTGGATCCTCGCCATCACGCAGTTCACCTGCGTTCCGCTGCTGCTGTGCAGCCTGCTGGTTTCCGACCACATGCTGTCGGTCTTCCTCTACGGCCTCTCCTACGGCCTCGGCATGACCTTTACGGGACCGCTCTACAGCTCGGTGCAGTCGCTCGTCGGGACGCGCATGCGCGCGACCGCCGTGGCTCTCCTGGTCATGGGCATCAGCCTGCTGGGCTTCGGCTTCGGCGCGCAGGCGACCGGCCTGGTCAGCGACATGCTCAAGGACAACTACGGCACCGAATCGCTGCGCTACGCGATCATGGTGCTCTCGCTGGTCAACGTGCTGACGGCGACGCTGTTCATCATCTCGTCGCGCAAGTTCATGCAGGCGCAGGATCGCGTCGCCGCCATGGCTGCCCGCGC